>NZ_JBFAWL010000036.1:0-41927 GCF_040680275.1 Streptomyces sp. NPDC052079
CGGAAGCTAAGCCTTACAGCGCCGATGGTACTGCAGGGGGGACCCTGTGGGAGAGTAGGACGCCGCCGAACAATTATTAGGGGAAACCCCGCACCGTAACGGTGCGGGGTTTTCTGCGTTTAGGGTCGTGTCATGCGCTATGACCTCGTCATCTTCGACAACGACGGTGTTCTTGTCGACAGTGAGCCGATCTCCAACCAGCTCCTGGCCGCCTATCTCACCGAGCTCGGTCACCCGACCACGTACGAGGACTCCATCCGTGACTACATGGGCTCCGCCCTGCATCGCGTGCACGATCTCGTCGAGGAGCGGACCGGGCAGCGGTTGCCGGTGGACTTCGACGACGTCTTCCACGCCCGTGTCTTCGCCGCGTTCGAGCGGGAATTGAAGCCCGTCGTCGGGGCCATGGACGTACTGGAGAAGCTGGCCGCGGACGGTGTGCCCTACTGTGTGGCGTCGTCCGGGAGCCATGAGCGGATCAGGGTGGGGCACCGCACGACAGGGCTCGAGCGATGGTTCGAGGACGAGCGCATCTTCAGCTCACAGGACGTGGGACGGGGCAAGCCGGCCCCCGATCTCTTTCTGCACGCGGCCGAGCGGATGGGTGCGGCACCCGAGCGGTGTGTGGTCGTCGAGGACAGTCCGCTGGGCGTGCGTGCGGCGGTCGCGGCCGGGATGGACGTGTACGGGTTCACCGCGATGACGCCGGCCGAGAGGCTCGTCGGGGCCACCGGGCTCTTCGACGACATGCGGGAGTTGGCAGCACTGCTCTACGAAAACTAAAACCGATTCACCAGTACCCACCAGTACCCCCGGGCCCTACCGGTCGTTCGCGCCTCAACAGGACCGATACGGTGGCGGTCATGAGCGGCCGCGCACAGCTGATGTGGGACGAGGCAGTAACGGGCTATGACTTCGGCCGGGACCATCCGATGGACCCGGTCCGGCTCGCCCTCACCCGGAGTCTGGTCGGAGCCTTCGGGCTCGACCGGGAGGTGGAGGTGGTCGCCGCGAAGGCGGCCGGGGAGTCGACGTTGCGGCTCGTCCACCGGGAGGACTACATCGAGGCGGTGCGGACCGCTTCGGCCAGCCCCGAGCTGGCGGACCAGTCGTACGGGCTGGGCACGATGGACGATCCCGCGTTCGCCGGGATGCACGAGGTGTCGGCGCTGATCGCGGGGCAGTCGGTGGGGGCGGCGGAGGCCGTGTGGCGGGGGGAGGCGCCGCACGCGGTGAACTTCGCCGGGGGGCTGCACCATGCGATGCCCGGGGCCGCCTCCGGCTTCTGTGTGTACAACGACGCCTCGCTGGCGATCGCCCGGCTGCTGGAACTGGGGGCCGAGCGGGTCGCGTACATCGATGTGGACGTGCATCACGGGGACGGGGTGCAGGCGGCGTTCTGGGAGGACCCGCGTGTGCTGACGATCTCGCTGCACGAGCATCCGCGGACGCTGTTCCCGCAGACCGGATGGCCGGAGGAGACCGGAGCGGGCACGGCGGAGGGCAGTGCGGTCAACGTCGCCCTGCCGGCCGGGACCGGGGACGCCGGGTGGCTGCGGGCGTTCCACTCCGTCGTACCGGAGCTGCTGGCGGACTTCCGGCCGCAGGTGCTGGTGACGCAGCACGGGGCCGATACGCATTTCGAGGATCCGCTGGCGCATCTGGCGGTGTCGCTGGACGCGCAGCGGGGGGTGCAGGTGGCCTGTCACGAACTGGCGCACGAGTACGCCGACGGGCGGTGGGTGGCGCTGGGCGGTGGCGGATACGCGGTGGTGGAGGTCGTGCCGCGGTCCTGGACCCATCTGGTGGGTATCGCGGCCGAGCGGCCCGTGGAGCCGACGACGATGATTCCCGAGAGCTGGCGGCAGCAGGTCTACGCCCGGACCCGGCAGCCGGCACCCCGGCGGATGACGGACGGGCGGTGGCCGGTCTCCTGGGCCGCGTGGGACGAGGGGTACGACCCGGCGGACCGTTTGGACCAGGCGATCCTGGCGACCCGGCGCGCGGTGTTCCCGCTGCGGGGGCTGCTGCCGTAGGGCCTGTCCGGCGAAGTCCGCCGGCCGTTGGGCCAACCGTGCGGTGTCGGTGCCGTTCCGGCCGCGCCGGGCCCCGGTGTAGCGCACCATCGCTCATGTGCTGACCACCGACGGCCTTCGTGCGCATCTCCTTGCTGCCCGGCTGGCCGGGGTGGTGGGTACGACCCGGGAGGAGAGCCTTCGGAGTTACCGGTTGTTCGCGGCGCGGGATCCGCGTCTGCTGATCGGATTGGATCCGCAGGGGGTATGGGGGCAGCGGGATCTGCTGGCCCTGATGTCGGCAAGGTGCGGGGTTTCGGCCGATCCCGCGCATACGTTCGGCCATGATGTGATCGACCCCGGGCGCACCCTGGCCGCCCTGGACGCCTGTGCGGAGCGGCTGGCCGCGGTCGCCCGGTGCCGTGTGCCGGTCCTTCTCGGGACCGGGCACCCGCACCGGCTGCTCGGTTTCTACGCGGCTCTGGCAGACGGTTTGTCGTCAGCGGGATGTACCGTCCTCACTCCGGCGCAGGGTCGCCGTGTCGACATAACGACCCGGTTCGGCCTACGTACGTACAACCTCGACTACGTACGAGGAGTCGGGCTGGTCCGGGGCGCGACCTCGCAACGCCCCGGTTGTGAGCCCGGCGCACATACGCACTCCCCTCTCCCGGTTCGGACCGCGCTCGCCGCGGCGGCCGACGCCGGCGGGCCGCTCCCCGGGCTGGTGATCGGAGACCACGGCTGGGTCTGCGGTGCAGGTCAGCTGGGGTTCGACACCGTGGGACTCGCCGATGTGAACGACCCCGCCCCGTTCGTCGGGGAGGCCGAGGGCGCCGTGTCCCTCGTCGTTCCACTTGATGACGGCGTGCGGTCCGATTACTACCTGCCGCTGACCCGCTACGTACTCAATCGAGCGTGTCTGTCACAGTAGGTCGCCGATGGCTGCACCTCTTCCCCACTCGCATCACCCGCCCCTACATTGGGGAGTGAGCACGCAGCGACGAAGAGTCACCGGAAGGGGAAGCCGGTGGCCGTCGAGTGCGGAAGGTTCAGGTGTGTCATGGCTGCAGCTGGCGAGAGGCCTCTGAACGAGGTTCAGTTCCTTACCGTGGCGGAAGTCGCCTCGGTGATGCGAGTGTCGAAGATGACCGTGTACCGGCTGGTGCACAGCGGTCATCTGCCCGCGATCCGGGTGGGGCGGTCCTTCCGCGTCCCCGAGCAAGCGGTTCACGAGTACCTCCGCGAGAGCTATGTGGGGGTGGAAACCCCCTGACGGCGTGTCGGGGAGACCCGTACCGGGTACTCATGGGCCTCCCCGGTCACCTCGATTACGACCTCAGCGCTCGGGCGGGTAGGCTAACCCCTCGTAGGTCGTGTGGGCCCATGGCGCCCAAACACCGAGTGATGAGAAGTGAGCGAGGGTAGTCGTGGGCTCTGTTATCAAGAAGCGGCGCAAGCGGATGGCCAAGAAGAAGCACCGCAAGCTGCTCAAGCGCACGCGCGTCCAGCGTCGCAACAAGAAGTAAGCGACAGCGCGAAAGCGTGTCCAGTGGCCCCCCACCGCAGTCCGGTGGGGGGCCACTGTCGTCCGTGTGTCCTGGGCGGCATGGGTGCGGGACGTTCGTACGTCCGGGGCTGTCGTCACTTCAAGCATTCGCTTGGTTCCACAGAGCGACGGTGACCCGATAGGTTGGCCGTCGGGAGCAGGACGAGAGAAAGGCGCTGATCTTGGGCAAGGTCGTGCTCGTCACCGGGGTGGCCCGGCAGCTGGGCGGCCGTTTCGTCCGGCGGATCCTGCGGGATCCGGAGGTGGACCGGGTCGTCGGCGTGGACGCGGTCCCACCCGAGCACCATCTGGGCGGCGCCGAATTCGTCCAGGCGGACATCCGGCTGCCCACCATCGCGCGGGTGCTCGCCGAGACGGGCGCCGACACGGTCGTCCACCTCGACGTCACGGGCACGCCGCTGGGCAGCTCCAGCCGGACGGCGCTGAAGGAGACCAACGTCATCGGCACCATGCAGCTGCTGGGTGCCTGCCAGAAGTCCCCGAGCATCAAGCGGCTGGTCGTGAAGTCCAGTACGAACGTCTACGGTTCGGCGCCGCGTGATCCGGCGGTCTTCACCGAGACGACACCGCCCAAGTCGCTGCCCAGCGGCGGCTTCGCGAAGGACACGGTCGAGGTCGAGGGCTATGTGCGCGGCTTCGCGCGCCGCCGCCCGGATGTCGCCGTGTGCGTGCTCAGGTTCGCCAACATCCTGGGTCCGGCCGCGGACAGTCCGCTCGCCTCGTACTTCTCGCTGCCGGTGCTGCCGACCGTGTTCGGCTACGACCCCCGGCTGCAGTTCGTGCACGAGGACGACGTCATCGAGGTGCTGCGGATCGGTGCGCACGAGCCCCGGCGGTCCACGCTCAACAGCGGAACCTTCAACATCGCCGGCGACGGCGTGCTGCTGCTCTCGCAGTGCTCGCGGCGGCTGGGCCGGCCCACGGTGCCGCTGCTGCTTCCCGCGGTCACCTGGGCGGGGTCGCTGGTGCGTACGCTGGGGATGACGGACTTCTCGCCCGAGCAGATCCGGCTGCTCACCCACGGGCGGGTGGTGGCGACGGACCAGATGCGGGAGACGCTGGGTTTCACCCCGAAGTACTCGACTGCCGAAACGTTTTCCGAGTTTGTGCGCAGTCGTGGTCCCGGACTGCTTCCGCCGGAGGCCCTCGCGGGGGCCGTCGACCGGATCGCCGCGCTGTCCCTGCCGGACAGCGGTCACTCCCCGACGCAGAGCGCCAACTGAGGAGCGCAGCAACGATGGCGGACGCCAAGGTCATTCCGTTCGATGACGACCACCGTTCCCGCGGCGGTGCCGGGCAGCGCCCGTCGCGCCGCCGCAGTGCGGGGAGCCGGCGCCAGGGCGGCCCGGGGCCCGCGGCGGTGGGGGACGTCCAGCCACTGCCGGGCGTGGCCTCCGTACAGGATGATGGTCCGGTGACCGGTGAGGACGAGCAGCCTCAGGAGCCGGCCGCCCAGAGCGCCGGTGACGGCGACGGCGGCCTGGAGCGGCGGATCGCGAGCGGCCTGGCCTTTCTGCGCCGCCGCGTCACCGGGGACTACGAGGTCGACGATTTCGGCTATGACGAGGAGCTCACCGACCAGGTTCTGATGTCCCTGCTGCGTCCGGTGTACGAGAAGTACTTCCGGGTCGATGTGAAGGGCATCGAGAACATTCCGTCGGAGGGCGGCGCGCTGATCGTCGCCAACCACTCCGGGACGGTGCCGGTGGACGGCCTGATGATGCAGGTCGCCGTGCACGACCATCACCCGGGTGACCGTCATCTGCGGCTGCTGGCGGCGGACCTGGTGTTCATGCTGCCGGTGGTCAACGAACTCGCCCGGAAGCTCGGGCACACCCTGGCCTGCGCGGAGGACGCGGAGCGGCTGCTGGCGCAGGGGGAACTGGTCGGAGTGATGCCGGAGGGTTTCAAGGGCATCGGGAAGCCCTTCGGTGAGCGGTACAAGCTGCAGCGCTTCGGGCGGGGCGGGTTCGTGTCGACCGCGCTGCGGCAAGGGGTGCCGATCGTTCCGTGCTCGATCGTCGGGGCGGAGGAGATCTATCCGATGATCGGCAACGCGAAGACGCTGGCCCGGCTGCTGAGCTTTCCGTACTTCCCGCTGACGCCCACGTTCCCGTGGCTCGGGCCGCTGGGTGCGGTGCCGCTGCCGACGAAGTGGACGATCCAGTTCGGTGAGCCGATCCCGACGGACGGCTATCCGCCGGAGGCGGCGGAGGACCCGATGCTGATGTTCAACCTGACGGACCAGGTCAGGGAAGAGATCCAGCACACGCTGTACAAGCTGCTGGTGCAGCGGCGGTCGGTGTTCTTCTGAGGTTGCCTTCGAGGCCGGGCGGTGAGCCGGCGGACGGAGTCCGGCGCAGCTGTCCGAAGCCTGCGAAGCAGTGCGAGGACGGCAGACAGGAGGGGCCAAGCTGCTGGTGCAGCGGCGGTCGGTGTTCTTCTGAGGTTGCCTTCGAGACCCGTGTTCTTCTGACCGGCGGCGTGGTGCGTGCGGTGCTGGGGGCGCCCCTTGGTGGGGGCGCCCCCAGCCCTATTCCGCGCCCTTGGCGTCGATGCCCAGACCCGGGAGGAGACCGGGCAGGAGAGGTGGGAGGGTGACGTCGGGGGCGGGGGGTCGGGTGATGTCGCCCGTGGGCGGCGGTGTGGTGGCGAGTCCGCCGCTCTCTTTCGGCGGGTCGAGCAGACCGCCGGTGTTGCCGCCGAGCAGGCTGTCGCTCTCGCGGTCGGCGTCGGCGGAACGGGACGGATCGGCCCGGCGCGAACTGCTGTCGCCGGAGGTGTCGTCGCCGGTGCCGGGGGACTGAGCGGGGCGGGACGCCGACGGGTCGCCGGATGCCGGCTCGGAGCCGCTGTGCCGTGCCCCCTCGCCCACCTTGTCGGTCGGGGGCTGGGGGAGCATGGACCGGAGCGGGGCGACGTCTTCGTCTATGGCGTCGAACACCGACGAGACCTGCTGACTGACGTCCCCCAACTGCACCGGCAGCCGGTCGCGGAGCGTGCTCCAGGCCTTGCGGTGGGCCTGGGAGAAGGAGGAGAGCGCCTGCATGGGGCTCAGGGAGTCCGGGTCCCGCTCGTACGCCTCGCGGAGCAGCCGGTGGCCCTCGGAGGCGTCGTGCCGCATGCCGGAGAGGGCGCGGCGGATCTCGCCGAGGGACTCGTGGTCGAGGGGCCCGCTGCGGCCGCGCTCCATCAGCCGGCGTGCTTCGCCCAGGCGGGTGGAGGCGTGGTCGAGGTAGACCCGGCCGCGCTCGTCGCTGCCGTCGGCAAGTCCGAGCTTGACGTCTTCGATTCCGCGCTTGATCCCGTAGAGGGAGTCGCCGGGCAGGGCGTCGGAGCTGGCGGCGGCGACTCCGCCGAGGGCGCCGGCGGCGACACCGACGGTGAGTCCGCTCGCGGTGAGCCCTTTGGCCAGCCGCGATCGCGGTCGTAGCCTGCCCAGCGGGGTCGCCCGGTGTGCGCCCCGGGATCGGCGCGAACGCTGTTCGGGTACGGCCTGATCCGTCGCCTCGCCCGCCGCGGTGCCTTCCTGGAGCATGGCCTCGAACGCGGCCACCAGTTGGGCCCTCTGGACGACCTTGACCTCGGGGTCCAGTTCCGGCTTGGGCAGCGCGCCGAGGCCGGAGGTCAGCGCGAGCAGCTCTGCCTGCTCGCCCTCCGCGACGGCCGGTGCCGGTGCCCGTCCTTCGGACTGCTCGGCCGCCGTGCCCCGGTCGGACTGCTCCTCCAGGGCCTGGGCGAAGGCGTTCGCCCGCCGGTGCGCCGATACGTTCGCGATCACTGGCGGCACCTCCTCTCGTCATGACGGTCGACTCCCCAGGGGGTCCTGAGGGTTCCCCGGCCCGACCAAGGCCACACGATCGAGTGATCCAAGTCGGTCAGGGGGTGACCACAGGGAGCCTGTATCCCGCACAACGAGCGGCGCGGCACCTGGGTTACGGACACCGGATGACCGAATGAGGAAGCCAACCGGGTTACACGTACCGTCAGTTGGCTGTCGCGGTGCGTGTTCCGGCCGGCGGGGGCGCCCGGGTCAGCGGGCGTCTTCCGGCAGGAGCCGGGCGAGGGTGCGGACGGCCCGGTACTGGAGGGTCTTGATGGCGCCCTCGTTCTTGCCCATGACCCGGGCGGTCTCGGCGACGGACAGCCCCTGGAGGAACCGGAGCGTGACGCATTCCTGCTGTTGGGGGTTGAGTCGTCGTACGGCATCGAGGAGGGCGGCGTTGGACAGGGACTCGAGAACGGAATCCTCGGGGGATCGCTCGACCTCGTTGGCGTCGAGCATCTCCCCGGTGGTGACCTCGAGGCGGAAGCGGCTCGACTTGAAGTGGTCGGCGACGAGGTTGCGGGCGATGGTCACCAGCCAGGCGCCGAAGTCGCGGCCCTGCCAGGTGAAGGTGCCGATGCGGCGCAGCGCCCGCAGGAACGTCTCGCTGGTGAGGTCCTCGGCGGTCGCCTTCCCGCCCACGCGGTAGTAGATGTACCGGTACACGGTGTCGCTGTACTGGTCGTAGAGCCGCCCGAAGGCCTCCGCCTCGCCGGCCTGCGCGCGCTCCACGAGGTCCATCATCCGGGCACTGTCGCTGTCGGCGGCGGGGCGGCGAGCGGTGGTGGCGGGGCGCCCTCGTCTGCCGACGGCGGCGGTACCTTCGGCGAGGGCGTAGCACGGGCCGGCGGGGGCGGTGGCGAATGCGGGGACGGTCTGCGCGGCGGGGACGATACCGCGCAACATGTCTCGGGCTGTCGCGACTGTCGCGCGCAGCGTAGCCAGGCCCGAGGCGTCAACCCCGACGTGTGGGTACACGGGACTCCCAGAGGCAGAGCTTCCATCACGTGCAGTACGTAGTACGTGCAGTGCGGGACCGTTCACCCGTCGTAGCGACGGGTTGGTACCGGATTGCGTCTGAGGAGAATAACGCTTCGTGCAGGCTCTGCTACACCGAGTTGCTCAAATCATCGATTACGTCGCTTCCGTAACCGGTTGACGTGCGTTCACGTGTGGTGGGGTGACCGATTGTTGACCGAAATATTTCGTATCCGGTGTGCTGAGGGGCGAGTTGTGGCCGTGTGCAGCCAACGGGACTGGACAGAAGGGTTGCGGGGTACGGGAGTTGGATTGGGCGTGTTGGTGAGCGGGGTGGGGGGCCCGGTCGCGGTCGGTCAGGGTGCGCCCGGTTGACCCGCCCCGAGGGCGCTCCGCCCCTCGCCCCGGCGGTGCCCGGAGAGCTGCTGTCGGCACTGACGTACGCGGCCGCCAGGTCCGCGAGCTCGGCCAGATGCAGCGGTACGTCGGTGACGGCGTCGTGATCCGGGCCCGCGGCAAGGAAGCTCCGCACCGCCGGCGCCATGCTCTCGCCGGGTTCGAGGAGAGCAGCGCCCGGAAGAGGCCGAAAGCCCGGGTCGCATCCTCCTCCGGGGTGTTGAGCAACTCCGTCCTCCGGTCCCTGCAGGCCGGGAACTCCGACGTCACCGTCTCGAGCATCAGTCGGATCGCTTCCCTCGGTCACGCGGGGCCTGATCGGTGCGGTTGTGCCAGATAGGGACCTTCCCCCGGTGGGCCCAGGCGCGGGTTGCGGGGGTCGAGCGCGATAGCGCGGTCGAGTTTCCGTGAGGGCTTTGTCGTCGCGGTCGGCGAGGAAAGGCGCCGGCCGGGGCGTCTGCCCCTGTGCGCGTTGCCGGATCAGCTCGCCGCGTGATCGACGCTCGCGTGCGGACACGTCCCACCCCCCGTGCGGCCAGGCTGCCGTAGAGCAGTTTGGCGGGCTTTCAGGGGAGGCGTGGGGGCCTGTGGACTGGCGCGGCAACCCGCAGGTCGGTCGGAGGTCAGCGGCGCTTTCGGTGGAGGGCGATGGCGGCCGCCGTGCCGCCGGCCACCGCGCCGACGCCTGCCGCCGCGGGGATGCCGACCTTGGCCGCCTTGCGGCCGGTGCGGTAGTCGCGCAGGCGCCAGTCCATGCGGCGGGCGTGCTTGCGCAGCTTGGAGTCCGGGTTGATCGCGTAGGGGTGGCCGACCAGCGAGAGCATCGGGATGTCGTTGTGCGAGTCGCTGTACGCCGCGCAGCGGCTCAGGTCCAGATCCTCCGCGAGGGCCAGCGCGCGCACCGCCTCCGCCTTGGCCGGACCGTGCAGCGGCTCGCCGACGAGTTTGCCGGTGTACACGCCGTCGACCGACTCGGCGACCGTGCCCAGCGCCCCGGTCAGCCCGAGCCGGCGCGCGATCACCTGGGCGATCTCCACCGGTGCCGCCGTGACCAGCCACACCCGCTGCCCCGCGTCGAGGTGCGCCTGGGCCAGCGCCCGGGTCCCCGGCCAGATCCGCTCGGCCATGTACTCGTCGTAGATCTCCTCGCCGATGGACTGCAGCTCGGCGACGCGGTGACCCTGGACGATGGACAGCGCGGAGTCGCGGGCCTCCTGCATGTGCTCGGGGTCCTCGACCCCGGCCAGCCGGAACCACGCCTGCTGCCAGGCGAAGCGGGCCAGCTCGCGCGTCTCGAAGAACTTCCGCTTGTACAGGCCCCGCCCGAAGTGGAACAGGGCCGCGCCCTGCATCACGGTGTTGTCCAGGTCGAAGAACGCGGCGGCCCGTTCGTCGCCGGGTACCGGGAACTCCGGTTCGCGTTCGGCAATGTCCTGGGTCGACTTGCGTGCTGCCTCCGCCGAGGCCTCGCCTGCCAACACGCTCCGCGCCGTGGCGGAGCGCCTACGGGGAGTGAGCCATCCGAGAGCGGCCATGGCGTGAGCATAGCCAGTCCGCACGGCGGTTCCGGATCCGCGCGGTTCGAACGTCGTGAACTCTCGGGGGCGGTGGCGTTACGGCGCGCGCGACAATGGCCCGTATGAGCCCTCTCTTCCGCCGCAACACTCCGGCCGCCCCACGGGACCGGCTCGTCACCCTCGTCCGCAAGCCCGGCTGTCACCTGTGCGACGAAGCGCAGGTGGTGGTGGAGAAGGTGTGCGAGGCGCTCGGCGTTCCATGGGAGCGGAAGGACATCACCGAGGACCGGGAGCTGTACGACCGGTACTGGGAGCAGGTCCCCGTGGTTCTCGTCGACGGCCGTCAGCACACGTTCTGGCGTGTCGACGAGGAGCGGCTGCGCAAGGCACTCAGTGACTGACCGGCCAGTACAAAGTGACCGGAACTCGCTTAGGATCGATGGTGGCTTGGTCTCGGGGGCGGGATTCACTGAGGAGAGTGTGCGGTTTTGCCCCCAGAAGAAAAGGAACGGTGGTGCTCGTGCGCCGGTTCCAGACCAGTGCGCCGGGGGCGCGTGACCCCGGTCACGTTGCCCGGGCAAATCGGACACAATCTTTGTGCACGCGTTCACAAAGACATAGCCTGCATTCGACGGGGCGGTCCGAGGGCGTATGACCCGACGTATGACCTCACGAGTGACCGCCTGAAGCCCCGCTCTACCCGCAGGAGCACCGTGGCAACTGGCCGAACTCACCGACCGGCGACCCGCAGCCGAGGGATTCCCGAGGCCACCGTCGCCCGTCTTCCGCTGTACCTCCGCGCCCTCACCGCGCTCTCCGAGCGCTCGGTGCCCACGGTCTCCTCGGAGGAGCTGGCGGCCGCCGCGGGCGTCAACTCCGCGAAGCTGCGCAAGGACTTCTCCTACCTGGGTTCGTACGGCACCAGGGGCGTCGGCTACGACGTCGAGTATCTCGTGTACCAGATCTCCCGTGAACTCGGCCTGACCCAGGACTGGCCGGTTGTGATCGTCGGGATCGGTAACCTCGGCGCCGCCCTCGCCAACTACGGCGGGTTCGCCTCCCGTGGGTTCCGGATCGCCGCGCTGATCGACGCCGACCCCGCGATGGCCGGTAAGCCCGTCGCCGGCATCCCGGTGCAGCACTCCGACGAGCTCGAGTCGATCATCACGGACAACGGCGTGTCGATCGGCGTGATCGCAACCCCCGCCGGTGCCGCCCAGCAGGTCTGCGACCGGCTCGTGGCCGCCGGTGTCACCTCCATCCTGAACTTCGCGCCGACCGTGCTGTCCGTGCCGGACGGCGTCGACGTGCGCAAGGTGGACCTCTCCATCGAGCTGCAGATCCTCGCCTTCCACGAGCAGCGCAAAGCCGGTGAGGAAGCGGCGGCTGCCGTCGCCCCCGCCGCCACCCGTAAGCAGTCCGCCACCGACCAGGGGCCCGACGGGGACATGCCCGCCGTGATGCCGGCATGAGTCTCCTCGTCGTCGGACTGAGTCACCGCAGCGCGCCGGTCAGCGTGCTGGAGCGGGCCTCGCTGGCCGTGGACGCGCAGACAAAGCTGCTGCAGGACACGGTCGCCGCGGAGCCGGCCACCGAGGCAGCGGTCCTGGCCACCTGCAACCGCATCGAGCTGTACGCCGATGTGGACAAGTTCCACGCCGGTGTCGCCGAGCTGTCCACGCTCCTCGCCCAGCACAGCGGGGTCGGCCTGGAGGAGCTCACTCCTTATCTTTATGTGCACTACGAGGACCGGGCCGTTCACCACCTGTTTTCGGTTGCCTGCGGGCTGGACTCCATGGTCGTGGGCGAGGGGCAGATCCTCGGCCAGATCAAGGACTCGCTGGCCCGGGCGCAGGAGATGCACACCGCCGGGCGGCTGCTGAACGACCTGTTCCAGCAGTCGCTCCGGGTCGGCAAGCGCGCCCACTCCGAGACCGGGATCGACCGCGCCGGGCAGTCCCTGGTCACCTTCGGGCTGGAGCAGCTCGCCGTCGGCCGGCCCGTCGAGGGCTGGGCCCCCGGCAAGAAGGCCCTGGTCATAGGCGCCGGTTCGATGTCCTCCCTGGCCGCGGCCACGCTCGCGCGGGCCGGTGTCGCCGAGATCGTCGTCGCCAACCGCACGCCCGACCGCGCCGAGCGGCTCGCCGAGATCCTCACGGCGGGCGACGACACGAACGTGCTGGCCCGCGCGGTACCGATGGATTCGGTGCCGTTCGAGCTGACACGTGCAGACGTCGTCGTCTCCTGCACCGGTGCGACCGGGCTGGTCCTCACGGCCGACGCGGTGGCCGCGGGTGTCGGGGGCCGTATCGGCGAGCAGCCGGTGGTCGTCGACAGCCGTATCGGCGAGCAGCCGGTGGTCGTCGACCTCGACGCGGAGGCCGCGAAGGCTCCGGTGCGGGCCGCTTCCGCGGGGGCTTCCCAGCCGGCTGCTTCCGCCGGCACCGGGGCTTCCCAGCAGTCCGCCTCCGCCGGCACCGACGACAACTGCCCCCTCGACCTGGCCTCCGTGACCTCCGTACCCCCCGGCTTCTCCGTGATGGGCGAGGCCGCCGTCGCCGGTATGGACGCGGCCACGCTGGAGCAGCACGCCGCATGGGCCACGGGCACCACCGTCGACCGCCGCCGCACCGACCGCAGCGGCCCGGAGGCGGACGCCGAACTGATCGGCGCGCTCGCCGCGACCGTGTCCGCCGTCGGCCGGATCCCCGAGCGGCGCCGCCCGGAGCCGGTGGCCGAGCCGCCGCGCCCCGAGCCCGTGCTCTTTCTGCTCGACCTGGCGATGCCGCGCGACATCGACGCGGCCGCGCACCGGCTGGCCGGCGTACGGCTGGTCGATATCGAATCGCTTGCGGAGGCGTCCGCGGACGCTCCGATGGCTGCCGATGTGGACCAGGTCCGGCGTATCGTCTCCGACGAGGTCGCCGCGTTCGGGGCGGCCCAGCGGGCGGCGCACATCACGCCGACCGTCGTCGCCCTGCGCACCATGGCGGCCGATGTGGTGGCCGGAGAGATCGCCCGTCTGGAGGGGCGGCTTCCCGGCCTGGACGACAAACACCGCGCGGAGATCACGCTGACCGTGCGGCGGGTGGTCGACAAGCTGCTGCACGCGCCGACGGTACGGGTCAAGCAGCTCGCGGCCGAGCCCGGCGGCGCCGGGTACGCCGACGCGCTGCGCACCCTGTTCGACCTCGACCCCGAGACGGTGGCCTCCGTCTCCCGCGCCGAGGAAAGCACCGAGAAGAACGCAGAGAACCGAGGGCCGGGATGACTGAGAAGGCACTGAGGCTGGGGACCAGGCGCAGCAAGCTCGCCCTGGCCCAGTCCGGGCAGGTGGCGGATGCCGTGAGCCAGGTGACCGGACGGCCTGTCGAGCTCGTCGAGATCACCACGTACGGCGATGTGTCGCGCGAGCACCTCGCGCAGATCGGCGGCACGGGCGTGTTCGTGGCCGCGCTGCGGGAGGCGCTGGCGCGCGGCGAGGTGGACTTCGCGGTGCACTCGCTGAAGGACCTGCCCACCACGCAGCCCGACGCGCTCGTCGTGGCGGCCATTCCGGTGCGCGAGGACCCGCGCGATGTGATGATCACGCGCGAGGGGCTGAAGCTCACGGATCTGCCGCGCGGCGCCCGCATCGGCACCGGCTCGCCGCGCCGCATGGCGCAGCTGAACGCGTACGCGCGCAGCCACGGCATGGAAATAGAGACGGTCCCGATCCGGGGCAACGTCGACACCCGCATCGGGTACGTCCATAAGGGCGAACTGGATGCCGTGGTGCTGGCCGCCGCCGGAATGAACCGGATCGGACGCAGCGACGAAGTGACCGACTTCCTGTCGGTCGACACGATTCTGCCCGCCCCCGGCCAGGGGGCACTGGCGGTCGAGTGCACCGCGGACAACGCGGACCTCATCGCCGCGCTCGCCGAGCTCGACGACCCGTTGACGCGGGCCGCCGTGACGGCCGAGCGGTCACTGCTCGCCGCCCTGGAGGCCGGCTGCAGCGCCCCTGTTGGAGCGTTGGCCGACCTTCTGCCCGACGGGCAGGTTGTCAAGGAAATGCGCCTGCGGGGTGTCGTCGGCTCGACCGACGGTGCCACGCTGGTGCAGCTGTCCACCACCGGTCCCGTGCCCGAGACGCACGAGGCGGCGACGGCGCTCGGTCGCGAACTCGCCACCGAGATGCTCGCGCAGGGCGCGGCCGGTCTGATGGGGGAGCGAGCACATTGAGCCCCACCACCCTTCCCGCCCCTCCGGAACACGGGCACGTCACCTTCCTCGGTGCCGGACCCGGGGATCCGGGACTGCTGACTCTGCGCGCCGTGGAGGCGCTGGCGAACGCGGACGTCCTCGTCGCCGAGCAGGACGTGCTCGACGTCGTACGGACGCACGCCAGGCAGGGCGTCGCCGAAGTGCACACCGATGCCGATCCGTCGCTTCCGGGCACGGGCACGCCCCAGCTGACGGTCGTTGACGGCGCGTCAACAACCGCCGGTGTCCCCGCGATCAGGGATGCCGGACATCTTCTCATGGAGGCCGCGCGGGGCGGCAGGCGGGTCGTGCGTGCGGTGTCCGGTGACCCCGGGCTCGACGCGTACGCCGCCGAGGAGATGCTGGCGTGCGCCTCGGCCGGGGTGCCGTTCGAGGTCGTCCCCGGTGTCGCCACCGCGGTCGGCGTGCCCGCGTACGCCGGTGTGCCGCTGCGCGACGCCGAGGGCGCGGACGTGCGGTTCGTCGACGCGCGTACGGCGTCCGACCGGTGCTGGACGGAGGTCGGGGCGTCGGACGGCACGGTGGTCGTCTCCACCACGCTCGACTCCGTGGCCGCGGCGGCGGGCGAACTGGTGTCCGCCGGACGTAAGCCCGATACCCCGCTGACGGTGACGGTCGGCGGTACGACGACCCGGCAGCGCACCTGGACGGCGACGCTCGGCACGATCGCGCAGACGCTGAAGCAGTCGAAGGCGCTGCCCTCCCCGGAGGGCGGCCGTCCGGTGATAGCCGTGGTCGGTGAGCGTTCCGCCGCCGCCCAGCGCGACCGGCTGGCGTGGTTCGAGTCCAAGCCGCTGTTCGGGTGGAAGGTGCTCGTCCCGCGCACGAAGGAGCAGGCGGCGTCGCTCTCCGACCAGCTGCGCTCGTACGGGGCCGTGCCGCACGAGGTGCCGACGATCGCCGTGGAGCCCCCGCGCACCCCGCAGCAGATGGAGCGGGCGGTCAAGGGCCTGGTGACGGGCCGCTACGAGTGGATCGCGTTCACCTCGGTCAACGCGGTGAAGGCGGTCCGGGAGAAGTTCGAGGAGTACGGGCTCGACGCCCGTGCCTTCGCCGGTATCAAGGTCGCCGCGGTGGGCGATCAGACGGCCGCCGCGCTGATCGCCTTCGGCGTGAAGCCGGACCTGGTGCCGAGCGGCGAGCAGTCGGCGGCGGGTCTGCTGGAGGACTGGCCTCCCTACGACCCGGTCTTCGACCCGATCGACCGCGTCTTCCTGCCGCGGGCCGACATCGCCACCGAGACGCTGGTCGCCGGCCTGATCGAGCTGGGCTGGGAGGTGGACGACGTCACGGCCTACCGCACCGTGCGCGCCTCGCCGCCGCCCGCCGAGACCCGGGAGGCCATCAAGGGCGGCGGCTTCGACGCGGTGCTGTTCACCTCGTCGTCGACGGTCCGGAACCTGGTCGGCATCGCGGGCAAGCCGCACAACGTGACGGTGATCGCCTGCATCGGCCCGGCGACGGCGAAGACGGCCGAGGAACACGGCCTGCGCGTGGACGTCATGGCTCCCGAGCCGTCGGTCCACAAGCTGGCGGAGGCCCTGGCCGACTTCGGCACGCGTCGCCGCGCGGCCGCGATCGACGCGGGCGACCCGGTGACGAGGCCGAGCGAACGGCGGCCGGGGGCGCGGAGACGCCGGTCTACGACGTGAGCTCCTGATTGTGAGGTGGCGGGGTGCGCTGTTAAGGCGCGCCCCGCCATCGCACGTATCGGGGTCAGTGCCCGGAGGCGTACGGCAGGAAGGCTGCCCAGGTCGTGGGGGCGAGGGCGAGGCGGGGGCCGTTCGGGTTCTTGGAGTCGCGGACGAGGATGTGAGCGGGGGCGGTGGCCACCTCGATGCAGTCGGGGCCGTCGGACGTGCTGTAGCTGCTCTTTATCCATTCCGGCTTGGTGCCGGTTCTAGAGACCTTGAGCGTCATGTCCTTGTCTCTCCCAGTACTTTCTCGATGAGGGGCAATGAATCCTGTGGGCTGAGAGCCTGGGCGCGCAGGGCTCCGTAGCGGATGTCGAGGACCGTCGTTTCCTTGGGGTCAGTCGTCACTCTGCTGCTGAGGGGCGATTCACTGAACGCGACTGTGGTTCCCTTCTTGAGCTTGAGTAGCCGGAACGAACCACCTGTTCCGGAGTTCACCTCACGGTCCAAGGGAAGGACCTGGAGGTCCACGTTGCGCAACTGGGCGACCTCCAGCAGCCGTTCAATCTGCTGGCGCATCACCATTCTGCCTCCCATGGGCCTGCGAAGCGTCGACTCGCACTGCACAAAGCTGAAGACGCGCCGCCCGGTCATGAGATCAAGGATCTCCTGGCGTGCCAAGCGTGCCGTGACCTGTTGCTCAACCTCGGCCTCGGTGAGCGTCGGTCGATGCGCGTTGAACACGGCTCGTGCGTAGTCCTCGGTCTGCAACAGTCCATGGATGACGGAGTTGTTGTACGCGCACAGCTCAACAGCCTCCTCCTCCAGGTTCTTCAAGTCCCGCACCATCTTCGGGTACCGGATCTCCGCCACGTCCTTCTTCATCGCGGCGATCTTGCCGCCCGCCCCCAACACCTCGTCCGCCGCGTCCAAGTACTCCGGGCGGGGAATCCGCCGCCCCCGCTCCACGCAGGAGACCGTCTCCTCCCCGTACTTGATCGCCGCCCCGAGCTCCGCCTGGGTGAGGCCGGCCGCCTCGCGCCAGAGCTTCAACTGCCGTGTGACGGTGCGCATCACGGCCCCGGCCTCGTCGTCGTCCAGCCCCGCTTCCCACTCGCCCACGTTCGCCGCCTCCCGTCGCGTGCCCTTCCCCGGACCAACTCCGGCCGCCCGCGCCCGGTCACCCCGGGCAGGGCGGACAGAAACCGGACACCTGACGTACAGCTGTCGGCCGTACGACCTGTCCGTATTCACAGTGTGCACATGGGTGAGCACACTGAGTGGCGCGAATTGAGAACTCCGCGTCGCGGAAAGAGAAGGGACACCCATGACGACACTCGCCCCCGCCGCCCCCTGGGCGCTGCGCCTGGTCACCGATCGGCTGCCGGTCGGGCCGCCGCCGTACGCGACCGTGACGCTCGACCCCGTCGCGCAGACCGCCCGCTACGCCGACGCCGCCGGGCGGCCGGTCGAGATGGGCAAGCACGGGACGTCGAGGACGATCGGTACCGCTTCCGTGTCCGGGGGCGGTGACGGGAACGGTCCGCAGCCCCAGACGCAGGACGACAGCACCACCGACTACGAATCGGACTGACCGATGGCCTTCACCGTCCTGGTCGTCACCGCGCTGGAGGACGTCACCGCGGGGCGCTGCACGCGTACCTGGCCTCGTTCGGTCCGGTCTTCGGCTGCTTCGACTTCGCGCTCACCGGGGACGGGGACGACCCGGAACACTGGACGGCCGATCTCCTCACCGTGGAAAGGAAGGGCCGCTCGTGACGCTGCCCGTGGACCTCGAAAGCGATGCCGCACGGCTGCGCGCGGTCATGGCGGAGGACCTCGCCGTACGCGGGGCGCTGGACGATCCGGCCTGGCGGGCGGCGGTGGAGGAGGTTCCCCGGCACCGGTTCGTGCCCGGCTTCTACCTGCCCGGCGAGGAGCGGGACGGGCGGGGGCTCACCCTGTGGCAGCCGGTCACCGGCGCGCTCGACCACGGGCGCTGGCTGGCCGCCGCGTACTCCGACACCACGCTCATCACGCAGTTCGACGGCGAGGAACCCGACTGGGAGAACCCGGTCGAGCGGTACGGAGGGGCTCCGACCTCGTCCTCCACCCTGCCGTCGCTCGTGGTGCGGATGTGGGCCGACGCCGATGTCCGGGAGGGGCACTCGGTGCTGGAGATCGGCACGGGGACGGGGTACTCGACGGCGCTCGCCTGCGAACGTCTCGGATCCGCCGGTGTGACGAGCATTGAGGTGGATCCGTACCGGCTGGAGCGGGCCGCCGGCGCGCTGCACGGCTGTGGCTACACCCCCACCCTCGCGGTCGCGGACGGGTTGTACGGGTACTGGCCCGAGGCCCCGTTCGACCGGATCGTCGCGGCCTGCTCCTTCCGCGCCGTGCCGCCGGCCCTGGTCGCCCAGACGCGGCCTGGCGGGAAGATCCTGCTGACGCTCTCGGGCTGGCTCTATGGGTACGCCCGCGTCCTGCTCACCGTCGCCGGGGACGGCACTGCCGAGGGGCGCCTGCTGGGCGGCACGGTTTCTTTCATGTCGGCGCGCACGCACGCGGCGCCGGCGTTCGGCAACCCCGCCCACTGGGCGGCGGAGCTGCCGGGGGAGGCGCGAGTCGCCCGGCACGGTCCTGAGCGGATCACCGCCGCGACCGAGGAGGCCTTCCCTCTGCGCTTCCTCGCGCAGAGCGCCGTACCCGACGCCCAACTGGCCACCGTCGGCGACGCCCTGCATCTGATCGACGTGGTGAGCGGATCGGCCGCCGCGCTGACGCCTGGCGGCGACGGCGGCTGGCAGGTGCGGGAGGGAGGTTCGGTGCGGCTGTGGGAACGGGTCGAGCGTGTTCTCGACGCCTACGACATGGCGGGGCGGCCGGGACCGGAGACCTTCACCCTGTGCGTCCACGACGGCGGACAGCACCTGCGGCACCCGAGCATGCCCTGCCTTCCGTTGCCGTCTCCCTGAGGGGCGGCCCGGACGGAGCCGGACAGCCTCCGGTCGCACGGGCCACTCGCCTTCACAGCAGGCGCGTGACTGAACACGCTGAGTGACATGAATCGAGGAATCGCCGCACCGCGGACCCCGCTCCACCAGTTCACCGTGCCGCTCTCCAGCACGCGCCGGGGTGCCCGGCTGGCCCGGCTGCTCGCCACCGAGCAACTGGAGGCATGGGGGCTGCCGTTGGACCCGGCCCGGCTGATCGTCGCCGAACTGGCTACGAACGCCGTCGTGCACGGCCGTGTCCCCGGGCGGGGCTTCCGGCTCACCCTCACCGTCACCGTGGACGGGGTGCTGCGCATCGAGGTGGCCGACCCCAGGGGCGAGAAGGCACCCGCGAGCGGCAGCGCCCCGCCGGAGGCCGCCGAGTCGGGCTACGGTCTGCTGCTGGTCGAGGAGTTGGCTGAGGACTGGGGTGTGCTGCCGGGGCCGTTCCCGTGCAAGACCGTGTGGGCCGAGCTGGCGCTCGGACGCGTCCGGTGACCGAAAGGCCGGGGTGGCGCTCAAAGCAGCCGGAGCATGGTTGATCCGCTTGACCGCGGCTGTCAGGACAGGTCGCGCAGCGCCCGGCCCAGGGTCCGTACGCCTTCGGTGATGGCCCCGGGCGGGTCGGCCGCGTAGCCGAGGACCAGGCCCGGGGGGCCCGGGAGTTGGCGGTGCCAGGAGAGGGGGTGGCACTTCACGCCCCGGGTGAGGGCTGCGGCGGCGAGGTCGGTGTCGGGGACGTCCGGGGTGTAGGTGACCGTCAGGTGCAGGCCGGCCGCCGCGCCGTGGACGACCGCGCCCGGGAGATGTTCGCGTACGGCGTCGATCATCGCGTCGCGGCGGCGGATGTGACGGGCGCGGAGCAGTCGTAGGTGGCGCTCCAGTTGGCCCGACTCCATGAGCTGGGCGAGGACCAGTTGGGGCAGCACGGCGTTGCCCAGGTCGGTGAAGCGTTTGGCGTCGGTCAGCGCCTTCAGATGGCGGGCCGGCGGGAGGAGCCAGCCGATGCGCAGTGCGGGGGCGAGCAGTTTGGAGACGCTGCCCATGTAGTGCAGGCGGTCGGTGACCAGTGAGCGCAGCGCGGGTACGGGCGGGCGGTCATAGCGGTGCTCGGCGTCGTAGTCGTCCTCCAGGATCAGTCCGCCGTCCGCGGCCCAGCGCAGCAGTTCGCGGCGGCGTTCGCCGCTGGTCACGACGCCGGTGGGGAACTGGTGGGCGGGGGTGAGGAGGACGGCGCGGGCTCCGGTGGCGCGCAGTGCGTCGATGCGCAGGCCGTGGGGGTCGACCGGGACCGGTGGGGTGTCCAGCCCGCCGTTGCGCAGATGCTGACGGGTGCCGAGCGAGCCGGGGTCCTCCACCGCGACACCGGTGATGCCGTCCGTCAGCAGCACCGGGTTCAGCAGCGTGAGCGCCTGCGCGGTGCCGGCGACGATCAGGATCCCGTCCGGGTCCACCCGGATGCCGCGGCTGCGCGCCAGCCAGGCGGCCACGGCGCGGCGCAGTCGCGGGGCGCCGCGCGGGTCGCCGTATCCCAGGTCGGGGGCGGACAGTTCGGCGAGCACGGCCCGTTCGGCACGCAGCCAGGCCGTGCGGGGGAACGCGGAGAGGTCGGGCCGGCCCGGGGTGAGGTCGACGCGGGCGTCGGCGGCGCGCAGTACGTCGAAGACGTCGGCGCCGGGTTCGCCGGTGAAGGGGGAGTGCGGCGCCGGCTCAGCGGTGTGCCGGGCCTTCGGGCCGTGGGCCGGGGGTGCCGCGACCACCACCGTGCCGCCGCGTCGGCGCCCTTCGACATGGCCGTCCTCGGCGAGCCGCCGGTACGCCTCGGTGATCACACCGCGCGAGACGCGCAGTTCGGCGGCGAGCACCCGGGTGGCCGGCAGTCTGCTGCCCACGGTCAGCCGGCGATCGGTGATCGCCTGCCGCAGCCGCTGCGCCAGCCAGTCCGCCTTGCCGCCCGCGGGCGCTTCCCCGGGGTGCAGTGAGAGGAAGTCGGAACCGGGCGCCGGGGCGGTGGCGTCCGTCGCCGCGTCGGTCGTCGGCCGTTCTTGCTCGCTCACCGCGCCCATGGTGCCATGTGCCCGTCACCGTGCCCGGGTGCCGGACACGGGTTCGTCGCCGAACGTGAACTCCCGCGCGGAGGAGGTGAGAAGGGCCGTCACCGGGTCGGTCCGCCAGTGCGCGGCGAGTTCCGCGGCGATCGTCTCCACCACCGCCGCGACGGTGTCCGCACCGCCCTCGTGCATGGCCTCCGCGACGACGAAGATCCGGCCGGTGTGCTCGCCGACCGCCGAGTGGCCGCTCTGCCGGTTGGTCCAGCGGCGGGCATGCGCCCGGCCCGCGGAGTCGGCGTATGTCACCTCGCCGGGGGTGGGGTGTTCCGTGCCGCCGCCGAAGGCCGTGTACTCCTCGTCGCCGTGGGCATGGCGTACTTCGAGCAGCGGTCCTGTGATGCGGTCGGCGTCGAGGACGGCGACCGGGACCGCGTATGCGACGGAGATCGCGTTGCACAGGTCGACCACGGGGTGGATGCGCGGCAGTGTCCCTTCCTTGCGCAGTCGCCGCAGCAGGGACTCCGAGGCGCACCGGTACCGCGTCGGCTTCAGCCCCATCCGGGCGAAGGTCCGGCGCCACGCGAGCACTTCGGGAAACTGGCCTTCGGGGGCGTCGGCCAGCCGGGTCAGGGCGCGGGCGGTGTACTCCGTGAGGCGGGGGCCGACGTCGGCCGCCGGGCCGATGCCGGTGGCGTGCAGGGCGCCCACCGCGAGGCGGGGGTGGTCGGACCAGATCGCGTCCGCGTGCCGGAAGCGCATGTCAGGCCACCGCCATGCGTGCGCTCAGCCCGACGAAGCAGACGGCGAAGACCCGGCGGATGCCGGTCATGACCCGGGGGCGGGCCACCAGGCTCGCCCGGCGGCCGTGGGACAGCCCGGCGGCGAGGGTGTACACCACGCCGGTGCCGGGGGTGACCACCACGACCAGGGTGGTCAGAAGGAACGCGAGACTCACAGGATCCCTCCGGGAGATCGACGGTTCTCCCAGCCTGGTGCGGTCATGGTCCGAAGGGCAGAGCCAAAAGGTGTGGGGTCTACAGGTCCAAAAGGCAGGGGCTCCCGGTGCACGCACCGGATGCGGATCCGGTCTGCCGTCGTCGGCGGGGGCCTTTCCTCCGGCATCGCCCCGGGCGATGCCGCCGACTCGCCGTCGGCAAAGGCATGGGTGGGGCGGGCGTAGCGTAGGTGGTATGACGACGTACGGATCCTTCCCCGGCGCGCGGCCGCGGCGTCTGCGTACCACCCCCGCCATGCGGCGCATGGTCGCCGAGACCAGGCTGCACCCGGCCGACTTCATCCTCCCGGCCTTCGTGCGCGAGGGTGCGGACGAACCGGTGCCGATCGCGGCGATGCCCGGTGTCGTGCAGCACACGCGGGACAGTCTGAAGAAGGCGGCCGCCGAGGCGGTGGCGGCGGGGATCTCCGGGATCATGCTGTTCGGTGTGCCGGAGGAGTCGAAGAAGGACGCCCTCGGGACGCCGGGGACCGACCCGGACGGGATTCTCCAGGTCGCCCTGCGGGACGTGCGGGCCGAGGTCGGGGACGACCTGCTCGTCATGTCGGATCTCTGCCTCGACGAGACCACCGACCACGGGCACTGCGGGGTGCTCGACGACCAGGGCCGCGTCGACAACGACGCCACCCTCGAGCGGTACGCCGAGATGGCACGGGTCCAGGCCGACGCGGGAGCGCACGTGGTCGGGCCCAGCGGCATGATGGACGGGCAGATCGGGGTCGTCCGCGAAGCCCTCGACCAGATCGGCCGGGAGGACGTGGCGATCCTCGCCTACACCGCCAAGTACGCCTCCGCCTTCTACGGGCCGTTCCGGGAGGCCGTCGCCTCCTCGCTCCAGGGCGACCGCAAGACGTACCAGCAGGACCCGGCGAACGTCCGTGAGTCGATGCGCGAGCTGGCGCTCGACCTGGACGAGGGCGCCGACATGGTGATGGTGAAGCCGGCGGGCCCGTATCTGGACATTCTCGCGCGGGTCGCGGACACGGTGGACGTGCCGGTGGCGGCGTACCAGATTTCCGGTGAGTACTCGATGATCGAGGCGGCCGCCGAGAAGGGCTGGATCGACCGGGAGCGGGCGATCCTCGAGACGCTGACCGGCATCAAGCGGGCCGGCGCGCGCAACATCCTCACCTACTGGGCCACCGAGGTGGCCCAGAAGCTGAGGGCCGCTCAGTAGGAGAGGGCGTCGTCCATCGACTGCTGCCAGTACGTCACCTTCAGCGAGCTGTCGTAGTAGACGCCCTTGGCCGGCAGGGACGGGACCGCGGACGGGCCGCCGCTGCTGTTCGGGGTGCTGCCCTGGAAGCCGACGGTGAGCTTGTGGCCGGTGGTGCCGCCGTCGCCGCTGCCGTCGGCGGCCGACAGCAGGACACCGGCGTACGCCGACTCGCCCGGGGCGAGACTCACCACGGCCTGGCCCTGGCTCTCCTCGACCGGCCGCGGCACCCACTGCATCTCGTCGAAGCGGAGCACCGGGTAGTAGGTGAGGTCGCAGAGCTTGGATTCGGTGTTCTTGACCGTGATCAGCATGTGGTTGACGGGACGGGGGACCGGCCGGGCGGTGACGGCGGTGTTGGAGCCGTTGCAGGCGACGCGGCTCTGCGGGTCGTCGGAACCGTCCGAGGTGCCGCCGGTCTTGTCCTTGCCGCCGTCGTCGCCTTTGTCCTTGCCGCCGCCGGGCTCGGAGGACTTGTCCGAACCTGAACCCGAACCCGTCCCGTCCGCCGACGGGTCCGAGGGCGCATCGGCGGGCTTCTCCGTGGTCGCCGTCGCGGTCGGCGTGCCCGTGCCCTCGTCCTGTGTGCCCGTGCCGTCCTCGCAGGCGGTGAGGGCGAGCGTGGCCAGGGTGATTCCGGTGGCGGCGAGCAGGCGGAGGCGGGAGCTGCGCATGGCGAATTCCTTGTCATCGGTACGGGTCGGTACGGGCCGCTCGACCGTTTCGGCGGGAGCGGCGTGCTTGGATGACCAGAGCTTGTGGGGAGATCCGTCCCGGCCGCCACATCCGGCGGACCATCCGGGACGCTGGAACGCTCACACCGCTCTGACCTGGGGAAATGACCGTCCCCTGGAACGGCGGAACGGGACACGGGGAGGGGGGAACGGTGTCGGAAGGCATGCCCGCGGCGGAGTTCGCCGCGTTCCTGCGGGAGTTGAAGGACCGGTCGGGGCTGAGCTACGGGGTCCTCGCCAAGCGGCTCCACATGAGTACGTCGACCCTGCACCGGTACTGCAACGGGGACGCGGTGCCCACGGACTACGCGCCGGTGGAACGGCTGGCCCGGCTGTGCAAGGCGGGCCCCGAGGAACTGGTCGAGCTGCACCGGCGGTGGGTGCTGGCGGATGCGGCGCGGCGGCGCAGGCCCGAGCCCGCGGGGGCGGCGGCGCGGGAGAAGGACACCGGACCGGCGGTGGCGGAGACGCCGGGGAAGGACACGGAACCTCCAGCGGAGGCGGAGCTTCCGGCCGTCGGGGCCCCGGAGGCGGACGGCGAACCCCGGCCCCGTCCCGGTCCCCGCCCTCGGCACCGTACCCGTACCGCCGTCCTCGCCGGGACAGCCGTGGCCGCCGTGGCCGCCGTGGTCGTCGGTGTCACGCTGGCCGTGGGCCTGCCGGACGGCGGGACGGACGGCGGGACGGACGGTGGCGGGCGCAAGGGATCGGTCGGGGCCGCGGGCGTCGAGGGCAAGGACGTCACGCCCTCACCGTCGCTCTTCGCCTCTCCCTCCGCGTCCCCGTCCGCGTCCGCCCCCGGCGCGAAGGGCAAGGACGCGAGCAGCCCGCCGGCCCCCCGGGCCTCCGCCGCGCCGGACGCCCGGGCCCGGGGCCGCGGGGACCGTGGGGTGCCGCTCACCGTGCACACCGACCCGTACGCCTGGGACGACCCCTGCGGGCAGCGCTATCTGGTCAACCGGCCGGCGAGCGAGGTGGCACCGCCGCCCTTGCAGTCGGACGCGACGGCGTGGATCAGTTCGTTCGGGGCCGTCTCCTCCGGAGAGCAGTACGTGCAGCTCACTGTGCAGGGGACCTCGGACCGGACGGTGGTCGTCGAGGGGCTCAGCGTACGGGTGGCGGGCAAGCGGTCGCCGCTCCCCTGGAACGACTTCGTGATGGGCTACCCCGGCGTCGGCTGCGGCGGCAACGTGCCCACGCGTTCCTTCACCGTCGCCCTCGACGCCGCCCGCCCGGCCGTGACCCCGGAGGCCGGGCACCGGAACTTCCCGTTCTCGGTCAGCGAGTCCGACCCCGAGGTCTACTACATCACCGCCGACGCCTCCGCGTACGACGTGAGCTGGTACCTGGAGCTGAAGTGGTCCAGCGGTTCCCGCAGCGGCACGCTGACCGTGGACGACAAGGGCCGCCCCTTCCGCACCAGCGGCAACAACGGGCGCCCGGCGTACGAGTTTCCGCTGGGCGGCGAGGAGTGGGTGCCGGAGGGCACCACGATGTAGCCGCGCGCCGACGCCCACCCGGGTGGGCGTCGGCGGACGGTTCAGCCGAGGGCCTTCATGGTGCTCCAGTCCGTCGACAGCACGATCTTGACGGGTGAGCCCGTGTTGGTGCGGGACGGGTGGTAGACACGGGTCTGGCCGTCACCGCCGAACCGGGCCCAGATGTCGGGGATGTCGTCACCGTTGACATCGGGGATGCCCAGCGCCGTCGAGACGTTCGACTCCGTCCAGCTGGTGCCGTAGGAGACGTCCCCGTTCAGGGAGTTGGCCGCCAGCTTGAGCGACTCGAGGTCGACGCCGCCCTCGGTGCCGGGTTTGCCGTGGCGGACGTACATATTGCCGTTGTCCAGGTTGCGCCACAGCAGGTCGGCTGTGCTGTCACCGTTGATGTCGGCGACGTTGACGATGTCGCGGCGGCCCCAGGCGTCGTCGTTCATCAGCGTGGCGGTCTCGAAGCTCGCGCCGGTGTAGCCGGACAGCGTCCAGAACGCGGCGCCGGCCCGCAGCACGAGGTCGGGGTGCTTGTCACCGGTGATGTCGCCGACGGCCTTGATCTGGGTCCAGGTCGAGGGGGCCGGGGCGTTCGAGGGCAGCCGGATGCTCAGCCGCTTGTCCACGTTGAAGCTGCCGTAGCCGTCACCGGGGTAGAGCCAGAACCCGCCGTCGGGGGAGACGGCGAACAGGTCGGTGGCACCGTCGCCCGGGTAGGCGTCGTCGTAGTGCGTGATCAGGGCCGCCTTGTCCGTGGCGGGGTCGTACCAGTGGCCGGCCGGGTTCAGCCGCGTCTCGCCGGAGTCGTCCACCGTGTAGGAGGAGACCATGCACGAGAACAGCTCGCCGTCGGGTGCTCCGGGGCAGGTGTACAGGTAGCCGCTGGAGTTGACGATGAGAATGTCGGGGATGTCGTCGCCGCCGGTGTCGCCGGGCCCGTCGGCCTTGTCGCGCGGCGGTACGTACATGTTGTAGTCGGTGCGCACGCTCGGGTTGCCGTACTGGTCGTAGGCGTAGACGTTCAGCCGGGTGGGTCCGGCGTGCTCCGGCCGCAGGTCCGGGACGGTCGCGACGCCGTTGGCGTCGGCGGGGATTTCCTTGTACCCCAGGCCCTCGAAGGCGTACTTGAACTTCTTCGCGCCCGAGGAGGTGAAGGTGACCGAGCCGGTCGAGCCGAACTTGACCTTGGTCCAGGTCGTGCCGTCGGAGGTCGCCTGGGGGAAGTCCGTGCTGGCGACCTCGGGCTGGGCCGGGCCGCTGCCGTCGACGGTGATGATGCAGGGCGCGGTGCCCGGCGGGTGGAAGGAGGACACCAGACCGCCGGAGTCCTCGGCGCGCACGTCCCAGGCGTAGGTCGTCTTGTCGGTCAGGGGGAAGTCGACCGGGATGGACTGGCTCGCGGTGCCGTTGTCGTTCGGGGTGACCAGGTACTCCTTGCGGGTGGCGGTGTCACCGTTCACCCAGAAGCGGAAGCGCAGCTTGCTGAGGTTGTCGTCGGCGTCGGTGGCGTTCGCCGACAGGGTGATGACGGTCTTGCCGACCGTCACGCCCGTGCCGCCGACGACGCAGTTGCCGCCCGGGGAGGACTTGCCGTCCGTGGGCTCGTTCGGCGGGCGGTTGTAGTTGACCTCCAGCGTCGCCGATGTGGCGCGGAACTTGCGCCAGGTCTGGGTGTCGGACTCGCTGCTGGCGCGCATGCCGAAGGTGATGCTCGACCAGCCGCCGTCCGCGCCCTTCTGCGCGGCGCTCGTCACCGTGAACGACTCGTAGGCGTCCGGGCAGCTGGAGGACCAGCCGTGCGCGAAGGACTTGCGCTGGATCTCGCTGGACCAGCTCGGCTGCTTGTTCCACGTCGTGCCGGTCGAGATCCCTCCGGTCAGCCAGAGCTGGAACTGGCGGTCGGTGCAGGACCAGGAGTGGTTGTTGAGCACCTTGAAGTAGGCGGAGGTGACGTCCGCGCCCTTGATGGAGCTCTTGAAGTCCATCCGCCAGAAGGAGCGGCCGGTGCCGCCCGTGTCGTCCTCGTGGCCGACCCGGGCGTCGGAGGTGCCGGAGCTGAAGTTGGTGCCGTTCCAGAAGCTGGTGTTCGGATACGGCTTGTAGGCCGTCGTCCACGCCGCCCAACCGGTGGTGGCGGTCGGGTCCACGAACAGCGGGTACGTCACGTCCGCGGCCGTGAGCAGACCGGTCTTGGCGACGTCCAGTTCGAGCCGTGCGCTGCCGGTCTCGTCACCGGTCAGGCGCAGCGGCAGGGGGGCGCTGCGGGCGCCCGGTTCGATGCCGCTCAGGCCGGACAGCTTGAGCACGTCGGCGGAGGTGGCGACCGAGGTCCGCGGTTCGGCCTCCGGCTGGGGGAGTTCGGGGTCGCGGCCGCCGGAGTCCCACGCAAACGGGGTGGGGATCGAGCCGATCTCCTTGCCGTCCTTGTCGAGTACGAGGACCCGGCCGGCGCTCTCGTCGTGCCGGAAGACGGCCGTGTCGGAGCGCAGCCCGTAGGAGACGGTGGCCAGGGCCTTGTTCCGTGCGGCCTCCTTGGTCTTCACGATGAGCAGCTGCGCGAAGCCGCCCTCCTCGCGGGCGACCAGCAGCAGGTCGACGCCGGGCAGCACCTCGGGGTAGAGGGCGCGGGGGCCGTCGAGGACCGGCTCGGGCAGGGTGCCGGGCCAGGTGTAGGTGAGGGTGTGTCCGGCCACGTCCATCTCGGCCAGGACGCTTCCCTCTGCCTGAGCGTCCATCAGCGGGGCGCGGGCGAAGGAGCGTTCGGCCCGGGTCCCGCCGCGCGTGCCGTCGGCGAAGCGCACCGGGGCCGCCGGGTTGGCGGGGCGGATGCCGAGGCCGTCGGCGGTGTCGGTGCGGCGCAGCCGCGTGTCGATCGCGGCCCACTCGCCCTCGGCGTTCTTCGCCCGCCGGGGGGTCGCCGACATCTGCGTACGCATCTGGCCGTCGGGCCGGGCCCAGGTCAGGGAGGTGGGCGTGGTGGCGGTGTCGACGAGGACCTGCTTGCCGGTGCGCCGGGCCTCCGCCTGGGCGGCGGCCTCGTCGCGGGGGCCGGTGCCGGCCTGCCGTGCGCCGGTCGCCCGGTCCGCGCGGGACGCCGAGGGATCGTCGGGCAGCCACCACGGGAGCAGGGCTGCGGTCAGGGTGGCCACGAGGAGGCCGAGGCTGAGTGTCAGCCGGGTGCGCGTGCGCACGAACGGGCTGAGAAAACGAGGCGGCGCGGACACGGCTGTGGTTACTCCCGTGTGGACCAGGCGAATGCGGACAGCACAGACAGCCCCGGTCGGCTGGCCGCGGGGCATGAGCGCCGACACGATCACATGATCGACGCAGGTCGTCCATATATGAAGAATTTATAAGGCTGTGATGAACGCCTGGCCGGCCCATGGCCGACGATCGGACATGTCTGGGTTGTTCGATTTAATTGCCGGTCATCGCTGCATGGACAGGGATTTTCGCGTCGTTTCGCATTGATGGACATATCGACGTCCTGGCCCCCCTATGGCGCGTGACGTATATCACATGAGCCTGATGTCCGGCTCACGCGGCGATCTTGAAACGCGCCCCGTGCATGACAGAGGGTTCGGGCACGCATGCGCCTGATCAGGCACGTGCCTCTGGATTCGCTTGCCTGGTGGGGGAGTCGACGACGCGTATGCGTGCTCAACGTCCGCTGTCATGGCTGGGGCGGGGACGCCTGGCCGTGACGGAGTCACAACGACGGCGCCGACGGCACAGCCGCCTGGCGACCGTCCTTCTGTTGTCCTCGACGCTGACGGTGACCAGCCTCGGCGCGGACGCGTGGGCGATTCCGGGCCCGGGCATGGACCGTGCGGGGGTCGAACTCCCCGACCTGCCCGAGGACGTCCCGGTCGACGGGGACGAGGAGGCCGAGAAGAACCTCACCACCGCGCCCGAGGTCCCCGTCACCCCCTACCAACCGGTCGCGGTCACGCCGTGGACGGATGGTACGGGCACGGCGACCCTTGACGCGACCACGGCGCCGGGCAGCACCGTGCCGCTGTCCAACGGCCTGCCGGTCGCGATCGGGGTCCCCGAGGGTACCGACCCGGCCGCTCTCGACGGCGAGTGGCAGGTCGACCTGGCGGCGCCCACGACGTCCCAGGACGCGGGCGTCTCCGGCATGATCATGCAAGTCACCCCGCCGGCCGACGCGGACCCGGCCGCACAGGTGGCGCTCGCCGTCGACACCACCGGCTTCGCGGACCTCTACGGCCCCCAGGCGGCGGAGCGCTTCGGCCTGGTGCTGCTGCCGGACTGCGTACTGACCTCCCCCGACAGCGGCGACTGCGCCGCCGAGGGCGGCACGACGACCATGTCGCTCAAGGCCGCAGCCGAGGACAAGGCGCAGCGGCTGCCCAGCTCGGTCGAGGTGGTGCCCGCCAAGAAGGCGCCCACCAAGTCCAAGGCCGCGGCCAAGGCGCCGTCCCGCAAGATCCTCACCGGGTCGGTCCCGGTCGCGAACCTGCTCGGCGACACCGCCGCGGACTCGTCGACGTCGGGTGCCTCGGTACGGACCGCCTCCTTCGCGCGCGGCGACGCGCTCCAGGCCGTGGACGCCTCCGGCCCGCAGGTGATCGGCGCCCTGGACACCGGCGCCTCGGCCGCCGGCGACTTCAGCGCCACCCCGCTGCTGTCCTCCGGCTCCTGGTCGGCCGGCGCCTCCTCGGGCGCCTTCACCTACAGCTACGCCGTCCAGGTCCCGGAGACCGCAGGCGGACTGATGCCGAAGGTGGCCCTCGGCTACTCCTCGCAGTCCGTGGACGGCCGCACATCGGCGACGAACAACCAGGCCTCCTGGATCGGCGACGGCTGGGACTACAACCCCGGCTCGATCACCCGCACCTACGCCAACTGCCGCGAGGACTCCAAGAAGTCCGGGTCCAACAACGCCACGCACCGCACCGCCGACCTGTGCTGGGGCTCGGACAACGCCACCCTGTCGCTCGGCGGGACGACCACGGAACTGGTCTGGGACGACACCCAGAACACCTGGTTCACCGCCAACGGCGACGGGTCCACAATCGAGCGGATCCGCGACAACACCTCGGGCAACGGGGCCAAGGACGGCGAGTACTGGGTGGTCACCACCCGGGACGGCACCCGCTACCACTTCGGCCGGCACAAGCTGCCCGGCTGGTCGACGGACGACCCCGTCACCGACTCCGTGCTGACCGTCCCCGTTTACGGCAACCACGCCGGAGAGGACTGCTACAAGGCCGGCGACTGGCCGGGCTCGTGGTGCACCCAGGCCTGGCGGTGGAACCTCGACTATGTCGAGGACGTCCACGGCAACGCCATGTCGCTGTGGTGGAAGAAGGAGAAGAACTACTACGCGCGGAACTTCAACTTCAAGGCGCCCGTGGTCTACGACCGCGGCGGCTACCTCTCCCACATCTACTACGGCCAGCGCAAGGACAGCCTCTTCACGGCGACCGCCCCGGCCCGCGTCGGCTTCACCGTCGACGAGCGCTGCTTCACCGAATCCTCGCTGACCTGCACGGACGCCAACTTCACGGACAAGGACCCGGGCAAGTACCGCATCTGGTACGACACCCCGGCCGACCTCAACTGCCAGCCCGTCACCTCGACCCAGACCAGGAAGTGCTGGAACGCCGGGCCGACGTTCTGGACCCGCAAGCGCCTGACGGAGATCCAGACCTCCGCGCAGCGACGCACCGACACCACCGCCCGCCAGGTGGTGGACAAGTACCAGCTCACCCAGAACTTCCCGGTCCTGCGGACCGGCCCCAACACCGCCCTGTGGCTGGAGTCCGTCCAGCGCACCGGCTACGCCCGCAACGGCTCCACGGACGACAGCGTGACCCTGAACGCGGTCCGCTTCGAGCCCAACGCCGAGGACATGCCGAACCGGGTGATGCGCGGCTCCACCGACCCGCGTCCCGGCTTCTCCCGGCTGCGCATCGCGCGCGTCATCAACGAGTACGGCGGCGAGACCGTCGTCACCTACAAACCGGCCGCGGGCGACTGCGCCACCGGCACCGGCCTGCCCGGCAAGTCCGACACCGGCGCGCTGAAGTCCAACACGCGGCTGTGCTACCCGTCGTTCTGGCACCCGGACCCCGAGGTGCAGGACATCGACTGGTTCCACAAGTACGTGGTGCAGTCGATCGAGGAACTGCCCAACGTCGACGGGGCGTTCGCGACGAAGACGTCCTACGCCTACAAGAACGCCGGCTGGAAACTGGCCGAGGCCGAGTTCACCAAGAAGGCCACCCGCACCTACTCGACCTTCGCCGGCTTCGAGCAGACCACGGTGATCACGGGACCCGACCAGGACGAACCGTCCGTCGGCGCCAAGCGGTCCAAGGCGGTCACCCGCTTCTTCCGCGGCATGGGCGACACCGTCCCGGTCACCGACATCACCGGCACCGAGATAGCCAAGGACCGCGAGGCGTTCGCCGGCCGCATCGCCGAGGAACTGACCTACGCGACCGCCGACGCCGCCGACACGGACTGGCTGTCCCGCAGCGTCACCGTCCCCGCCGTGACCGAACTCGCCAGGCGCGACCGCGACGACGGGCTGTCCCCGCTGCGGGCCTGGCGGGTCACCGAGCCCGAGGAGATCGCGTACACCAAGTCCTCCGGCACCGGTGACGACACCCGCACCGAGCGGGTCGTCAGGACGAAGACGACGTACGAGGCGACCCACGGCCTGCCCGTCCAGGTCGAGTCACTCGGCGACACCGGCAAGTCGGGCGACGAGTCCTGCACCAAGCTCGAGTACCTCCACCACACCGGCAAGAACCTCATCGGCCTGAGCAAGCAGGCCCTCGTCTCGCCGACGACGTGCGCCGCCGCCGACTTCACCGACCTGTCCACGCTGAGCGGCGCCACGCGCACCGCGTACGACGGGCAGGCCTACGGCACCGCGCTCGGCACCGGCACACGCGGCCTGGCCACGGCGTCCTGGTCGCTCAACGGCTCCGGCACCGGCTTCCAGAGCGACGGCACCACCGCGTTCGACGCCGTCGGCCGCGTCGTGAAGCAGACCGACCCGGACGGCAACTCCGGGTCGATCACCTACACTCCGGCCACCGGCCAGGTCTTTGAGATCACCACGGCCAACGCACTCGGCCACACCGAGATCCAGGAGCTGGAGCCCGGCCGCGCCACCACGCTGCGGACCACCGACGCCAACGGCCACGTCAGCGAGGCACAGTACGACCCCCTGGGCCGCCTGCTGGAGGCCTGGGCACCTGGCCGCACCCCGTCGTCCTCCGCCGTGCCGGACTTCCGGGCGGTCTACACCGTCCCCGAGTACGACCCCGACGACCCGGCGAAGTCGGACCACAAGCCGCCGTACGTCACCACGTACACGCGGGGCTACAAGGACCGCGTCGAGAAGTCCGTCACCCTCTACGACGGCCTCGGCCGCGAGCGCCAGACGCAGGAGGAGGCCGACGGCGGACGCGGACACCTGATCACCGACACCCTCTACAACAGTGCCGGGGAGGTCTGGCAGACCAACAACGCCTACTACACCGACGAGGCGACCCCGGGCGTGCTGTTCCAGCCGCTCGCGGACACGGCCGTCCCCAACATCACCCGCTACACCTACGACGGCCTGGGCCGCGTGGTGCAGGAGACGCCGGTCCTGAAGGTCAAGGACCCGCTGACGGGCGAGTCGTCCTCCCAGCCGGTCCCCGAGCGGGCCACCCGGTACGAGTACGGCGAGGACTGGTCCAAGGTCGTCCACCCGACCGGCGCCTCCTCGTACCGCGTCTACACCGACGCCCTCGGCCGCACGGTCCGCACCGACACCTTCAACCCCGAGGCGCCCGGCGGCTTCACCTCGACGCGGTACGCCTACGACGGCCGCGGGCACCTGGTGACGGCCACCAACTCCGCCGACACGGCCCACCCGTGGAAGTGGACCTACGACCACCGCGGCCGCCAGATCACCGCCACCGACCCGGACTCGGGCACCACCCGCACGTCGTACGACGACCGCGACCGCCCGCTGACCACCACCAACGCCCGCGATGTCACGGTGTGGAACGGCTACGACGTCCTGTCCCGGCCGACCGAGCAGCGCCTGAACACCTCCACCGGGACGCTGCTGTCGAAGTACTTCTACGACACCGCCCCCGGCGGAAAGGGCCTGCCGGCCACCGCCGTCCGCTACACCGACGGCGAGGCCTTCACCCAGCAGATCAACGGCTACACCAAGGACTACGACCCGACCTCCACCACCCTGACCCTGCCGCAGTCGCTGTCCACCGGCTGGGGCCTGCCGAAGACGTACACATACGGCTACGAGTACAACGACCAGGGCATGCTGAAGGCGGCGTCCCTGCCGGCGGTCGGCAAGTTCGACGCCGAGAAGCTGGTCGTCCGCTACAACGAGGACGGCAAGCCGCTCTCCGTCTCCGGCAAGGACTGGTACGGCGCGGAGACCGTCTACGACGTCTACGGCCAGGTCCTGCGCTCCACCCTCGGCGCCCAGCCGTACCGGGTATGGACCCAGGCCCTGTACGACGAGTCCAGCGGTGAGCTGAAGCAGCAGTCGGTCTACCGCGAGCAGGCCGGCGACACCTCCGTGGTCGGCGGCAACCTCGTCTCCGACCGCAGCTACACCTACGACCCGGCCGGCAACGTCACCTCGATCCGGGAGCACTCCACCGGGATCGCGGAACGGCAGTGCTTCACCTACGACCCGCTGGGCCAGCTGAAGAAGGCCTGGACCGCCCAGGACCAGACCTCCTGCACGGGACCGGTCAAGTCCGACGGCACCCTCAACGTGGCCCCCGGCACCGACAAGTCCGGCTACTGGCAGGAGTACGAGTACGACCTGCTCGGCAACCGCACCAAGCTGACCGAGAAGGACCTCACCGGCGCCGCGGCCAAGGACGCCGTGAGCACCTACTCCTACGGCAAGGCCGACGGCAGCCAGCCGCACACGCTGACCAAGGTGTCCAAGACCTACACCACCCCGGCCGGGGCGCAGGTCACCGCGGAGGCCGAGCGGCTGTACGAGCTGACCGGCGAGACCAAGTCGGTCACCTCGCTGGACAACGGCGACAAGCAGGAGCTGACCTGGACCTACGACGGCAAGATCGACCGGATCAAGGGCGCCGGCGCCGGCGGCAAGACCCCGTACGTGGGCCTGGCCGACAAGTGCCTGGACCTCTCGGGCGGTCTGGCGACCGCGGGCCGCAAGATCCAGCTGTACTCCTGCAACACGTCCCCCGCACAGAGCTGGCGGTTCTCCCCCTCGCCGGGCGCCACGCAGACCGACCCGGACCGGGGCACGCTCAACGTCTACGACACCTGGTGCGTGCAGCCGGCCGCGAACACGGCGGGCTCGGCCGTCCAGCTCCAGAAGTGCGACGGTTCGGCGGCTCAGGAGCTGAAGCGCAATGCCACCGGCCAGCTCACGCATGTGGCGTCGGGCCTGTGCCTGGCGGTGCAGGGCGGAGACTCGGCCAACTCGACCCCGATCGTGCTGGCCGGCTGTGACGCCACCAAGGCCGAGCAGCAGTGGGCGGCGCAGAACGACACCCGTCACATCTACGGCCCTGACGGCTCCCGCCTGCTGACGATCAAGGGCAAGCAGGCCACGCTGCACCTGAGCGAGGCCGAGGTCACCGTCGGGCAGGGCGGTGTGCTGATCAACACCCAGCGCACCTACTCCGCCCCCGGCGGCGCGGTCATGCGGTACGCCTACGGCAACGGCGCCGACCAGCTGGTCGCCCTCGCCGGCGACCACCAGGGCAGCACCTTCGTGGAGGTCGGGCTCAGGGCCGACAACCCCGTCCGCATCCGCAAGCAGGACCCGTTCGGCAACCAGCGCGGCGCCGACACCGTCGGTGAGAACTTCCAGGCCCACACCGGGTTCCTCGGGGCACCCCGTGACGACTCATCGGGCTTCGTCCCGCTGGGTGCGCGTCTGTACGACCCGGTGGTCGGACGTTTCCTGTCCGTCGACCCGGTGCTGGACCTGAACGACCCGCTCCAGTCGAACGGGTACGCCTACGCCCACAACAACCCGGTGACGATGTCCGACCCCTCGGGTCTGGCCATCTCGCTGACCGCTTCCGAGCGGGCGGCGGCCCTGCAGGGCGCGGGCCTTTCGGCGGCGCAGGTCGCCCAGGCACACGCCACCATGAACAAGTCCCTCACCTCGGTGATCCTCGCCGTGGCCTGGGAGACGCTGAAGGACTTCATCGGCATCAACGACGCCATGGCCTGCTTCGGCGGTGACATGTGGTCGTGCGTGAGCCTCGTCGTCGGCGCGATCCCGTGGACCAAGATCGGCAAGATCCCGAAGGTGATCAAGGCGGTCGAGCGGACGATCAGCGCGGTCAAGGCCTTCAACAAGGCGAAGAAGCTCGCGCAGGCCGTCCTGAAGAAGGCGAAGGCCGCGGAGGCGGCCGCGCTGGCGGCCAAGAAGGCGGCGATCGAGAAGGCCAAGAAGGCGGCCGCGCAGAGAGCGAAGAAGAAGGCCGCCGAACGGGCGAAGAGAATCGCCGACCAAGCGGCCCAGAGAACCAAGAAAACCGGCAACCCCGTCCAGAAGCAGGCGCAGGCCAAGGCAGCCCCCAAGGTGTCCTCCGCCGGCAAGGGCTCGGGCGGCGCCGGAAAGGGCGGCGGCTCCAAGCCGGGCGGCAGCTCCGGCGGCTCCGCCAAGAGCAACGGCGGCTCGAGCGGCAGCGGCGGCTCGGGCAAGTCCGACGGCGGTGGTTCCTGCCCGATCAACAACAGCTTCGTACCCGGTACCAAGGTCCTGATGGCCGACGGCACCACGAAGCCGATCGAGCAGGTCAAGGCCGGCGACAAGGTCGTCGCGACCGACCCGAAGACGGGGAAGACCCGGATCGAGAGGGTTACCGCCGAGATCAAGGGCGAGGGCCTGAAGCACCTGGTCAAGGTCACCATCGACACGGACGGCGACAAGGGCACCAAGACCGCCCAGGTCACCGCGACCGACGGCCACCCCTTCTGGGTCCCCGAGCTCCGCGAGTGGGTCGACGCGACGGCCCTCAAGCCCGGCCAGTGGCTGCAGACCAGCGCGGGCACGTATGTCCAGGTTTCCGCAGTGGAGCGCTGGACCACCACCGACGCCACGGTCCACAACCTCACCGTCGGCAACACGCACACGTACCATGTGCTGGCAGGCGCCACTTCGGTCCTCGTTCACAATTGCGGTACCGCCCGGTTCGAAGTGGATTCCAGCGGGGTTGTGAGTGACACAGCAAACCCGGTCACGGCCACAGTTCCGTACAATCGGGCTACGCATTACGGTGGCTCTCAGACGAACGGCCCTGGCGGCCGGGCGGCGCGAGCGGCGGCAGAGGGCCAGCCGTGCCCGGTGTGCGGCACTACGATGACATCAGGAACCGCTCATGCCCCCATTCCCGAGCACGACCCGCCGCTTGTCATGCACTACTATCGCGGCGGCGGGTCGGAAATGACGAATGCAGAGCGAAGGGCCTACGCAAGGGAAGAAGGCATCAATGGGGCCGCATGTCAGGTCTGTCAGCGATCGCAGGGGGCCGAGCTGGCGAAGGTCTCCAAGGCGATAAAAAGGAATCTGGGACTATGACCGAGGAAAGCGAACGATTGTCGGCCCTCGAGCGGCATGTTCGGAGATTCTGGGATGGTCATATTGTGGAGTCCTCCACCTGGGACCGCGGGCCGATCCTGGAGCGGGTTCCGCACTTCGCCACCTACCGGGTCTACCCCCAGCGTGCTGGTGAGGCATGGGTTTACGTGACAGTCGGGTCCTCTGTGCATGGATCTGCAGACGACGGAATCGAGTTCTTCCTCATGTCTCCCGTGGCTGCCGACATTCACTCGGAAACGTTGGCAATGGTGAGTCACTACCACTCGTTCGAGGCTCATCAGTTGGGTGTGGGATCGGTCATCAATATTGGCCGCCCTTGGATGCCGGATTCACGCATGGATCACCTCTTGGTGAGCCTTCCGTACCCCTACGGGCCTGAACTTGAATGGGCTCCGACGGAAGCGGGGGGTGCCCGATTCTTGTGGCTGCTTCCGATCCACAAGAGCGAGGCTGACTTCATCAAGCGTCAGACTCTTGATGAGTTCGAATCCATGCTGGACGCGGAAGGCGTAAACGTTCTCGATCCCAATAGGAATCCGATCGTCTGAGGAAATCCCGCTACTTTACGGCTCGTATTAGAGCCGTAAAGGGATGCGTGTAATACCGTGGGACTCAGAAAGTCACTGTAGGGCCCCGCCAGAAATGTGATCTGGCGGGGCCCTGTAGCGTAGCCGGCCGGAACGGTCGAACGGCCCCGGCCGGTCCTGTTCGGGCGGTGGGGCCGTTCCTATGGGTGTGGGTGTCGTCAGAGGCGTTCGGGCGTCCGGATGCCCAGGAGGGCCATGCCCTTGGTCAGGGTGCGGGCTGTCATGTCGCAGAGGAAGAGGCGGTTGGCGATCTGTTCCGGGGTGTCCGCCTTCAGGACCGGGCACTTGTCGTAGAAGGACGTGTACAGCGACGCCAGCTGGTACAGGTACGCGGCCAGCTTGTGGGGGGCGTATTCCGACGCCGCCTCGGAGACCGTGTCGCCGAACGCGTCCAGGTGCAGGCCCAGCGCACGCTCCGCCTCGTGCAGCTCCAGCTCCGGGTGGGCCGCGGGGCGGACCTCGCCGGCCTTGCGGAGGATGGACTGGATACGGGCGTACGCGTACTGCAGATACACCGACGTGTCGCCGTTGAGCGAGACCATCTGGTCCAGGTCGAACTTGTAGTCCCGGCTCGGCGACGTCGACAGGTCCGCGTACTTGACCGCGCCGATGCCGACCTGCGCGGCCCGCTCCCGGATCTCGTCCTCGGTGAGGTCCTTCGCCTTCTCCCGCACGACCTCGGCGGCCCGCTGGACGGCCTCGTCCAGCAGGTCCTCGAGGCGCACCGTCTCGCCCTCACGCGTCTTGAACGGCTTGCCGTCCGCGCCGAGCACCGTGCCGTAGCCCATGTTGTGCGCGGTGACGTCCTCGTTCAGCCAGCCCGCCCGGCGGGCCGTCTCGAAGACCATCTTGAAGTGCAGGGACTGGCGGACGTCCACCACATAAAGGAGCGTCGTCGCGTTCAGCTCGCCGACCCGGTGGCGGATCGCCGTGAGGTCGGACGCCGCGTAGCCGAAGCCGCCGTCGGCCTTCTGCACGATCAGCGGGACCGGCTGGTCGTCCTTGCCCCGGATCTCGTCGAAGAAGACTACGAGCGCGCCCTCGGAACGGACCGCGACGCCCATTTCCTCCAGGAGCCGAGCCGTCTCCGGCATGCCCTCGTTGTACGCCGACTCGCCGACGATCTCCTCGTCACGGATCTCCATGTCGAGCTTTTCGAAGACCGAGTAGAAGTAGACCTTCGACTCGTCGACGAACTGCTGCCAGAGTTCGAGGGTCTCCTTGTCGCCGGACTGCAGCGCGACGACCCGCTTGCGGGCCCGCTCCTTGAACTCCTCGTCCGCGTCGAACAGCGCACGCGACGCCTTGTACACCCGGTTCAGGTTCGACATGGCCTGCTCGCCGTCGACCTCCTCCGGCGGGGCCAGCTCGCCCGGGTGCTCGAACAGGTACTGGATGAGCATGCCGAACTGGGTGCCCCAGTCGCCGATGTGATGCCGGCCGATCGTCTTCTCGCCCGTGAAGTCGAGCATGCCGCGCAGGGCGTCGCCGATGACCGCCGACCGCAGATGACCGACGTGCATCTCCTTCGCCACGTTCGGCTGGGCGTAGTCGATGACCGTGACGCCCGCGTTCTCGTTCAGCGGCACACCGAGACGCTCGGCGTCCGCGTACCGCGCGGCGAGGTTCCGGATGATCGCCCCGTCGGCGACCGTGATGTTGAGGAAGCCGGGACCGGACACCTCGACGTCCTTGATCAGATCGCCCGTGGTGATACGGGCCACGACCTCGGCCGCCAGATCCCGCGGGTTCGCCTTCGCCCTCTTGGCCAGCGCGAGGATGCCGTTGGCCTGGAAGTCCGCCCGGTCGCTTCGGCGCAGCAGCGGATCGGCGCCGGCTGCCTCCGGCCGGGTGGCCGAGAGGGCGGACGCGAGCTGCTGCTGGACGGAGTCGGTGAGGGACGTGACCGAGGCCATGGAGGCTGCCGTTCTGCTCGGGTTCGTGGACTGCTACGAACATCGAGTATCCCACGCGGTGAAAAGCGATTTTCGCGGATGAGGGCCGGGCTGGGAGAATGAAGCGGTCAGCCGTGCGACCGTACCGGCTGCCCGAGCAGAGAGAAGGACGTGCCGATCGTGGCTCAGAGCACCGAGACCACCGACTGGGTCTCCCGTTTCGCGGACGACGTCATCGAGGAGTCGGAGCGTCGGGCCCCGGGCAAACCCGTCGTCGTCGCGTCCGGTCTCTCCCCCTCGGGCCCCATCCACCTCGGGAACCTGCGCGAGGTCATGACCCCCCACCTCGTCGCCGACGAGATCCGCCGGCGCGGTTACCAGGTCCGCCACCTGATCTCCTGGGACGACTACGACCGGTACCGCAAGGTCCCGGCCGGCGTCCCCGGAGTCGACGAGTCCTGGGCCGAGCACATCGGCAAGCCGCTGACCTCCGTCCCCGCCCCCAAGGGCTCGGCGCACCCCAACTGGGCCGAGCACTTCAAGGCCGCCATGATCGAGTCGCTGGCCGAGCTGGGCGTGGAATTCGACGGGATCAGCCAGACCGAGCAGTACACCTCCGGTGCCTACCGCGAGCAGATCCTGCACGCCATGCGGCACCGCGGGGACATCGACGCGATCCTCGCCCAGTACCGCACCAAGAAGGCTCCCGCCAAGAAGCAGCAGCAGAAGCCGGTCGACGAGGCCGAACTGGAAGCCGCCGAGGGGTCCGGCGCCGCCGCCGAGGACGACGGCAGCTCGGGCGCGGCAGGGTACTTCCCGTACAAGCCGTACTGCGGCAACTGCGAGAAGGACCTGACGACGGTCACCGCCTACGACGACGACTCCACCGAGCTCACCTACGCCTGCACGGCCTGCGGTTTCTCGGAGACCGTCCGGCTGAGCGAGTTCAACCGCGGCAAGCTGGTCTGGAAGGTCGACTGGCCCATGCGCTGGGCCTACGAGGGGGTCGTCTTCGAGCCCAGCGGCGTCGACCACTCCTCGCCCGGGTCGTCATTCCAAGTCGGCGGGCAGATCGTCGGGATCTTCGGCGGCAAGCAGCCCATCGGGCCGATGTACGCCTTCGTCGGCATCAGCGGCATGGCGAAGATGTCGTCGTCCCGGGGCGGCGTGCCCACGCCCGGCGACGCGCTGAAGATCATGGAGCCGCAGCTGCTGCGCTGGCTGTACGCACGACGCCGGCCCAACCAGTCCTTCAAGATCGCCTTCGACCAGGAGATCCAGCGCCTCTACGACGAGTGGGACCGCCTCGACGCCAAGGTCGCCGACGGCTCCGCCCTGCCCGCCGACATCGCCGCGCACTCCCGCGCGGTGCGCACCGCGAGCGGTGAGCTGCCGAGGACGCCTCGTCCGCTGCCCTACCGCACGCTGGCCTCGGTGGCCGACATCACCGCCGGGCACGAGGACCAGGCCCTGCGGATCCTCAGCGAACTCGACCCGGCCAACCCGCTGAGCTCGCTCGACGAGGCCCGGCCGCGGTACGACAAGGCCGAGGCGTGGATCAACACCTACGTCCCCGCCGACCAGCGCACCATCGTCCGCACGGAGCCCGACGCGGAGCTGCTCAAGTCGCTCGACGAGCAGGCACAGCAGTCACTGCGCCTGCTGCTCGACGGGCTCTCCGACAACTGGTCGCTGGACGGGCTCACCCACCTCGTCTACGGCGTGCCGAAGGTCCAGGCGGGCTTCCCGGCCGACGCCACGCCCAAGGAGCTGCCGCCGGAGATCAAGACCGCCCAGCGGTCGTTCTTCGCGCTGCTCTACCACCTGCTGGTGGGCCGGGACACCGGGCCGCGCCTGCCCACGCTGCTGCTGGCGGTGGGGCAGGACCGGGTGCGGGCCCTGCTCGGGGAGTAGGCGGTACGACGACAGGGGGCGCCCGGTGATCACCGGGCGCCCCCTCTCGTCGCATGCGCGCGCTACCGGGAGTATTCGCAGTGCACCGGGCTTCGGCCCGGTGGTGAAGCGAATCTGAGAGCTGCTCTGACCTCAGCTGTGTGCACGGATTCGCACTGTTCACCTCAACCCGGGTCAGAGCGGCCGGTTCTGCTGCTCGATGTACTGCTTCACGAT
>NZ_JBFAWL010000037.1:0-36782 GCF_040680275.1 Streptomyces sp. NPDC052079
CCGCGAGATGCCGGGCATTGCGCCAGGCCAGGCGGTGGTCGGACCTCTCATCAGCGTCTCCAACGGCGCCTCTCGGGCCCGGTGACACCACCCCCAGGTCATGCCTTCGACAGGGGGGAACAGTCATGCCGGGCCCGGAGGCCAGCGGCCCTCTTGCAGGACCGCGGAAAACATAACGGGGGAGGGCAGTCGCGGGCCGGGCAGGAGCCTGCCGCTCTCGATGGGCCGCCGCAGCCCTGCCACCAACTGCCGGCTTCGGCCGCGCCGCTGTTCCTAAACGAGTTCCAAAAGTCACTGCGCGGTCCAACCCCCGTCCACGGCCAGTGCCTGGCCTGTCACATACGAGGTGCTGTCAGAAGACAGCCACAACACGGCAGAAGCGACCTCCTCAGGCCGCGCCAGCCGGCCCAGGGGGATATTGCGGAGGTAGAACTCGTCAGCCGACGGCCCGCGGTCCCTGCGTGCCTGCTCCAGCATCGGCGTCAGCACGGGGCCCGGGCACACGGCGTTGACCCGGATGCCGGCAGGCCCGTAGTCGATCGCCGCGGTCCTGGTGGTCGGCGTCGGGTGCGCCGTACTCCTCGGCGAGCGCGTTGGCGCGCTTCCCGAGGGTTCGGATCTCTTCCCGGGCCTTCTCGCCGCGGGACATGACCAGCTGCATGCGCTGCTCACAGATCTCCGTGTACGCGCCCAGGCCGGACACCGTCTCCAGCGCGAGGGAGGCCACTCGCTCCGAGCAGCGGGCCGACTCACGGAACAAGGCTGCCGCATCGGCCCGGCCGGCCACGTCCAGGAAGTCGGCGTACAGCGGCCGTGTCGCACCCGGTGCCGTGTACTCCACCTCCAGGCACTCATCTGTCGCAGCAGTGCCGGGGGCAGCGGTCCACGGCGGGCAGGCGGACCAGGCTGGTGTCGTTCGTGGTGCCGTCGACGGGCTCGTGCAGGCGGGGCGAGGGACAGATCGGCTGGGTGGTGTGGGTCTTTCTTGTCGCTCCACGGCGCGGCCGATGAGTTTGCGGCTCCTGGCCGGTCCAAGCTCGTGGTACCTAGGAAAGGACACCGCTATGTCGGAGCTTCTCGTCGACTTCATCACCACCCTCGACGGTTGTGCATCGGGACAGGGATGGCCCGGGTTCTGGGGCCTGGAGGGCCCGGAGTACCTCGCATGGCTCGGCGAGCAGCCCGAGGCCACCTACCTGATGGGAGCGAACACCTATCGCCTGATGTCGGGCTTCGCCGCGGGCGAGGTCCCGGAGGGCCAGGACGAGTTCAGGCCCGAAGAGGAGGCGTCCGTCGACGAACTCACGCAGGCGTCCAAGGTGGTGTTCTCCTCCTCACTGAAGGAACCGCTGACGTGGGCCAACTCCACGCTCGTCCGCGATGACGCCGTGGAGACGGTCCGCGCCATGAAGTCCAGCGGCTCCGGACTCCTCAGCACGATCGGCAGCCTCAGCCTGTCCCGGTCCCTGCTACAAGCCGGACTCGTCGACCGCTTCCGCGTCGTGATGTTCCCCGTGATCACCGGCGCCACGGGCGATGAACGGATCTACGACGGCTACCCGGACGTCGCCCTCGAGATGACCGAGCACCGCACCTTCGACGACCGCATCCAGCTCGTCGAGTACAAGCCCCGCGTGCTCGAACACCCGCCGCTCGGCGCGCCTGCGTGACGTCGGCCCATCCGCCGCTCCGGACGGCCCCGCCAGGTCGGCGCGGAGCAAGAGGGGTTGCCCTAGGTGTTCTGTCCACGGAGGTTGGTGACAGCGATCACTGACGTGTGATCTTGAAATGGGTGAGGGCCCTCTGGCTCGGTGTGGATTGCGAGATCTGCACCGGCGACCAGAAAGGCCCTCGTGCCCCACCGTAATGCACCCCTGACTGAGACTGGACGACTGCGCCTGGCCCGCTGCGTCGTCGACGACAACTGGCCCCTGCGGCGGGCCGCGGAACGCTTCCAGGTCTCCGTGACCACCGCCAAGCGATGGGCCGACCGCTACCGGCAGCACGGCGAGGCGGGCATGGCCGACCGCTCCAGCCGCCCGCATGCCTGCCCACGGCGGACCCCGACACGTACCGAGCGGCGGATCATCAAGGTCCGCGCGTGCTGCGCCGTTGGGGACCCGCACGGATCGCGGGTCTGCTCCGTCTGGTGCCCTCCACCGTGCACCGGGTGCTGACCCGATACGGCTTGGCCCGCCTGGCGCACCTGGACCGGGCCACCGGCCGCGTCATACGCCGCTACGAACGCGACAGGCCCGGCGAGCTGGTGCATGTCGACATCAAGAAGCTCGGCAACATCCCCGACGGCGGGGGCCACAAGGTCCTGGGCCGCCAGGCAGGCCGCAAGACGCGTTCCGGTGCCGGCTACAGCTATGTGCACACCGCCGTCGACGACCACTCCCGCCTGGCTTACAGCGAGATCCTCACCGACGAGAAGAAGGAGACCGCCGTCGCCTTCCGGGGGCGGGCGCAGGCGTTCTTCGCCTCCTGCGGTATCACCGTGGAGCGCGTCTTGACCGACAACGGCTCCTGCTACAAGTCCCGTCTGTGGCGCGGTGCCCTGGCCGCAGCCGGCAGGACGACGAAGGTGGCGAGCACGAGAGCCGTACCGCCGTAGCCCCGGGCACAGGAATGCCCGGAAGCCCTACTCGGACGACTCGGTCCAGCAGCGCAGTAGTTGACCCCGTACCCGTCGCCCCCGGCCGGGGACGACAAACCAACGCCACCTCGTACGTCACCCGTTGCGGGAGTACCACGCCAGGCAGCGGCGCCACACCGCAAGGCCGGACAGTACGGCCAGCAGGGCGACCAGCGGTGACAGATGGACCAGTACGGGTGAGACGGGCACCGTGTCGGCGTGACCGGTCAGCCATGCAGCCGGGTAGTAGCCGGCGAACGCGATCGGGATGCCGAACGTGAAGGCGCCCTGCAGGACCGCCGGAAACACGCTCAGCGGGTAGTTGCCGAAGTTGCCCGCAGTGTTGTCGAGCCAGAAGAACAGGGACTCACTGCCCCGGAACCGCAGCACCAGACCCGCGATGTGCAGGTTGAGCCCCAGCTCGATCACCGTGGCAGCGGCGACCGCGACCGCCAGGAAGCACAGCGCGGCCGGCGACCAGGTGACGTCCAGCAGGGACAGGCACACGGTCAGCGATGCTCCGGCCACCACCAGGTCCCCCAGGGCGTTGATCGGCGCCTCGTACGTGAATACCTGGAGCAGCACCGGTGCCGGACGCGTGCGGAAGGCCTCGAAGCGGCCCTCCCGCAACAGGTGCGGGATCAGCCCGAGATTGCCGAAGAACAGCATGTACAGTCCGTGTCCGAGCATCCGGATACTGCTGATCAGCAGGATTTCCCCGAGGCCCCAGCCGCCGAGCGAGGGGAACCGGCTGAAGACGACCGTCGCGAAGAGGAGAACCGTGATCTGGTAGGTCACACCGTTGGCGACGGCCATCGCGAAGTCCGCCCGGTTGGCGAGCTGGCTGCGTAGACCGGCCCGCATGATCACGGCGGCCAGCCGCAGCCTGCCCACCCGGCGGGCGGGCGCGGCGGTGCCGAGAGTCGTCGTCATCCGCGTCACCCTCCCAGCACGAGCAGTCGGCGGGCCGCGCGCTGCCACATCACGCGGCTCAGCAGGGCCAGTACGACGCACCACAGGGCCTGCTCGGCGACGTACGGCCAGCACTCCGCCGCGGGGATACGCCCCGTGTACAGCGAGACCGGTACGTTGATGGTCGCCGCGAACGGCAGGTGGACGGCGACGGCGCGCAGCCAGTCCGGGAAGAACCACAGTGGGATCAGTCCGCCCGACAGCAGCAGTTGGGCGAAGGCCGCCAGCCGGTTGACACCGAAGGAGGTGATGGTCCAGAAGCTGGTCAGGTCTACCAGCAGGCCGATCTGGTAGAAGACGATCTGACCGAGTCCGTAGGCCAGCACGGTGACCGCCGCGGCGGCCGGGGACGGCGGCAGCGCGACCAGCCCGCAGGCCACGCCCACCGCCAGGCCGACCAGCAGCCAGGCCGTGGCGTACAGGCTCTCGCCCAGGCCGCGCCAGGCGCAGTAGCGGCGGGCGGAGAGCGGGCGGACGAACCAGAACACCACCGATCCGTCACGGATCTTGCTCTGCGCGGTCTCCTGCGAGGCCCCCTCCATGATGACCCGGCCGGTCCCCATGAGCGTGGCGAGCACCGAGTAGGTGATGGCCTGGGACATGTCGAGGCCGACGACCGTCTCGCCGCTCTCGCCGTACAGCGCGCGCCACAGCAGCACGTACAGGAAGACCTGTGTGACGATCACGAAGGCCGTCGCGGCGATTCGCGGCCGGTAGGCCCACTCGGTGCGCGGCACCAGAGTCATGAGGCGGTGTGCGCGGGGGAACGACCACGACGCCAGGTCGGGCCGGTCGGCCGGCTGCGGGGCGGGGGCGGAGCGGTCGGTGAGGCTCATGTGGCCACCCCCGCAGCCCCGGTCGCCGGCTCAGGGCGCGCGCGCCGGTGCAGGGCGCGCAGGACGTCCTCGGCCGTCGCCCCCTCGTAGCGCACCGAGCGGACCGGGTGCGCGGCGAGCAGTTCGGCGGTGACCTCCGCCCGGGACGCCCCGGGGATCGGCCTTACCCGCACGGTCGCCCCCTTGACGGACACGACCGTGGCCCGGACCAGGTTCAGCGGCGGCGGTGGCGTCTCGAACTCGACGAGGAACGACTGCTCGGCGTCGGCGGCGACGGCCAGCCGGTCACGCTGCCCGTCGTGCACGACCCGTCCGCGGTCGATGACGACGATACGGCGGCACAGTGCCTCGACCTCCGCCATATCATGGGTCGTCAGCACCACTGAGTGGTCGCCGGTGGCGGCGAGCCGTGACAGCAGCTCCCGCACCTGGTCCTTGACCATGACGTCCAGGCCGATGGTGGGTTCGTCGAGGAAGAGGACCCGCGGCCGGTGCAGCAGGGCGGCGGCCAGATCGCACCGCACTCGCTGGCCCAGTGAGAGGAACCGTACCGGGGTGTCCCAGAATTCGGAGAGGGTGAGTACGTCGTCGAGTTCGGTCAGTGTCTCCCGCCAGACTTCGTCGGGCAGCCCGTAGACGTCGCGGAGGATGGAGAAGGAGTCCCGTGCGGGCAGGTCCCACCACAACTGTGTGCGCTGCCCAAAGGTGACGCCCATGTTCCGGGCGTTGCGCTCCCGGTCTGTGTAGGGGTCGAGCCCGCAGACCCGGACCGTGCCGGTGTCCGGCAGCAGCAGGCCCGTCATCAGTTTGATCAGGGTGGACTTGCCGGCCCCGTTCTGTCCAAGCAGCCCGACGAACTCGCCCCGCGAGATGCGGAGGTGGACGTCGTCCAGTGCGACCGCGCGTTCCGTCGGCCGGTGGAAGGGGCGGCGGATGCTCCAGGCGCCGGCGGCGCCCCAGGTGCGGAACGTCTTGGTGACGCCGGTGACCTCGATCACCGGCTCGGCACCGCTCATGAAGTGCTCCCGGACGGCGCCGGGTCGGTGCCTCCGGCCGTGACGTCCTGGGCGCCCCGCAGCACCGCGGCCTCCACCAGCGGGTGCAGCAGCTCGCCCACGGCCGCCAGCCAGCGCACCGGGACGACCCGGCGCAGCGCGCCCGGCACGAGTGTGGCCAGAGCCGTGCGGGCGGCGGGCCGTGTGGGGTCGGGGAATCTTCCGTCGGGCGCGCCGAGGTCCCGGGTGACCACACCGAGCGTGTAGGCGGTGGTCCACACCTCGGCGAGCAGGACGTCACTGACCCGGTCGTGCACGAACGCGCGGTGCGGGAGGGTCTCCAGCGCCTGCCGCAGCGCTCCCACGATCTGCTCCCGCCCGATGCCCCGCTCCGCCAGGGCCTCCTCCGCCGGCACCCGGCGCCAGCCGTCGGCGGCGGCGGGGTCGTGCAGGTAGACCACGGCGAGCTGCTCCCACCAGCAGAAGTACGACACGGCGGTCATCGCCGGGAGGACGGAGCCGCCCGGGTCGGCGGCTGCGGACAGACAGGCGGCGCTGCGCGGGCCCATGACCTCGTTGCCCACGAGACTGGGCGGATTGGCGTGGTCGACCGGTCCGGCCACGGGGACGAGTTTGTCCACCCCCCGCAGGTGGTCGAGCAGGGTGACGTCGTCGGTCGCCTCGGGCGTGGCCTTCGCGGCCGCGTACTCCTCGAAGCTGAGAGCAAGTGGTGCGGGCAGCACCAGGGCCACCGACGGCAGGTAGTCGTCCACCACGGGCGCCCACGCGTGGCCGAGCAGCGCGGCGGCGCGGACGGCGTTCGCGGTGCGCGAGCCCCACTCCGTGAACAGGCTCAGGGACGCCTCCGGCCGCGCCGCGGCCAGCGCGGCGACCGTGCTCGCGAACCCCGGGAGCGGCAACGCGTCGTCCTGGACGACCAGGTGGTGCGTGGCGCCCGGTGCCACCGCCTGCCAGGCGCGGCGGGCGGTGCGCAGCGCCGACGGCGGCCCCTCGGGCTCCGGGTCGGTCACGATCCGCGCAGCCAGCGCGGGATGGGCCTCGCTCAACGCCCGTGCCGCCGCCATGCGTTGCGGGTGAGCCATGATCACGGCGGACAGGAGCGGGTCTGAGGGGTGCGGTGTCATTCCCAGGTCTTTCTCGTGGGCGGCGGGGTCGGAGGCTGGAGTCGGAGTCGGGGTGGTGGGGCGAGGGGGGCGGCGACGGGAGGAGTGCCTGTGCGGGCGGGCGCTGCCCGGGGGGCTTCCGGGCCGCGCCCGCCCTCGGCTCACCGCTCGGTCTTGCCGAGGGCGGGCGGCACGCCGCGCATGGCCCGGTACAGGTGTCTGAGCGGGCCTGCCCAGTGCAGCAGCGGCTGGAGCAGGAAGGCCGGTACCAGTGCGAGGGCGGACGGCCACGTGGGCGCCTCGGTCCGTGCGGCGGCCCCGCGATGGACGGCCAGCCACTGACGCGCCTTCGTCACGCACCACGTGGCGTGCAGCACCGTGTACGCGCACGCCGTCGAGGCCCACACCAGCAGCGCACCGCCCGAGCCGTCGACGACGAGGGCCGCGATCGCGGCCAGCACCACGGCGGGACCGCCGAACCACCATGCCGTGTCGAGGCCCTCCTTGACGAGCACGACGGTGTTGCGCGGCCGGAAGGCGCGCAACACCGGATCGGTCAGCAGCCGCCGACACCCGGCGAGCGAGCCATGGGCCACGAGCGCGTACGCCTTCCCGAGCGCCTCGGGCCGGGGGTAACGGTCGACCAGGTTGAACACGGGCAGGACGTCCATGACGGCACCGGCGGTGGACAGCTTGTAGCCGACGAGCAGATCGTCGACCGGTTCCTCGTACATGCCGATGGACACCAGGGTGTCGTGGCGGACGAACAGCCCGGCGCCGACCCCGTACACCACCGGCTCCGCGAGGGCCGTGAGTCCCGCGGGCAGCTGCGCGGACCGGATGCGGCGCCGGGCCAGGATGCGGTACGCCTCCACGCCCGTCCGGCGGCGCAGATCGGCCAGGGCGTGGGCGCGCATCAGTACGTCCGTGCCGCCGCGTCGTGCCGCGTGCGGTCGGCGCAGCTGGAGCGGGAGTTGCTGGACCAGGTCGGGCGCGGGTCCGTCGCCCCGGGACGCGGTGGCCGCCAGCTGCTCCAGGCTTCTCAGGTCCGGCTGCGAGTCGGCGTCGTACAGCCCCACGTAGGTGTAGGCCGGGTCGGCGTCCGGCGGGAGCACGTCCGGCAGTTGTTCGACGGCGTGCACGAGCTGACTGCTCTTGGCGCCCTCGTCCGTGTAGTGCAAGTGGTGCAGGCCGACCCCGGGGTGGTCGGCCGCGATCGCTGGCAGCAGGGCGGCGGCAACCTCACGCGTGGTGGGGACGGCGTCGATCTCGGCGCGCAGGGTGCCGGCCGGGTCGCTGGAGACGCGGGTGCGCCGCATGGTCTCCGCGGCTCGGCCGGACGGCACGAGCCCGGCGAGCCGGGCGGCCGCGTCCTCGGCGCCGCCGCTGACCAGATCGTCCGCCAGAGCGGGCGCCCGTGCCGCCGCGGCGTCCCGCTCCCGCTCCTCCCGCTGCGTGGTCACCACGACGACATGCAGCAGACCCAGCGGGTACGACAGCCCGGCCGCCGCCCGCACCACCTCGGCCAGCAACTCCTGTTCGCGAAGGGCCGGCACCAGCAGGACGACGTGCGGCGCCGCGTCGGCGATAGGCACGGCGTGCCGCCGCCGGTCGAGGACGCGGGCGACGAACGCCGCTCGCACGCTGAGCAGGACCCCCCACGACAGGACGCCCCACAGCACGACGAGTGCGACCGTGGTCATGACGGCTCCGCCTGTCCGGGCGGGCCGTCCGGACAGGCGGACAGGTGCCGGTGCCCTCCCTCGGAGCGGGCCGCCTCACGGAGCGCCCGCACCGGCGGATACAGACCGGCGGCCCAGGTCACCACCTCGGCGGGCGTCAGGCTCTCCGGGTCGCCGACCGGGATGCCCGTCAGCAGTGCGGACAGCCGGGTGCCCAGGCCGAGCGGCACCGAGAACACGGCCTCGCCGGGCCCGTCGACCGCGGTGAGCCTCACCCGCAGATCGCCTTCCCTGACGGTCGGCACCACACGGACGAGGTCCAGCTCCGCGGACCGGGCCAGCACGTCGCCGCCCGGCAGAGCGGGCACGTGAGGTGCGCCGGGCGAGGAATGCCGTCGCCCCACGGTCATCTCGATGATCGTGTCGAAGAACCGGTTGGGGAACCGGCGGTACTGGCCGCGCAGCAGATGCCGCCGCCGTGGCAGCGCCGGATCGGCGTGCCGGGCCACCCGGTCGACGCGCGGGGCGGTGTCGTTGTCCGGCACCCTCACCCGCAGCTCCAGCGAGGTGTCCAGGGAGAAGGAGTAGTCGTCGCCGTCGCGGTGCACGCTGCGCGCGTCCTTGCCGACCTTGACCACGATCGTGTCGCGGAAGACCTGCACCTCGTCGTTGTACCGGCGGTCCCCGTACTTGTACTCAACGGAGCGCAGTGTCCCGTCGGCGTGGAAGTTGGCGAGGACCACGGGCCGGTCGGCGTCCCGGGGTTCGGGGCCGAAGACGGAGAAGTGGGCGGCGCCGACCAGCGACAGCTTCTGCTGGTTGCGGTCGAGGACCTCCAGCGCGTACCGCCGGGGATCGGTCACCCCGAACAGCTCGTTGGCGAAGGGGCTGTCCAGGTCGGGCGCGTAGACGTACAGGCCCTGGTGCGCCCCGTCGCCGTCCCACGGGCGTGCGGTCAGCTCCTCGTCGAGGCCCGCCCGGTCCTGGAAGGTGTGGAAGGAGTACGTGTGCGGATGGCCGTCCGGGTCGCGGCGCTGCGGAGGATGGACCACGAGGTGCCTTAGGCAGACGCTGCTGCGCCGCAACTCCCGCAGCTCGCCCGGCGGACCGGGAGCCGCGGTGTCCCCGGCGGGACGCCGTGACCGCGACGGTGAGGGCGCGCGGACCGCGGCGGCGAGGGCGGTGCCGAAGCCGTCGAAGTGGGCCCGGGTCAGGTGGGGCATGGCGTAGAAGTGGTAAAAGAGCCGCTCCTCGTCCGTGCCGTCCGGCGCAGTCCACGACAGCATGTTGCCCACCAGGCGGTAGCGCTCGGTGAGTTCGGCGGGCAGGCGGCCGCTCTCGTGCGAGAAGCCGGCGACGACTAGGGTGTTGCCGGGTGAGGGCAGCACCACCGCGTCGGGATCGGCGGCACGTATCGCGTCGGCCAGTCGGTCGCGTACGGCTAGACAGTGGCGGAACACCTGCCGGTAGCCGTCCGCCGCCACCCCGAAGACCAGCGACCACAGTGCGGCGGCCATCGCGCCGGAGCGTGACCCGGTGATCGTCTCGTCGAGGAAGCCGGACATCGGGGCGGGCACCGCGCCATGGCCCATCAGGCCCTTGCGGCACAGGAAAACCCCGCAGCTGTAGGGCATGAGGCCGGACTTGTGCGGGTCGAGCACGATCGAGTGCACGTGCGGGTTGCGGAAGTCGAAGGGCACTTCCGGGGCGGTGAAGGGCAGGATCATGCCGCCGTGCGCCGCGTCCACGTGGTGGAAGAGCCTCAGGTTGCCGCCGTCCGCGACCCGTCGTGCGAGCACGTCGGCGATCTCGTCCACCGGGTCGACCAGGCCGGTGTTGTAGTAGCCGGCGGTGGACACCACGATCACCCCGGTGCGGTCGCCCGCCAAGCTCTGTGCCGCGAGATCGTCCAGCGCGGCCTCCACCGCCGCGGCCTCCAGCCGCCAGGACGGGCCCGCGGGGCAGAGCCGCAGCTCGAGGCCGAGTATTTCCGCAGCCTTCGCCACGGAGTGGTGGGTGAGCGTCGACGCGAGGACGACGACCCGTCCGGCGTCCGCGGCACGCAGCGCGTTGCGGCCGACGCGCAGCCCGGCGAGGGTGCCCTCGTTGGCGCCGCTGGTGACGTACCCGTCGGCGGCGTCGGCGTGCAGGAGCCCGGCGAGCGCGAGGACCGCCTCCCGCTCCAGGCGTCGGGTGCCGCGGACGCCGTCGCCGAAGCGGGTGTGCAGGCCGACGTTGTTGGGGTTGCGTGCGGCGAAGCGGCCGAAGGTCTCCAGGGCCAGGTCGTGCGGTGCTGTCATGGCGAAGCCGAGCCGCACCGGGTCGTCCGGGGCGTGCCAGCCGGGCACCTCCGCGAGCCGGGCGTCGAGCAGCGCGTCCAACTCCCGCTTGGACAAGGGGTTCTGCGGGAAGGGATCGGCCTCGGTCGAACCGTCGTCCAGGTCGGCCATGTCAGTCCCCCTCCCGCCGCAGCACGCAGCGAAGAACGGCGCGCGGTCCGACGTCCAGGTCACGGACGTAGGTGTGCACCTCGCCCCGGGCGGCCAGTCCGGCCGCGGTGAACGCCGCGAGCACCTCGTCGACAGACAGCAGCACCATGGGGACGTTGTCGGGCAGCAGGTACTGGCCGTCCTCCGTGCCCGCGCGCAGCACGGGATCCAGGGTCTCGGAGGTGAAGGTGTTCAGGGCCAGCAGCCCGCCGGGACGCAGCACCCGGCCCAGTTCGGTGACCGTCGCCGCGCACTGGGCCCGGTCCACCGCATTGTGCAGGAGGCCGTAGCACACCGCGAGGGCGAACGTCCCGTCCTCCGCGGGGATCTCGTGCGCGGGGCCCTGCCGGACCGAGACACGGCCGGACGGATACGCGGCCGTCCTGGCCCGGGTCGCCTCCACCATCCCCGCGTGCAGGTCGACGGCGAGGACGTCGAAGCCCCGTTCCAGCAGGGCCAGGGTGTTACGGCCGCCGCCGCACCCAACGTCGAGGGCGGGGCCGTCGACGGCTGTGCTGTCGAGCAGGTCGGTCAGATAGGGCTGTGCGTCGAGGGAGCGGAACTCCGTGACGGTGCCGGGAGAGTTCCAGTAGGCGGCGGCCCGATCGGCGGCCGTGGTCACGTCGGTCATGGGACGAGCCCCGTTTCCTCGTAGGTGCCGTTGTGCGGCCGGGCGTGTATGACGTCCATGTCCAGCTCGGCGAAGCGGTCGCCGCACCGGTCGGGGTCGTCGGTGAGGGCGAAGAAGGCCGGGCCGACGGAGGACAGGGCGAGCATGGTCGCCGCCTTGTCGTGCCACAGGGGCTCCAGTTGCCCCGCCAGTTCGACGAGGCCGGGATGCGAGAAGGAGCAGTTCTCGATACTGCCCATCCGGAACCGGTAGTCGAACACGAGGGACCCGAGCGGGCCGAGGTCGCCGCGCAGCGCGGCCGGCATGGCCTCGTGCAGCATCCGGAACGCGATCGTGGGCGCCCACCGTTCACCGGTCGCGCGGAACCGGTCGAACTGCTCCGCCTCGGCGGCCATCAGCTCGTCGGTGGGACGCTCCTTGAGAGACCGCGGCACGCCGATCACCAGCGACAGACGATCGGGCACCGGCACCGACAGCACCACCGTGCTGCGGCCCGCCACGACCTGTACGCCTCCCGGACACAGACCAGAGGCCGCCGAGCCACCGATGCACTGCACCGGCGTCAGCAGACCGGGCCGACTGCCGTGCTCCTCCCCGTGGTTGGCGGTGAGATACGGCAGCAGGCCGCCTCGGTCCACCGGACAGCCGTACAGGTGGTTGACCGCCGTGGCGACCGCCGCGATGAGGCTGCTGCTGGAGCCGAACCCGGCGTGCACGGGCAGCCGGTCGCTCTCGACACCGATCGCCAGGTCGCACTCCACACCGAGGGCCGCGCACATGATCCGGGCGGCGTGCTCGACCAGTTCCGGCCGTCGTACCTCCGGGTCCAGGAGGAGGCCGGTGCCCGGCGGGAGCCTCCGCACGTGGACGTGGTGGAACCGGGCGACGGAGAGGACGACCTCTCCGGCGTCGTAGATCAGGTTGTTGTCGGCCGCGATCGCCGCCGGTTGCAGCGCCATCGCGTTGAGCCGGGTGGGATAGCGCACGCGCACCTCGTCGGCGGGTGCCGGCACGGGACCGGACGGCGTGGCCAGGGGGTGGTGGACGGTGCCGGGGACGAAGGGCTCGAAGCCGACGGGCGCGACGGGTTCTGTCGACGGTGGCGGGGAGGTCATCGAGCTCTCCGGGGTCGTGGAAGTCACCGCTGTGCCCTTCCGGCGGCCGGCTCCTCGGAGAGCAGCCGGTGCCTTTCGAGGGTGAGGTCCGCCAGGTGGTCGAGGGAGTCGGTGGTGTAGCCGCCGCTGCCCAGGGAGCCGTCCGGACGCACGTTCATGTTGGCCTTGGCCAGTTGCAGATGGGGCAGCCGGAAGCGCAGCACCTCCCGCATCAGCGACCGCAGTTCGGCCAGATTGCGCTGCACCTCGGGACCGTGGGCGCGGTGCCGGGCGGCCTCGTCCACGAGGCGGGGCAGCAACGGCCGGTGCCGCCGGGCCCGGTCGCTCGCCGCTCGGTAGGCGGCGGGGAGATAGAGCAGGTTCTCGACCAGGTACTGCTCGTACCACTCCTCCTGGGGCTCGCCCGGCTCCGGCCTGATCAGCAGGATGTCCACGAGCAGCGGAGTCATCTGCGCCCCGCCCGGTGCGTACAGCACCTGCCCGCCGACGGTCATGGGCGGGAAGTACGGCCGCATCTCGAAGGAGAACGTCTCCGGAGTGATGGTCCGCTTCACCGACAGCAGCGACTGCGCGAAGACGGTGAACCCGCGGGTGGCCTCGGCCAGCAGATCCGCCAGCGCGGGATCGTCGACGGGAAGTGTGAGCGTCTCCAGGAGCGCGTCGACGGCGGGGCGCAGGGCGATGCCGGCCGTGCGGACCTCCCGAATGAACAGAGCCTCCTCGGGCAGTCCGGTGAAGGACCGCACGGCATCCCCGAGGGTTGCGCAGCGCGTAGGTGTAGACGCTGTCCCGGGGCACCTCCTCGGCGAGCGCGCCCAGCTTGAGCAGCGTCTCCTCCGCGCACGGAACGGTCCGGTAGTCGACCCCGTGGCGCTCCAGGGAGGCGAGGACGAAGCCGAGGTCACGCAGGGCCGCGTTGGCGGTCACGGCGTCGTGAACACGGTCAGGAACCCGGCCGGTCCACAGCCGGGCGAGTACGTCCAGGCCGGAGACGTCCCCGGCTCGGTTGAGGGCCGGCAGCCGCGAGGCATCGCGGGCGGCGTCGAATGGATCACAACCGGACACAAGTAAGTCCAGGTCACGCATGGATGAAGCGAGCAGCACGGAAATAGCAGTCTCCAAAGTGAGGGCCCGGGCGAGGGCAGCAGCGGCTGCGTCGGCTCAGACGTCGCCCCGGGGCCGAAGTTGGTCGTGCGGTGCCTACGGTCGTGTGTCGCCGGTCGCCGGGCGGTGCCCGTTCGTCAGAGGACGCCGATCAACTCGTCGAGCGTGCGTACGCGACGCGTGACGGGGCCTGGGGGCACAGCGGAGTCCGGGGCATCGGTCACCCAGACCGCGGCCAGGCCCGCCGCGCGTGCCGCGGCCAGCCCGGTGTAGGAGTCCTCGACCGCGAGGGCCTGGTGCGGGGCCGTGAGAGAGGCGCGCAGCGCCCCCAGATAGGTGTCGGGAGCGGGCTTGGTCCGCACTCCCGGGCCCGCACAGTGCACCGAGCGGAAGGCGGACCGGATGCCGAGCCGTTCCAGGTGGCTCTCCACCCAGTCGCGGCAGTTCCCCGATGCCACGGCGAGGCGGTGGCCCCGCTCCCGGCAGTGGGCCAGGAAGGGACGGACCCCGGCGCCGGCGTCGAGGAGGTCGGCTTCGGCACGGTTGAGCCGTTCGAACTCGTCCCACAATGCCTGTGTTCGGTTTCGGCCGACCGTGTCGAGCAGGTCCCGGCGCAGCATGTCCCGGTCGAGTGTGCGGTCGGGCCGCACACTGATTCCGCGGCGCAGTTCCACCGCCTTGTCCCTCAGCAGCCGATGCCAGACCGCGATGCTTGTTCCTTCCGTGTCGAGCAGTACCCCGTCGAAGTCCAGGACGATCAGCCGTCCTGTCCCACCGGAGCGTTTGATCACCGCTCCCACTGCATTCCCCCATCCCCGTGCACTCCGAAGCCGACGGCACGCACCGAGGTACGATCGCCCACTTCTTCTGTGGTCTGGACCTTTGCGCACTCTAAACGACGTCGACCGGTGCTTCAACCAGTCCTGGGTGCAGGGGAGTCGATCCAGGTCAGAGCGTGACGGCCCGCGCGTGCCCCAGACGTCGGGCCGAGGAAGCCGTACGTGGCGCGTCGTCGCGGCGGGTTCGCGGCGGCGCGATCAGCATGTCCGGACGGGGCTGAGGGCACTGCCACATGCAGCAGACAGCTGACCATCCCTGAGGGATGACCGGCCGTACGGAGACGTCCGCTCGTGGCGTCACGAGATGCGTTGTGACCGGCCACCGATCACCGGAACCCATCACCGTGGACGGGTCGACCAACCCGTTTCCGTATCCGTACCACTGGGTCGGCATCGACGGTCCGGGCGAACTCGAGCGGCGACTCGGTCGAGCCGGTACCTCGCCGTGGCTCCGGTCGCGAGCACGGCCGTTCGTGACCGAACGCTTCGGCTGCTCCTGCTTGCCTCGACTGCCGTTCCGCCGTTTCGCCGTTCCGCCGAGGTCAGCCCACCGCGTTCGCCCGCTCTGCCGCGCTCAGTTCCGAGATGGGACGGGCTGCTTCCTCCTGCTTCTGCCCTCCCACTGCCTCGGCGAAGTCACGCGCATCCGTCGGGTGGACCGGCGTGGCCGCGTCCGCATGGTGGCCCGAGGCGGCCGAGGCGACACCTGCCGTGCCCGCGGCCAGGAACATGCCGGCAGCGAGGCTGAACATCCTGCGACGGCTCCTTCGTGATCTTGCGGGGCTCCATGCTTCTCCTTCATCTCGAATCGCGGGCCGCCGCCAGTGACGGATCCCCTGATATGAGAGGTCGTTAAGACCGTGTCCTACGTGGTGAGGCTGAGAAGTCAACACGGGACCGGCGCACAGGTCACCTTCACGATGACGGTCAGGGACGGCTTTCTGCGCCTCGCCGTGCACGACGAGACACCTGGTCGGCCGGTCGTCCGCCACGCCGACGACGACGCCGAGCGCGGCCGTGGCCTGTTCCTCGTTGACTGCCTCGCCGCCGCCCACGGCGGCACCTGGGGAGTCAGCGACGACGGAACCACCACCTGGTGCTGCCTCGCCGTCCCCGGCGGCCAGTCGTGACCGTCCCCAGCGCCACCGGCCCGTTACGCCTGTGGACCCCGCCCTTGTCCGGAAGAGAGCTCGCCACCGTCTTGGAGCGGCTCCGCTGCTGGACAGCGTTCGACGGTGGCGCCCTCTCGACGACGTCGCCGCGGCCCTGGACGACGTCCCTCCGGCCCAGGACGGCACCGAGGAGCTCGCCGAACAAGTCTGCGGACACCTCTCGCGGCTAGTCACCATCGCCGTCGCCACCGAAGCGGAACGGGACACCGTCGCGACACAGCTCATCGAGCGGGCCCGGAAACCGCGCGCCGAAGGACTGCCCGGCGACCAGTGGGAGACCGCAGGGCACCTGCGCCGGCTGGGCTGGACCGCCAACGAACTCCACGAGCAGCTCGGCGCAATCCAATGCCTGAAGAAGGCGGCATGACGTCCGCCCCGCCCCGCTCCGCTCGAGAGAGAACGCCGTGCCCACCGAGCCGCCCCTGATCCCGTTTGTCACCCAGCGCGAGGGCGGGGACGCTGCACCCGACAATCTGCTGCTGACCTCGCTCGGGCCGGACCGGTATCGGCTGCACTACGCCGATGAAGACCCCCGGGACCGTGACCTGCGCGGCGTGCTGTGGGCCCGCTGCTCCTTCGGCACGGTCGACGACCTCGGCCGGCCGGTGGGCCGGCCGCAGTGGCGGATGATGCACCCGCTGCGGCAGCGGGGCACGATGCAGGCGCCCGATGGGCCCTGATCGAGCCGACGTTGACGGCGTGGAGGAAGGCCCGGCTCGACCGCAGACCAACCGGGCAGCCGGCCAAAGTCGATTTACGCGACGTCTTCGACGCGATCCTCTACGTGAACCGCACGGGAATCCCCTGGAAATACCTCCCACACGACTTCCCGAACCACGGCACCGTCTATGCCTACTACGCGGCATGGCGCGACGAGGGAATCTTCGCCCAGCTCAGTTACGACCTGACCGGACTGGCCCGCGCGAAGGAAGGGCGCAAGCCCGAGCCGCCCGCCTGCACCATGGACCAGGGGCGAGGGAAGGGGCAACGGTCAGTCCTCGTGGCACTTGTTGACGACCACTTCCGGCTCGTCGTCATCGAACACCTCGTTCAGCAGCGCGCCGCCGATCAGGCCCGCCGCACCGGCGCCGATGAGCGCGCCCGCACCGAAGCGGCGCCCGCCCTGCTGCTGATGGTGGTCGTGGTGGTCTCCGTACGGCGGCTACGGCGCCGTCCGACGCGGTCGCCGCTGGGTGCGGCGGACGCAGCGGGCAGGCCGGCACGTGCCGCGGTGGAGACGGCCGTCACCGTCGCCGCCGACCACCTGCGGACGGGCGTGTACCGCCTACGCCTCCGCCCGCTTCAGCGCATGGTCGAGTACCACCAGCAGTGCGTCGAGCACCGAGCCCCGTTCTCGGGCGTCGAAGACGAACAGCGGGACGTGGTCACTGACGTCCAGCGCCCAGCGCACCTGGTCAAGCTCGTGCGCGACCTCGCCGTCAAAGGCGTTGAGGGCCACCGCGAACGGGATGTCCCGGTGCTCGAAGTAGTCGACCGCGGCGAAGCAGTCGTCGAGGCGGCGGGTGTCGACGATCACCAATCCGCCCAGGGCGCCCTCCACCAGGTAGTCCCACATGAAGCCGAAACGCTCCTGGCCGGGCGTCCCGAACAGGTACAGCTTCAGGGTCGGGTCGAGGGTGATGCAGCCGAAGTCCATGGCGACCGTGGTGGTGGTCTTGTGAGGGGTGTGGCTGAGATCGTCCACGCCCGCCGCGACCTCGGTGATCGACGCCTCGGTGGTGAGCGGTTCGATCTCCGAGACTGACGCCACCGTCGTGGTCTTGCCGACGCCGAACCCGCCCGCGATCACCATCTTCACGGGAAGGGGCGGCCGTTCGGTCTCGTGTGGGACGAACGGTGCGTCAATCCCGTTGGCTGTCACGGTGTATCCCTTCGGATTCGGCGACGCCGCGGAGACCATCGATCACCCTTCGCAGAACGAAGACGTCGCGGGAGGCATCGGCACTGGGCACGTATACGGCGAGGAGCGCATGGGCGCGCAGGTCGGCCGCGAGCACACGCACGACGTTCAGATGCAGGTGCAGCTTCGCGGCGACCTCGGCCAGCGACTGCGGCCGTCGGCATACGGCGACGATGTCGCGGTGTTCGAAGGCCAGGGTTTCGAGGGTGGCCAAGCCCAACGAGGTGGTGACGACCTGGGTCTCGATGGGGAGCGGCGCTGCCGCGTCGCTGCCCGCAACCCTTCCCGCGGTCAGCAGGAACGGCCGGATCGCCGAAGGGCGGCCGGCGGATCCCGAACCGCCGGAGCCCGGGTGGTGGTGCTGACCACCCTCGGACGCCATTCTGGGTCTTTCCTTCCTGCTGCATGTGGTGGCGGACGGTTCACCCGGTGGCCGGGGAACCGACGCTGTTCTTGAGCTCGAGGACCAGCTCGGGGCTGAGGGCCGCGCCCACCCGGTTGGCGAACAGGGTCATCTCATAGGCGACGTTCCCCAGCTTCGCCTCGTTCGAGGTGACGACGCCGAGCACGGATCCGCTGCCGATCGCGGAGACGAGGAGATGGCCTCCTTCCAGATCAATGATCACCTTGTTCAGAGCGCCGAGGCCGTAGTTGCCCGAAGCGCCGGCGGCCAGGCTGGTGATTCCCGAGACGATCGCCGCGAGACGCTCGGAGTCCGCGTGGTCGCACAGCCGCGAGACCGCTATCAGCAGACCGTCGGAGGAGACGGCGATGGCATCCACCACGCCCGCGGTCTCCGTCGCGAATCGGTTGAGCAGCCAGGTGAAGTCCTCTGCGGCGGCACGCAGGTCAACGGGCTCCACTGGGTTGAATTGAGTTCCACCTGTCGACGTGGTCACTGCCCCACTCCTTCCGGTCCCTCCGGGGATTCTGGTGATGCCGGCATCCGAGTCGGCTGTTGTCCCGGCTGCGCGCTCTCGCGCTCGGCCCGGGCCACCGCCTCCTCGAACTCTTCGATCGAGGAGCGGACCGCCTCCGCGTCGAGCGGCCGGCGCGACGCCGGCGTCGGCCGGCGTGCCGCCGCGGCGTTCTCGAGCGTGGCGCCGCGCACGCGGCGCCGTAGCGGCGGCGCGGCCGGTGCCGGGGTGAGTGCCTCGTCATCCGGGTGTTCCTGCGCGTGCGCTGCGGCCCTTTCGGCGGTGTTCGCGGACCGGGTTTCGGGCGGCGGATCGGCCGTGTGCGCGGTCCGCGGGACACGTCGCGGCAACGGTGCGGGCTCCTTCCCGGTGTTGTCCCCCGGTGCGCCATCCGCGGGGGTTCGCCGCGAGGGCTGGGGATGCTGCTGGGGAACGGCGGATGTGACGGCAGGCCCGGTGAGCGCTGGGGGCTTGGCGGGCCCCACGGGCCGACTCCGGGTGGGGAGGACCGACGAGGAAAAGTCCTCGCCCGCGAACACCGCGGGCACGTGGCTCAACGGCATGAGCAGCGTCGAGGGGATGAAGACCCTGCTGGTGACCCCACCGCCCATCGTCGCGGTCAACGTGACCCTGATGCCCCAGCGCCGGGCGATCCGGCCGACCACGAAGAGCCCGAGGACCTTGGTGGGGACAAGGTCGAGCCGCTCGCGGCGCACCAGCCGCTCGTTCTCCTCTTTCAGACGCTCGGCGCTCATGCCGAGCCCGTGGTCGACGACCTCGACCACCGCCGCCTCGCCCTGGGAGCGCACCCGCACCTCGACGGGGCTCTGGGCAGGGGAGAACGCCACCGCGTTCTCCATCAGCTCGGCGAGCATAAGGGTCAGATCGCCGACGATGTCGGGCGCGACGGTGACCTCGTCCAGCACACGCAGGTGGATCCGCTGGTACTCCTCGATCTGGGCGAGCGCGCCCCGTACGACGTTGGTCAGCGCCGTCGGCCGGGCCTCGAGAGCGGTCTCCGCCAGCCCTGCGAGCAGCATCAGACTGTCGGCATTGCGCTGCAGGCGCACCGCCAGGTGGTCGATGTGGTAGAGCTGGTCGAGCAGCGCGGGGTCGGTCTCCTCACGCTCGACCGCATCGATCAGCGCCAGCTGGCGCGCAGTCAGGTTGCCGACGCGTCTCCCGACGTTGCCGAACATCTCCGCCACATTGCGCCGGCTGAGCACCTGGCGCTGCAGCAGGGCGGCGGCCGCCTCCTGTACCTCGTTGAACGCCTCCGCCAGCGTGCCGATCTCGTCGCGTGCCCGCACCGGGACTGCGTTCAGCCTGAGCCGGCCGTCGTCCTCGGCCTCGTCGTCCGCCACCCGCGCGAGCTCCTGCCCGGTCGCCCTGGCCACCTGCTGGGCCGCGGCGGTCAGCATCCGCACGGGCCGCACGACGGAGCGCCGGACCAGGAGGGAGAGCAGCAGCCAGAAGGCGAAGATCAGCACCACCGCGGTCAGCAGCCACCCCACTCGCCACCAGGCCTCGGAAGAGGCCCGGTCGCCGTCGTCCGCGATCTGGTGGATCAGTGACCGGGTGATCTCCAGCCGGGTGGACGCCTGCTTCTCGTACGTCGGATACGCCGCGATGGCCTTGTCGACGGCCGCCCGCACCTCGTCGAGGTCCCTGGCTTCCAGGGAGGAGGGATCGAACTGGAGGGACGCGAACTCGGACCGGATGGCGTTCTGGTGCGCGTTGCGCTCGATCCGGGCCAGCCGACCGCTCTGGGCCACCGAGGCGATCCGGCTGAAGCGCTGGGCGTGGTGGTTGTAGAGCTGCAGGCTGCCCACCGCGCCGGTGAATTCCGTGAGCGCGCTGGAGTCGCCGGTCTGGGCGGAGAAGACACCGGTCTCGAACGCGGCATGCGCGGCGTCCGCGCGCAGCAGGGTGTCCAGGACGTTCTCGGGCGACGACACCGCACCGCCCGCGGATCCGCCGAGGCCGAGCCCGTCGATGAGGTTGGACACTATGGAGCTATAGGCCGGGTCGATGCTGTCGGCCGGGAGGTAGGCGCTTTCGACCGTCTTGCGCAGCCCGGTCAGCCCGGCGACGGCCCGCAACGCCCTGCTCTCCGCCGCGGGAAGGCGGGATCCGAACGCGGAGCGGACCTCGGCGACCTGGCGGTCGACGGCCCACTGGGCCCGGCGGTAGTCCCGCGGCGACGGCGCGGGCCCACCGGGCTCCGCGGCCTGGTAGCGCACCGAGAGCAGAATCGCCTGCTGATGCTCCCTGTGCAGGTCGTCGACGAGGGAGGCGACCTGCTCGCTGCTGCGGACGAGGGCCGCGGTGCGCGCCGCTGACTGCGCCTGTGCGACCTGGCCCGCGATGACGTAGGCGAGGATGGCGGCGACCACCGCGGCGGGGATGATCACCAGCACATTGAGCTTGCGCTGGAACGGCCAGCGGTCGAGGAACACGTCGGCCCTTCGCCGAACCCGCGCTCCCCGACGTGCCTGTTCCGCTGCTTCCACCTTGTGCGGGGACACCAAGCCTCCGGAACGATGTCGTACGGGCAAGCTGCTCTGTTGCCTGGGTGAGTTGCCGTGCTGATCTGTATCGCTTGTCCGAACGGGCGGAGACTACAGCCTTTTTGCCCGTGGGGTTCAAGCGTCGTGCAGAGAGAACGGTGACGATGGGCGTGCCGGCCGGTCCGGGGCCGGGCCTTCGAGGAGCCCGGCGCTCGGGCGGCGGTCTTTGCCCTGCCGGGCGGCGCCCGTGCACGGCTTCGGCCCTCAGCCGTCGACGGAGAAGTCGCGGAACCGGTAGTCGGACAAGGGGTGGCTGGGGGTGGGGACCAGTCCGCCGACCCCGGCCGCGTACGCGTCGACCTGGTTCTTGAAGCCCCAGACGATGTAGCCGCCGCGCTCGTACTCGATCTTCTGGGCCGCCTTGAGCAGTTCGTTGCGCTTGCCCTCGTCGAACTGGCCGCGGGCCTGGTTGACGAGGGAGGCGAACTCCGGGTCCTTCCAGTGCGTTTCGTTGTAAGGGGCGCCCTTGATCGATCCCTGTTCCACCTGCGCCAGGTAGTTCCGCGTGAACCAGTAGTCCATGGCGAACGGCCAGCTCAGGTACTTGTCGCCGTAGAAGGTCGCGGAGTCGGTCTTGCGGACCCGCACCGTCACCCCGGCGCCCCTGGCCTGCTGGGCGAAGAGCTGCGCGGTCTCGACCGCGCCGATGCCGATGCCGTTGGAGGTGACCAGCTCCACGTTGAGCCCCTCGTGCCCGGCGGCTTTCAACAGGAATCTGGCCTTGTCGAGGTCCTGGACGCGCTGCGGCAGATCGTGGTTGTACGCCGGATCGAAGGGTGCGTAGAGGTCGTTGCCGATGCGTCCCTGTCCTCTGAGCACCTGGCGGACCATCTGCGGCCGGTCGACGATCAGCCGCATCGCCTGGCGGACCCGCTCGTCGTCGAAGGGACCGGTATCCAGGCGCATGGTGAGCGGGGTCCAGGCCCCGGGCTCCGAGATCAGGACCTTGCAGCCCTGGGCCCGGACCAGCTCGATCTGCTCGAGCGGCAGGTTGTCCATGGCGTCGATCTCCCGGCCGAGCAGCGCGTTGACCCTGGCCGTGTCGTCGGGGAAGTCGATGATGTGCAGTTGGTCGACATGGGCCGGGCGACGCCAGTAGTTGTCGAACCTGGTGAAGACGCTCTCGTCCCCGGGGGTGAAGGACTTGTAGACGAACGGGCCGGTGCCGATGGGTTTCCTGAGGTCGAAGTCCGCCGGGACGACAGCCATGACGGTCTGCGCGAGCAGGTCCTCCAGCAGGGCGTACGGAGTCTTCAGCGGGATCCGCACGGTCAGGGAGTCGATCCGCTTGAGGTCCGCGACGTCGACCACGGCGAGGCTGCTGGCCCCGGCGGCGGGCGCCTTGGGGTTCGCGATCCTGCGCAGGGAGGCGATGACGTCGTCGGCATCCAGGGTCTTGCCGTTGTGGAACTCCACCCCGGAACGGAGCCTCAGCGTCCAGGCCCTGCCGTCCTTGGACGGCTCCATCGAGTCCGCGAGCAGGGGCTTGACGCGGTATCTCTCGTCATGGACGAACAGCCGCTCGAACAGGTTCACCGCCCGTGCGTGGTCGGGCCAGATGACGGGATTGTGAGGGTCGAGGGTGTCCTTTGCGCTGCCGCCGGTGCAGCCGACGCGCAGGACGCCTCCCTTCTTCGGGGTCCTGGCTCCCGAGTCGTCGCCACCGGACCCGGAGCACCCCGGGAGCAGGCCCGCCGCGGCCGTGGCGAGCAGGCCGCCACCACCACGCAGGACGGTTCTTCGCCTCATCGCTCCGCTGGGGTTGTTTCCGTGCTCGGTCATGGGCAGGTGTCGCCTTCACATCAGGGCCGTTTCATGGCGCGCTGACTGCTCGGATGACGCGCAGCACCTCTGCCATGCGGGCAAAGGCCAGTCGGCCGGGCTTCGCGCACGCCACAGCCGACCGCCTCGCCAACGCGGTCATCGCCCCATTACGGATCGTCAGGAGGTTAGAACACATGCCCATCGAACACCCATCGAACACCGGGAAATGGTGCAAGAGATCGGGCCGGGTCTGACGGACGGGGGTGGACAGGACCACGGCCGGGGATCTCAGCAGTTCACCGCGGCGCCGCGCCGGTCACCGAATCGGTCAGCCCATCCAGGAACTGCGGCACCGGCACGAGCGTCGGCCTGGCAGGCCGACCGCGCGCGGGGAAGGGATGGGTGAACTCCTCGTCGCGGAACAGCGGCCCAACTCGCCCAGCAGCCGGAGTGCCAGGCTTCCCCTCGGGAGCGCTGCCGCGCCACCGGCACCGTCTCCGCCGGGACCTCCCCGGGCCCGTGGGCCGCAACGACATCCACTCGCACCCCACACGACGACGTCGGCCTTCAAACCACAACCAGGTCTCGAAGGCCGACGTCAGGCCGAAAAGGTGGAGCTGGTCGGGCTGCTCAGGCTGGTTCGTCGGCCAGGTTCGGCCGCTGCGCGGTCCACTCCGACTCGGATGTCGAGCACGTTGCCATCGGCGTCGACGGCCCGCCTCAGATACTTCTGCTCTCCGTTGATCTTGAGGAAGACCTCGTCCACGTGCCACTTGCCCGCGGGCCGGGGCTGTCGGCGGCGCAGGCCGTTGGCGTAGCACTGCCCGAACTTGGCGCACCAGCGGCGGACGGTCTCGTGAAAGACCATCACGCCGCGCTCGAGCATCAGCTCCTCGACCTCGCGGAACGACAGCGGGAAACGGAAGTACAGCCACACGCAGTGCGCGATGATCTCGACCGGATACCGGTGCCCCTTGCACGACGGCGGCGTACCGCCCACGGACCCCACCCCTCCACCATGCTTAACCGGAAGATCATCCCACCCGGCCGGCCAACGTGACAGTGCCCGAAGATCCCACCCTGACCGCTATGGTGACTGACCATGTCACCGATAGCCCGCACCTTGCAGATCGCCCTGATGCTCTCCGGCTTCGCCCTACTCGCCTATGCCGCCCTATGGGACATGGACGACGCCACAGGGTGGCAGTGCCGAGCCACGAAAATAGGACAGGAGCCGGTGCAGATCTGCGGCACCGAGGACGGCCTGCACACTCCGACCCTCCTCGGTATGGCCGGGATCGCTCTGGAGATCGCGGGCGTTTCCGTCGCGGTGGGGGCCCGCAAGGAACGCTCGGTCGAGGCTTCACCGTCAGCCGTCCCGGCCCCGTTCGCACCAACGCCCCCCGGTGCGGCGCCCTTCGGCTCAGCGCCCTTCGGGTCAGGGCAAACACCCCCTGCCCCCGCTGCTCCACCCAACCCGTGGCCTTCCCAGACGCCTCCACAGACCGGGCCCGGACAGCGCTGACGCAAGCCGCTACACCGCAGCATCACGCCCTGCGAAACGAGCTCCAACAGCACATGTCCGCTCTCGTGCGCTCAGCAGCCACCCCCACATAGAGTTTTCCCTGGACCTCGATGACGGTGCGGGCCTTGGCGAGGTCGGCCTCCAGGCGGGCCTTCTCCGCCTTCAGCTTCGCGATCTCCCGGTCCCGCGGGTCCACCTTCGGCCGTCCGGCCGGCGCGGCGAGTGCGTCCAGGGCGCCCTTGTCCCGCTGCTGCCGCACGTTGTGATCAACGAGGAGTACAGGCCCTCCCGCCGCAGCAGGGCGGGCCTCCACCTGCGGATCAGGGGTCCCGTGGTCGTTCCTGCTGGCCACCCGGGCACTACTCCTTCTCCGCCCTCGACTCAATGAATCACCCAGTATGCCTGACTCGACTTATTTTGACAGAAAGGGTTACGGCCCCGACCACCAGACATCATCACCCGCGAACCACAAGGAAGCGTTCACTCAGGTGGCACTGCGTCATCTGCAGCGGGTGGACGAAGACGTCCTGGGACTCGGCCGCCCTCTCGGCATGGGATTCAAGGAACAGCAGACCGAGCCGGACACCCGGCCGCGGAGACCGCTGCCGCGGGCCGGTAGGACGCCGGCGCCCGCGGTGGCCGATCGCAGCGGTGGTTCGGCTGACGAGGCGTCGTGGTCCCGGCGGCGCACGATGCCGACAGGTGGCCTGCGCTCACCAGGTTGATCGGGGCCGGTGACCGGGTGGCGACCGGTGCGCCCCGCATCCGGCCACGGCGGGTGCCGCGTGACCGGCCCGGCCTGTGGCGCCGGACGTATGATGGGCACAGATTCGTCGTACACGAGCCGCTGTCGGTGAAACAGCGAAAAGGTCGAACCTCTCCCATCGACTGGGGCCGGTTCGTGCGACCCGCCGGGCACGCGGGGATGATCTCAACAACGACGACGAAAGCCGTGCATCCCTCGCCGTGGTCGCGGGAGCCGCGCATCGGAACCCGGCCTCGGTCACGCACCGCACACCGCGAGGAGCTGACCCATGTCGAACCGCCTGTTCAGTGATCGAGCAGATGCCGGCCGGGTCCTCGCCAAGCTCCTGGAACGCTACCGCGGCGATCCCGATGTGATCGTGCTGGGCCTGCCGCGCGGCGGCGTTCCGGTGGCGTACGAGGTCGCCACGGCCCTGGATGCCCCACTCGACATTTTCCTGGTCCGCAAGCTCGGCGTGCCCGGTCAGGAGGAGGTGGCGATGGGAGCCATCGCGGACGGCGGAGTGGTGGTGCTCAACGAGGACGTCGTCCGGGGCCTGGGCCTCCTGCCGGGCACGCTGCGCAGCGCGGTCGAGCGGGAGGCCCGGGAGCTGCTGCGCCAGGAGCAGACCTACCGGGAGGGACGGCTCGCGCCCGAGCTGGAGGGCCGCACGGTGATCCTCGTCGACGACGGCCTTGCCACCGGGGCCAGCATGCGCGCCGCGATCCAGGCCCTGCGCCGCCACCGGCCGGCGCGGATCGTCGCCGCGGTGCCTGCCGCCCCCGAGTCGACCTGCCGCGAGCTGGCCGACATGGTCGACGACGTCGTCTGCGCCACCACCCCGTCGCCGTTCTTCGCCGTCGGCGAGTCCTACTGGGACTTCCGCCAGGTCACGGACGAGGAAGTGCGGGAGCTGCTGCGCCGGGCGGCGAGCAGGCCCGCGGAGCCGGCCGAGGAGGGGGTGAACGAGGTCGCTCTCATCAGCGCCGAGGCGTTCCCCGTCGAGGACGGCATACCCAGCGACGAGGCACTGTTCGACCTGGTGGGCGACGCGCACTTCGTGTTGATCGGCGAGGCCTCACACGGCACGCACGACTTCTACCAGGCGCGCGCCCGCATGACGCAGCGGCTGATCGAGGAGAAGGGCTTCTGCGCGGTCGCGGCCGAGGCCGACTGGCCCGACGCCTACCGGGTCAACCGCTATGTCCGGGACCACAGCGACGACGTCACGGCCGAGGAGTCACTGCGCGACTTTGAGCGGTTCCCCACCTGGATGTGGCGGAACACTGCGGTGCTGGACTTTGTGGGATGGCTGCGGGAACACAACGACCGGGTCTCCGGCGGCGAGCACGCGAAAGCGGGCTTCTACGGTCTCGACCTCTACAGCCTGTACCGCTCGATCGAGGAAGTCATCAACTACCTGGACCGCGTCGATCCGGAGGCGGCGAAGCGGGCCCGCGAGCGCTACGCCTGCTTCGATCACTACAACACCGACGGCGACGCCCAGGCCTGGGGGTTCGAGGCCGCCTTCGGAGCGGGTGAGACCTGCGAGCAGCAGGTCGTGGACCAACTCGTCGAGCTGCAGCGCCATGCGGTGGACTACGCACGACGGGACGGACTGCTCGCCGAGGACGACCAGTTCTATGCCGAACAGAACGCGCGCACGGTCAAGAACGCGGCCGAGTACTACCGGACGATGTTCGGCGGGCAGGTGTCGTCCTGGAACCTGCGTGACCGCCACATGGTGGAGACCCTGGAGGCGCTCGCCGTGCATCTCAGCCACCAGCGGAGCAGCCCCGCCAAGATCGTCGTGTGGGAGCACAACTCCCACCTCGGGGATGCCCGGAGCACGGAAGCCGCGCTCCGCGGCGAGTTCAACGTCGGCCAGTTGGTGCGGCAGGCGCACCCTGAGAACTGCTGCCTGCTGGGCTTCACCACCTACACCGGCACGGTGACAGCCGCGGACGACTGGGGAGGGCCGGCCATGCGCAAGGCGGTGCGCCCGGCACTCGTTGACAGCGTCGAGGACATGTTCCACCAGGTCGGCGAGAAGGAGTTCCTGCTTCCGTTCAACCGGACGCCCCTGGCCGCCGACACGCTGCGCAAGGCGCGCCTCGAACGGGCGATCGGCGTCATCTACCGGCCGCAGACCGAACGGCAGAGCCACTACTTCCACGCGCGCGTGTCGGACCAGTTCGACGGCGTCATCCACATCGATGAGACGCGGGCAGTCGAACCCCTGGAGCGCACGGCCGAGTGGCAGGAAGGCGAGGTTCCCGAGACCTACCCGTTCGCCGTATGACAGCTGCCGTCGCCCTTACGAGGCACCGGAGCCGCCCGCCCCGTGCCAGAGGCCCGGGCATCAGCGGCGTGGGTGATCTCCTGCGTGCTGCCGTTGCACAGATCGACCGCGCCGGGTTGGTCGGCGCATGGCCTCGGCCGATCATGCCCATCTGCTTGAGCCCCCACAGCAGGTCAGATGGGTGCCTTCACCAACAGCTTTCCCCGATGAACCTGCCCGGCCGTCGCGCCGCCCGGCCCGATTAGAGCCCAGCCGCGTCCACATTTCCCTGACGCAGTTTCACACGCAGATCTTCGCCCTGATGGCCCAGGCGATTCGTCGTCGCCTTCGCCGCAAGGATGCACCAGCAGCCGTCCGACGCGCGAGTCGGAGAGATCATCCCCATTCGCCCTCACCGCTCCAGCGCTATCGACTCGAAAGGCCTCAGAGATGACTCAAACTGCGAGCAGCAGACCGGTCGCCGACGGCTCCGATAAACGACTGTTTCGGGTGCTCAGCGCCATCGAGCGAGCAGGAAACAAACTGCCCCATCCATTCTGGTTGTTCTGGATTCTGGCAGCGGTCCTCGCCGTGACGAGCGCGGTGCTGGCCGCAGCCCACGTGTCCGTCACGCTGCCTTCAACGGGCGACGCCGTCGCGGTGAAGAACCTGCTCTCTACGGCGGGGGCCAAGTTCGCGGCCGAGTCCGTCCTGGACAACTTCGCCGGGTTCCCACCCCTGGCGGTTCTGGTAATGGTGCTGCTCGGCGTCAGTGTTACGGAGCGCAGCGGTCTGCTCACCGCTCTGTTGCGCGTCACGATCGGCCGGATGCCCACTCGCTGGCTGACCTTCTCCATCGCGTTGAGTGCCATGACCGCGCACGTCATGAGCGACTCGGCCTACATCGTGATGATCCCGCTCGGCGCGCTGGCCTATCGGAGCGCGGGGCGCAGCCCGCTGCTGGGCCTTCTGGTCGCGTACGCGTCGACGGCGATCGGATTCAATGCCAGCCCCCTCGTCACACCGTCCGACGCCATCCGTTCCTCGCTCGCAACCGCGGCCGCGCACACCGTCGATCCTCACTACGTCATCACACCGGTCGCCACCTACTTCTTCACCGCGGCGTCCTCGGTGTTCCTCGCCGCTGTCATCGCCCTCACCGTCGACCTGGTCCTGGCGAAGCGACCGGAGTTCATGCCGAATCGCGAGGACGAGGCCGCCTGCAACAAAATCTTCAACGCCCACCACGACGGCACCGGCGAGCACACCGGTGCCCCGAACGCGATCGTGCTGACGGCCGTTGAGAAGCGGGCCATGAAGGTATCCGCCGCGGTGCTGGTGGGCTACGTCCTGGCAGTGGCCGCGCTCCTGTTGCCGGGATCCCCGTTCCTCGGTGAGGGCGGCAGCATCGTCCAGTCCGTGGTCGTGGCGAACATCGCAGTGTTCATCGCGCTGCTGTTCGCGCTCCTCGGGATCGTGTACGGCAGGCAGATGGGCACGATCCCGACCCTGTCGTCCGTTCCGTCCGTCATGGCGGACGGCATCCGGTCTATCGCCCCGGTGATCGTTCTCTTCTTCGTGGTCTCGCAGTTCCTCGCCTACTTCACCTGGACCGGTATCGGCTCCGTGATCACCGTCGAGGGTGCCGATCTCCTCAAGTCGCTGGACGCGCCCCACCTCGTCCTCCTGCTGGTGCTCGCGGTGGCCATCAGCGGCCTCAACATCATCATCAGCAGCGGCTCGGCCATGTGGTCCATCCTCGCCCCGGTGATCATCCCCCTGGCGATGTACATCGGGCTCGCTCCGCAGGCCGCCATGGTCGCCTTCGCGATCGGCGACTCGGTGACCAACCCCACTCCGATGAACGCCTGGTTCGTCCTGGCCCTGGGCTTCGTCCAGCAGTTCCGCAAAGGCGCCGGCATCGGCACCGTGCTGTCCTTCACGGTTCCCATCGGACTCACCGTGCTCATCTCGTGGTCGGCCTTCTTCGCCCTCTGGTACACCCTCGGAATCCCCCTCGGACCAGGCGTCCCCGTCAGATAAGCCCGTCGGGCCGACCGCCCACGGACCCCTGTCAAGCAGCTGGCGTCCGACGACCGCAGGGCGGCTCTCACCACCTCAGCAGCCCCTGCGCAATCCGAGCCTCGGCAGAGCCGAGGATCCGTGCAAACCTAATCAGAAAGAGAGAACCCACTAAATGGGTAGTATCGCCATCATCGGTGCAGGGAATGTCGGTCAGGCCATCGCCGGCCACATGTCGCTCCAAGGCCACGACGTGCGGCTCTTCGACAGGTGGGGCCACGATCTCGAACCGATCAAGGCCAATGGCGGCGGCATCGACCTGGTCGGCGAGGTGGAGGGCCACGGTAAGCCCGCCGTGCTCACCACCGACCTGAAGGAAGCCGTCGACGGCGCGCAGGCCGTCATCGTCGCCGCGCCGGCCTTCGCGCACGCCTTCATCTCGAATGAGCTCGCGGCCGTGCTGGAACCCTCCCAGCTCGTTCTGATCCAGCCCGGGGTGCTGGGCAGCGGCGTCGAACTCGCCCGCATGTTCGCGCTCGCCGGCCGCAAGCGCTGCCTCATAGCGGAGACACCGACCAGTCTCTACACCTGCCGCCTGCGCAAGCCCGCCCACGTCTACATCGGGGCGATCAAGAACTCCGTCCCCTTGGCCGCCGTACCCAGCACGGACACCCCTGAGGCCCTGGCGATCCTGGGCACATACTTCGGTGAGCGCTACGTGTCGGGTAAGGACGCGCTGGCTGTCGGGCTCTTCAACTGCAACCCCATCTACCATGTGCCGCCGGCCGTGCTGAACTTCAAGACGGTCGAGGACTCCGACCGCCGCCCGCAGCACACCCTGGTGACGCCCCGCATCGCCGAGGTCATCGACGCACTCGACCGAGAGCGCCTCAGCCTGGCCCACGCACTGGGAGTAGAGGCGACCAGTTTCTGGGACTTCCTCGCCAGTGCCTACGACGTCACCGAGGGCACGCTCGTCGAACGGATCGTGCAGGGATACGGTCGGCAGTCCTTCCCCGAACCGGACTCGGTCAACCACCGCTACTTCACCGAGGACGTTCCGTTCGGGCTGGTCATCTGGAGCTCGCTGGCCGCCCAGATCGGCCTCTCCATGCCCCTGACCGACTCGTTCATCGCCCTGAGCAACACCTTGTGCGGACGTGACTTCGTCGCCGAGGGCAGGACCGCGGAGTCCCTGGGACTGCTCGGCTCGCACGTCGGCTCGATTCGAGCGGCCTTCATCGAAGGTTCGGTCTACTGACCCGTTGAAGGGGGAGCGCACCGGTATCGCGACTCCGGGGTGCCGAGGCCACCGATCACCGGTTCGCTCCCACACCGCACATGCCTTGTCACACGAGCCTGAGCTTGCTCCGCAAGCTTTCGCAGGCGGCGTTGTCCGCGCTGCTGCCGATGGCGCCCATCGACTGGGTGATCCCGAGCTGGTCGCAGAGGTCGGCGAAGGCCCGGGAGAGGTACTGGGACCCGTGATCGGAGTGGGACACGGCCCCGTCCAGGCCGCCGCGGGTGCGGGCGGCCATCCGCAGGGCGTCGACGACCAGGTCGGTGCGCATGTGGTCGGCGATCGACCAGCCGACGACCTTGCGGCCGAAGCAGTCCAGCACGGTCGCCAAGTAGAGGAACTCCCCGTCCTCCAGGGGCAGGTAGGTGATGTCGCCCATGTACTTCAGCCCCGGCCGCGGGGCGGTGATGAGTACTCATGCCGGGTCCGTAAAGTCGGTGGAACTCGCGTCACACCACGCGACAGGCATGGCAAGCCGACCATGGGCGCCGGGCCCTTGAATGCGGCACCGGGAAGGCGCACATGCCGCGCCACCGCTTCTTCCAGCCTCCCACCGGCCCGGTGGATGTCAAACAAGCGCTTGCGAGCGATTCTCACGGCGTGCGCGCCGCCGTGTTCCGGGCGCCGGGATGTCCGACGCTAGATGTTCTGGAACTCGTTCGGCAGTTGCGACATCATGTCCTGGAACTCCGTGCCGGGGACGGCCTCTCCCAGAGTCATGAAAACCGCCGCAACGCCCCTGCGCGCCACGGTCTCATCAACGCCCGCACGTTCACCCACTCGCCGGACGAACTCGGCAACGCCGAATTTCTGGGCGACATCCTCCGGTGGGACCAGGGGCGGGGCGATCTCGGCGGGCAGGACGCCGGCCAAGTGCTTGGCCTCGCCGCCGGTGATCCGCTCGGCCAGCGTCAGCATCGTGGCCCGGGTCAGTTCCCTGGCCTGCTCCTCGGGTACGTGGGCCCGCCGGCTGACGAGCCGGATGAACTCGTCGCTGTCCATGGCGCCTCCAATCCGGCAGTCCCTCACGGGTACCGCGCATGCACTGCCCCAAACGGTGATCGAAATGCCGGCGCGAATCCGGCAGCCGGTGCTGAAAGCGCCGGTCACCGCTCGTCCTCTTCGCCTTCCTCGGTGAAGGGGCGCACCGCGTCCAGCAGAGCCCTCAACGCACCGATGAGCGTCCCGACCTCGGCGACGCGCTGGGCGGACGGGTCCTGCGGGTACTGCCGCTCGGCCTGCTCGTCCTGCTCGGCCTGCTCGGCGGTGTTCGCCAGGATCTGCTCGGCGGCCTGAGCCGCGGCGCGCAGTGCGGCACGTTCGAGATTGCCGGGCATGTGATCTCCCCTGGATTCGGCCGCCGGGCACAGGACTCCCCGGAATGCTTCGACGTCGCCCTCAGCCGGTTCTGCCGGGAACGCCACGGGGAGCACGAGCCGGTACGAAGTGCCCCGGGACAACAACTGAGAAGGAGGCATGTCTTCCACAAGCGTAGGGGACGTGCTGGACGCGCTGCAGGACGTCGACTTCTCTGCGGGGCGAAGAGGAACTGTCCAGGCCGCCGAGAATGCCGGAGCGCCCGAGGAAGGGGTCAAGGCGCTTCGCGCCCTTCCCCCGGACGAGTACGGCAACCGGGATGAGGTGGCCAGGTCCGTCAGTGACCGGCCCGGGCCGGCGGGGCATCGGCGGACCGGCATGATCCCCAGTCCGAGGAAGCCGCCGATGCCGAAAACCACCCGCAGGCCGACGTCCGCGGGGAACCGGGCGGTGTTCAGCAGGGCGAGTGCGCCCAAGCTCCGACGGCGGCCCCCACCCCGTAGCTGCCGTTGATGGCCAGGCCGACCTGTCCGCGGTTGCGGGCCGGGATGAACTCACCGGGGCCGGCATCGGCGGTGAGTACGCGGCGATCGACTCGGCCGTCGACGAATGCCATGCGGCGCGCCGGGTATGCGATCGGCATCGGTCCACGGTGACCAAATCGCGCGGTCGGAATCGGCCCAGCGGGCTGAGACACCGCAGACGAGCGGGCGGTTCCCGGAAGGTCGGCGATGCGCGGCGCATGGGTCAGGAATCCGGCCTGGTGGATTCGCATGATCGGCGCAACGTTGCAGGCTCGTGGACTCCCGCTTCCCGGGCACCGACTACGCGCTCGTGCAGTACGACAGCTCCGGGCACACTGTGGAGGCTTGCGTCTGGAGAAGCGCCGGCCGAAGTGGCGCTGCACGATCTCGATCGCGGGCCCGTCTTGCACGGGAAGGCCATGGCCCCGTGCGGACAAAACCGCGCGTGGGGTGAAGGCTCGACAAGACCCCAGCAGACGGTGTGCTGCGTAGCCTCGGTGAGCGGGCACCGGTCGGATCAACCGGCGGACTTCAGGGAACTAGGAGCCCGGTGCGGGCTCAATAGTCTGTTCGAGAAAGAACTCGACGAGGTCGGGGCGGGTGATGTCCCACCTCGCTTCGGCGAGCTTTCCGTCGGTCAGCCAGGTCAGCCGGCGCAGCCGGATCACTGCCTGGCCCTCGGGTACGCGCAACTGCGCCGCGGTTGCGGCGTCGAGCGCGATGGGATCGATGTAGATGCGGGATTTGGCCGCGGGGATGCCCATGCGGGCAAAGTAGTCGTGCACCGTCAGGTGGCCGAGATCCTCCTCTTGCAGTCGCGGTGCCAATGAGAACGGGATGACGGAGAGCTCGACGGCGATCACGTTGTCGTCGACGTCGAACTTCAGCCGTCGCAGTTGATGCACGGGCGTGTCGCTGGCCACACCCGGCATCTCCAGACCGGCATCGCGGGCCTGGACCACCGACGCAGATTCCACCGCATGCCGCCCGAGAATCTTCGGCCCCGGCAGGGACGTGTTGACAAAACGCAGCAGGTTCTCCTGCCGAGCTCCCTCGGTGACGAAGGTGCCCCGCCGCCGGTGGCGCTCCACCAGCCCGGCCTGCGCCAGCTCACTCAGCACTCGCTGCGCGGTCGCGCGACCGATCGAGTACAGCTCCTGGAGCTCGGCCTCCGTGGGAAGCCGACTACCGGGAGGAAGTGTGCCAGAGCGGATCTGCTGCTCGAACTCGTTGCGGATCCGCAGGTACGCCGGGACTGCCATGGCCAGAAATGTAGCCCCACCCAATTGACCGGTCAATAGCCGATTTTTCCAGTCAATTAATCTCCGGTTATACCTGCGGCCACCACAGGCCCAATGTGCGCTGTAGTGATCTCCCATAGGGGCAAGATCTGAGCAGGGCCTGAAGCAGAACCACGCGGCCACCGGGCTCACACGGTGGCTACGGGGTCCACTCTCTCCTCTCTCCAGCGGCACGGAGGGCTTCTTCAACCTCGCTGAGCTTCACGGAGGACAACACGCCCGCCCGCTCGATCAGGTCGTCCCGGGCCACGGTGGTCAGCCATGTGCACGGAGTAAGGCTTGGACGCGGGAACGCGAACCGCAGCACGCCTTCAAAGGGCAGTCCTTTGGGCGGTTGGGTGGGCCCAACGGAGTGCTGCTCCTGCCCTGTTGTCGGCGCCCTGGCGACAGGGAACGATCGGCGGCTGAGAGGCGGTCGTCTGGCGTCGGCGTCGCTGCGGCCGTACTGGGGAGAGAAGGAGCGGTCCCGGCAGGTGGCTACGTCCGGCCGGCCACTGCGACCAGGCTTGCTGTGGCTCTCGGAGATCAAAGATCGCGGATCATGTCTGCGCCCTTCTCCGCGATCATGATCGTCGGGGCGTTGGTGTTGCCCCGCACCACGGTGGGCATCACCGAGGCGTCCACCACCCGCAGGCCGCTGACGCCGTGCACCCTGAGCCGGGAATCCACGACGGGGCCGATGGAGCAGCTGCTCGTCGGATGGTAAAGGGTCTGCAACTCGCGCCGGGCGAAGTCGAGCAGGCCGGCGTCGTCCGTGGAGCGCGGTACGCGGAAGTCGGCACGCCGGTGCTTGGCCAGGCTGGGCTGGGCGGCGATGTCGAGCAACATCCGCAGTGCCCGGATCATCGTGGCGCGATCCTCCTCGGTGGTCAGGTAGTTGTGCAGCACGCGTGGTTTGGCGCTGGGCAGGGCCGACCGCAGGGAGACCTTGCCCCGGCTCGTGGGGGCGAGGAGGACCGCGCCGAACATGAAGGCGTGGTCGGCCACGAGGCCGATGCCCTCCTCGTGGAACATCACCGGGGTGGCGTGCACCTGGATGTCGGGGGCGTCCAGTCCCTCACGGGTGCGGTGGAATCCGCCGGCCTCGCCGACGTTCGAGGTGAGGGGACCGCGCCCCTCGGTCTCCAGCAGGCGGACGTTCTCCGGTGTCTCGGCGGTGAACAACGACTCGGTCTCGGTGAGATAGCACAGACCGACATGCGGATGGTCCTGCAGGTTTTCCCCGACGGGGAGGTCGACGCGGGGCGTGATGGCGTGGGAAGCGAGTTCGCTGCCCGGGCCGATGCCGGAGAGCATGAGCAGCTGCGGCGAGTTGTAGGCACCGGCCGACAGCACGACCTCCCGTTCGGCACGTAGGCACAGCAGTTCGCCGTCCCGTTCCACCTCGACACCGGTCGCACGGTCGCCGTCCAGGAGTACGCGGGTGCACGGGACGCCGGTCAGCACCTCGAGATTGGGCCGGGACAGGGCCGGCCGCAGATAGGCGTCGGCCGTGCTGCAGCGCAGACCGTTGCGCTGGGTGAGGTGGTAGTAGCCGACGCCGTCCTGCTCGGGGCCGTTGAAGTCGCTCATGTAGCGGTGGCCCGCCTCCTGTGCCGCCGCGACATAGGCGTCCGCCAACGGATGCCGGGAACGGCCCTCGCTGACCGTGAGGGGCCCGCCGGTGGAGTGCCAGGGCGACAGGGCGCCCCTGAAGTCTTCGGCGCGAAGAAAGTAAGGCAGGACGTCCTCCCAGCTCCACCCATCGGCGCCGCCGGCCGCCCAGGCGTCGTAGTCACGGCGATTGCCACGTATGTAGATCATCGCGTTCATGGACGAGCAACCGCCGAGCATCCGGCCTCGGGGCAGATAGCGACGGCGGCCGTCCAGTCCCGGTTCGCACTCGGTGAGGTAACTCCAGTCGTACTTGGTCTGGAAGAGCTTGCTGAACGCTGCCGGAATGTGGATCTCAGGGGCGTCGTCCACGGGTCCCGCCTCGATGAGCAGAACGCGGGTGCTCTCGTCCTCGCTGAGCCGGCACGCCAACACGCACCCCGCTGATCCGGCACCCACGATGATGTAGTCGTACACCTGTCCCCCCTCACCCGACACGGCTACTCGACCCCTTTACCTAAGCCGCATCGGAGGGCGGATGACACCGTGCTACCGGCCAATTGCCCGAGCGGGTTCGCCTCCTGCCGAGAACCGACCCCGCACTTCCCGTCACAGCGGCGCATAGTGGCGCGGACGCCGCTTGGCGTCAGGGGTCACCGAGCCTCGTGCAGGGAGCTGACGGCCCGTACCAGGGCGTGGGGGCCTCCCAGTTCAACAGGTGTCCGGCGTCCGGCACGGTGATCAGTCGTGCGCCCGGTATGCCGGCGGTCAGGCGCCGGGCGTGGCTGGGCGGTGTGCTGCGATCGGCCGAGCCGACCATGACCACGGTGGGGACCGCGATCTCGGCCAGGCGTGGATAGCGGTCTTCTTGGGCGAACGCCCGCACGATCGGCACGAGGGCGGCATGGGCCTGCTGCAGGAAGACCTCGAGGAAAACCTCGATCATCGCGGGAGAGGGGCGTTTGCCGCACTGGGCGGCTCCGAAGAGGATTCCGCCCGTGCGGGTGCGGGCCAGCCACTGAAGGATGCCCATCTCCAGCAGCGGGATCTGCAGCCGGTTGTGCGGTGCCCCGTCGTAGATGCGGCCTGCCCAGGTCGCGAACAGCACCAGGCCGCGCAACCGCCGGGCGACGGCCGGATGGTCGAGCACGGCACGAAGCGCGAGGAACCCGCCCATGGAATGCCCGACGAGCACTGCGTCGCGTACGTCGAAGTGCTCAAGGACCGCCAGATAGTCCTGCGCCATGGGGCCGGAGCCGACACCGTCCGCACCCAGCGTCGATCCTCCGTGGCCTCGCTGATCGAAGACGTTGACTTCCTCCCCCGCCTAAAGGCGAGGGATTCCAGCGGTCGCCCGCTGGGGTTCCTGCTTCACCGACGACCGCCCCGTCCGGGAGGACTCCCG
>NZ_JBFAWL010000038.1:0-36757 GCF_040680275.1 Streptomyces sp. NPDC052079
ACCGGTGAGGGTGTGGTGGTTACGGAGTGGCTGCGGGCGTGAAGCTGGGTTGCACCGGGCCAGGTTTTTCGCCCCCGCCGCCCCTTCCCGTCCCGGCCCCGGGGGCGCTGCCCCCGGACCCCCGCTCCTCAAACGCCGGAGGGGCTGGAATTGGCCGTACCGGGGTGGGCGGGTGGGCCGGGGTGGGTGGGGAGGCTGCGGGTAGGCCGGAATGCCCGGGTCGGCGAGAAGACGAGGGTGGGCGGGAGCGCTGGGGTAGGCCGGGGCTGGGCGGGAAGGCCGGGGTGCGCCGGAATGCCGTGGCCGGCGAGAAGACTGGGCTGGGCGGGAAGGCGCTCAGTGGTCCTCGGGGGTGCGAGGGGTGTGCTTCCTCAAGTGGTCGTCGTGGGGGTTCAGGTGGTTCTGGGCGGATGCGTCCAGTTCCCGGTGGCGTTGCTCCTTGCGTTCCAGCTTCTCCCGACGGCGTTCCTCGCGTAGGCGTTGCTTTTCTGCGTGGGGGAGTTTGCGGTGGACGCCTACGCCGCCCCAGAAGGCCAGGCCTGTGACGATCACCCTGGGGGCGCCGGGGTCGCCGGGGACGCCCTCCTCGCGGTGGTCGAAGCCGCCCATGATGCCGACGCCGCGCACGACGACCTCGACGCCCGGCGGAACGATGATGTCCACCCCGCCCATGATCGCGACCGCGTTGATCACGATCTCGCGGTCCGCGAAGTACGCCTCGCGCAGATCGATCTCGCCGCCGCCCCAGAAGGCGAAGCAGTTGAAGCGGCGCGGGGCCGTCCAGCGGCCCTTGCGCTGGAAGCCCGACATCACGGCCACCGCCCACGTCGACGTCCCCGCGTCGCCCTCGCCGACGATCCGGCCCGCCCAGTCGCCGGCCGGCTGCGCGTCCTTCGTCAGGGAGACGGCGGGTGCGGCGGTCGTACCCGGGCCCGGCAGATCGCGGGTGATCGGCGCCAGTTCCCCGTATGTGCGCGCCGCGTAGGTCGCGTCCAGCCGCTCCCCGAACTCCTCCATGTCCAGGCGGCCCTCCGCGAGGGCGTCCCGCAGGATGTCGGCGACCCGTTCACGGTCGGCGTCCGATGCACGAAGGTCCGGTGCGGCTGCGTCGTCGGTCATACCCCGCAGCCTACGAGTTGTCTCCGTCACACCGCTATGAGGGCTCGGAGACGGGCATCCCGCCGCGGTCGGTGTACATCCTCGCGATCACCGCCTCGATGTCCGGCTCCCGGACCGACAGGTCGACCAGCGGGTACCGGGCGGCGACCTGGGCCACCAGTCCCGCCGCCGACTCCGACGCCGGGAACGCCAGCCACTGCCGCGGACCCTCCACCCGTACCACCCGCGCGGGGGCCGGTGCCTCGATCGGCGGGAGTTCCCGCTCCAGGTCGACCACGAGGGTCCGCTCGCTCTCCCCCGCCTCGTGCAGCCCGGCCAGCGCACCGTCGTACACCAGGCGGCCGTGGTCGATGACCATCACCCGGGAGCACAACTGCTCGATGTCCTGCAGGTCGTGCGTCGTCAGCAGCACCGTGGTGGCACGGTCGGCGTTCAACTGCCGCAGGAAGTCCCGCACCTTGGTCTTGGAGATGACGTCCAGCCCGATCGTCGGCTCGTCGAGATACAGCACCTCCGGGTCGTGCAGCAGCGCCGCCGCGATGTCCCCGCGCATCCGCTGGCCGAGCGACAGCTGCCGTACCGGCACGTCGAGCAATTCGCCCAGGTCGAGGAGTTCGACCAGCCGGTCCAGGTTCTCGCGGTACCGCGCGTCGGGGATGCGGTACATACGGTGCATCAGCCGGTAGGAGTCGATGAGGGGGAGGTCCCACCACAGCGTCGTACGCTGCCCGAACACCACCCCCATACGGTGCGCGAGCCGCGTCCGCTCCCGCGAGGGGTCGATCCCCGCCACCCTCAGCCGGCCGGCGCTGGGGGTGAGAATCCCGGTCAGCATCTTGATCGTCGTCGACTTGCCCGCGCCGTTGGGGCCGATGTAGCCCACCATCTCCCCGCGCGCCACCGTGAAGGAGAGCGCGTCCACGGCGCGCACCTGCCGCCGTTCCCGTTTCAGGAAACCGGTCTTCCTGCGCACCTCGAAGACCTTCTCGACGTGGTCCAGTTCGATGAACGCCTCCGCCATGACGGCCCCTAACTCCCCGTGCTCCGATACGACCTCAGCCCGGCCCGCCACGCCGCCCCCGCCAGTGCCGCGCACACCACCGCCACCAGCGGCGCCGCGAAGGCCGACCCGTCCGGCAGCCCCAGCGGGTAGGTACGCCCCAGCAGATGGGCCGCCGGCACCCAGTTGACGAAGGCGAGCGGCAGCACGAACGTCACCCCGCGCACCAGGTCCCGGCCGAACACCGTCGGCGGGTACTGCAACAGCGTCGTGCCGCCGTACGTGAACGCGTTCTGCACCTCCGCGGCGTCCTGCGCCAGGAACTGGAAGGCGCCGCCCGCCACGAACAGCGAACCGAAGATCACCGCGCCGCAGACCAGTGTCACCGGGACCAGCAGCACCTTGACCACCGTCCAGTCGACGTCCGCCGCCACCAGCGCCCAGCCCAGCACCGCCGCGCCCTGGATGCCCCGGCCCAGCCGGCGCAGCGCGAAGCGGTCCGCGGCGACCTGGGCGAGCACCGGCGCGGGCCGCACCAGCAGCGTGTCGAACGAGCCGTCGCGCACCCGGCCCCCCAGGGAAGCCACCGAACCGAACGCCAGCTGGGCGATACCGAACGAGGTGGAGGAAAGGCCGTACAGCAGGGCGACTTCGGTCAGCGTCCAGCCGCCGAGCGCGTCGACCTGCGAGAACATCAGCAGGATCGCCACGAAGTCCAGCCCGGTCAGCATCAGGTTGCCGCACACCGTCAGGACGAAGGAGGCACGGTAGGCCAGGGTGGAGCGGATCCACATCCCGGCGATCATCCGGTAGGCCCGCAGTCCCTCGGTCACCCGCGAACGCGCGGGAGGAAGCGTGTACGGCGGTGCCTCAGCCACCCTGCACCACCACCCGCCGCGTCGCCGCCGACTGCACCAGCCGGCCCACCGCCAGCAGCGCCACCGCCCACGCCGCCTGGAAGGCGTACGCCCCCAGGGGAGCGGTCTCCCCCATCAGCACGTCCGCCGGCACCTGGAGCTGCGCCGCCCACGGCAGCGCCTGGACGACCTCACCCATGGAACCGGGAAAGGCGTTCAGCGGCAGCGTCATGCCCGAGCAGAAGAGTCCCGTCACCATCAGGGCCTGCGCGACACCCTGGCCGTCCAGCAGCCAGAACGCGCTCAGCGCGAACAGATAGCGGATGGCGAAACTGACGAGCATCGCCAGCAGCAGCGCGAGCAGGAACGCACCCCACACGGCGGCCTCTTCGGGCAGCGCCGTCGGGAAGAGCAGCGCACCGACGACGAACGGGACCACGCCCCGACCCAGCAGCTGGAACACCGCCCGCCCCAGGTCGTTCGCCAGCCACCACAGCTGGAGATCGACCGGCCGGTACAGATCGACCGCGATCTCACCCGTACGGATGCGTTCCATCAGCTCGACCTCGAACCCGCCGCCCTGGACGGCGAGCATCGCGAACAGCGCCTGCCCCAGCCACACATAGGTGACCGCCTGCGCCTGGTCGTACCCGCCGAGACCCGGCCGGGCCTCCCACAGCGCGAGGTACGTGTAGACCAGGATCAGGCCGAAGACGGTGTTCGTGAACACCCCCGCGGCCGTGGCCACCCGGTAGGTCGCGTACCGCCTGAAGCCCCCCGCCGCGACGGCCGGGTACACGCGCCACGAGCCCACGCCCGCCCCTTCCTTCCGTACCCGGCACCGAAGCGCAGGAGCCTAATGCGCGCGCCGGTCCGCCTGCCACGCAATATCGGCCGGGCTGCCCGGCAGGGCCATGCGTGTGAGAAGCCGCAAGTGTGCGCGACGCGCGCCGCCGCCGCGGAAGGCGTCGCCGGATGGGACAGTCTTGAATAAGAGGAACGCACCCGGCGTACGGGAACGAACGAGGCGAAACAGGAGTCCGTGCACGACATGAGCGACGACCCGCAGCCGCAGCGGCCCCAGCCCGGCTGGGCACCGAAAGACCCTCAGGCGGCGGACACCCCCGAGGCGGAGGCGGAAGACAGCGCGGAAGACAGCGCGGAAGACAGCGCGGAAGACAGCGCGGAAGGCAGCGCGGAAGGCAGCGCGGAAGGCAGCGCGGAGGACAAGGGCAGAGCCAAACGCACCGGATGGCGCCGGCTGATCCCCACCTGGCGCATGGTGGCCGCCGCCTTCCTCATCACCGGCCTCCTGATCGTCGGCGGCTTCTTCCTCGGCTACTACCTCGTGCAGATCCCCGCCGCCAACGCCCTCGCCACCCAGCAGGCAAACGTCTACCTCTACGCCGACGGCTCCGTCATCGCCCGCGACGGTGAGGTCAACCGGGAGAACGTCACCCTCTCCCAGATCTCCAAGCCCGCCCAGCACGCCGTGCTCGCCGCCGAGGACCGCGACTTCTACACCGAGCCCGCCGTCGACCCCATGGCCATGATCCGCGGCGCCTGGAACACCCTCACCGGCAAGGGCAAACAGTCCGGCTCCACCATCACCCAGCAGTACGTGAAGAACTACTACCTGCGCCAGGAGCAGACCGTCACCCGCAAGGTGAAGGAGTTCTTCATCGCCATCAAACTCGACCGGAACCAGAGCAAGGACCAGATCCTCGAGGGCTACCTCAACACCAGCTTCTTCGGCCGCGGCGCCTACGGCATCCAGGCCGCCGCCCACGCCTACTACGACATCGACGCCTCCCAACTCGACGCCGGCCGCGCCGCCTACCTCGCCGCCCTCGTCAACGCGCCCAGCCAGTACGACGTCATCACCCACCCCGAGAACCGCGCCATGGTCGAGAACCGCTGGAACTACGTCCTGGACGGCATGGTCGACGAGGGGTGGCTGAGCGAGGGCGAACGCGCCGGGATGACGTTCCCGATGCCCAAGGAGACCACCCTCTCCACCAGCATGTCCGGGCAGCGCGGCTACATCGTGAACATCGTCAAGAAATACCTGGCCGACCAGCGCATCCTCGACGAGGCCACCCTCGACTCCGGCGGCTACCGCATCACCACCACCCTGCAGAAGGACAAGCAGGACGCCTTCGTCGACGCCGTCAACGACAAGCTGATCGACCGGCTCGACACGCAGAACCGCACGGTCGACACCTACGTCCGCGCCGGCGGCGCCTCGATCGAACCCAAGACCGGCAAGATCGTCGCGATGTACAACGGCATCGACTACGTCAAGCAGTACACCCCCAACGCCACCCGCCGGGACTTCCAGGTCGGCTCCTCGTTCAAGCCGTTCGTGTTCACCGCCGCCGTCGAGAACAAGTCCCGCACCCAGGACGGCCACCGCATCACACCCAACACCCACTACGACGGCACCAGCAAACGCCCCGTCCAGGGCTGGCCCGGCAACCGCTACGCCCCGGAGAACGAGGACCACCGCGACTACGGCGACATCACCGTCAGCGAGGCCACCGACAAGTCCGTCAACGCCGTGTACGCGCAGATGGCCGTCGACGTCGGCCCCGACAAGGTGCGGCAGACCGCCATCGACCTGGGCCTCGCCAAGGACACCCCCAGCCTCGACGACGCCGGGCCGTCCATCGCCCTCGGCGTCGCAACCGCCAGCGTCCTCGACATGGCCAAGGCGTACGCCACCCTCGCCAACCACGGCAAGCGCGCCGACTACACGCTGATCGAGAAGATCACCCGCGGCCAGGAGACCCTGGAACTGCCCGCACGGCACACCCGGCAGGCCGTCAGCCGCCAGGCCGCCGACACCACCACCTCCGTACTCAAGGGCGTCGTCGAGAAGGGCACCGCCACCGCCGCCGGGACCGCCGGCCGACCCGCCGCCGGCAAGACCGGCACCGCCGAGGAGGACACTGCCGCCTGGTTCGCCGGCTACACCCCCGACCTCGCCACCGTCGTCGCCGTCATGGGCCAGGACCCCGTCACCGCCGGTCACAAGTCCCTCTACGGCGCCCTCGGCCTGCCCCGGATGAACGGCGGCGGCGCGCCCGCGGAGATCTGGGGCGAGTACACCCGCGAGGCCCTGAAGGGCACGCCCGCCCAGGCGTTCAGCCTCCGGCTCCAGCCGGGCGCCTGGGAAAGCCAGCCGCCCTCCGACGAAAGCACCGGCCGCTCCTCCACCGGCGACCCGACCTACGACAGCAGCAGGGCACCGGACGCCGACGAGGACACCGCAAGCCGCACCCCGGACGGCACCGGGAAGCCGACGCCGGACGGACCGACCGGCGGTCAGCTTGAAGGCACCGCCACCGGTGACCCCACGGGCGGCACCGGAACCGGCGACGACGAGGGAGCGACCGACGGCGCCACCGGCGACGACGACTCCGGCGGCGACGACGCGACGTACCCGGGCGGTCTCACCGGCGCCCTCACCCAGAACGCCCGCCGGGTCTGGTGAGCGGCCCGCACCCCCTCAGTGACCCGAGGTCGCCTTCAGCCCCACCACGGCGACCAGCAGCAGGCTGATGAAGAAGATCCGCGCGGCGGTCACCGGCTCCCCCAGCACCACCATGCCCACCACCGCCGCACCGGCCGCGCCGATCCCCACCCACACGCCGTACGCCGTACCGATCGGCAGGGTGCGGGACGCGTACGACAGCAGCAGCATGCTCGCGACGATGCCGGCGCCGGTGAGCACACTGGGCACCAGGCGGGTGAACCCGTCGGTGTACTTCATGCCGACCGCCCAGCCGACCTCCAGCAGACCGGCGACCACCAGCAGAACCCAGGCCATGACAGGCACCTCCGGGACACGAACGGAAACGGGGGTGCGTCGTCTTTGCCTTCACCCCGGTACGGCGCGTCTCGTCGGGGCCCCGTGGGGGGTCGTACCACCGTAGCCGAAAAGGCTGTAGGGGCTGGCGACCACGATCACCACCCCCTACAGACCTACAGACCTACAGGTACAGGCCGGTCGAATCCTGGGAACCCTCGAAGCGGTCCGCGGCCACGGCATGCAGATCGCGCTCCCGCATCAGCACATAGGCGGTACCACGCACCTCGACCTCCGCCCGGTCCTCCGGGTCGAACAGCACCCGGTCGCCCGGCTCCACGGTCCGTACGTTCTGCCCCACCGCGACCACCTCGGCCCAGGCCAGCCGGCGGCCCACCGCGGCCGTCGCGGGAATGAGAATGCCGCCCCCGGAACGCCGCTCCCCCTCACTGGTGTCCTGCCGCACGAGTACGCGGTCGTGCAGCATCCGGATGGGCAGCTTGTCGTGCTGGGAACTGTTCTGGACTCTCTTGGCGCTCACGTCCTGAAACCTACCTGTCTTCGCCACGCACGCACGCGGGAGGGGTCAACGCCGACGCCGCCGCGTCCCCAGGGCCAGCAGCCCCACGACCCCCACCACCAGCACCGCCACCGGCACGACCCGCTCCAGCCGCGGCGAGCCGTCCTCGTCCACGAACTGGCCCTTGACGTCACTGACCACGCTGTTCACACGGACGTACGCCCGCCCCAGCGTGTGATCCACATTGGACACGACCTTGGCCTTCGCGTCCCCCATGATCGTCTTCGGGTGCACCCGCACCCCGATCTCGTCCAGCGTCTCGGCCAGCACCGCACGGCGGCGCTCGATGTCCGCCTCGATCTGCGCCGGGGTTCTGGTGTCCGCCGTGTCCGCCACCGTGTCGCCTCCGAAATCCACTGATATCTGTGCCGGACAGTCTGTCAGCTCCAGACCGCCCCGCACTGCCAGGACCCCCGGTTACCCTCGATCCCGGCACCCGATCCACGCAGCGCGCATGTACGAGGAGACCAGCCCGATGAGCGAACGCCTCCAGCCCGGGGACGAGGCCCCCGCCTTCACCCTGCCCGACGCCGACGGCAACGAGGTGTCCCTGGCCGACCACAGGGGTCGCAAGGTCATCGTCTACTTCTACCCGGCCGCCCTCACCCCCGGCTGCACGAAGCAGGCCTGCGACTTCACCGACAACCTGGAGCTGCTCGCGGGCGCCGGCTACGACGTCATCGGCATCAGCCCCGACAAGCCGGAGAAGCTCGCCAAGTTCCGCGAGGCCGAGTCACTGAAGGTCACCCTCCTCGCCGACGAGGACAGGACGATCCTCGAGGCGTACGGCGCCTACGGCGAGAAGAAGAACTACGGCCGGACCTACATGGGCGTCATCCGCTCCACGATCGTCGTCGACGAGCAGGGCAAGGTCGAACACGCCCTCTACAACGTCCGCGCGACAGGCCACGTAGCCAAAATCATCAAGGACCTCGGCATCTGAGTCCGGCAGACGTACCCGTCTCAGCGCCCAGTAGAGTAGGCACCGCTGCGGGCCCGTACCCCAGCTGGCCAAGAGGGCGCCGGTTTAGGTCCGGTGTGTCGTGGGTTCGAGTCCCACCGGGCCCACAGGAAGAAGAGGCTCGGTCCCTTCATATCGAAGGTGCCGAGCCTCTTCCCTACCCTCAGCCCAGCAGCTCCCGCACCACCGGAACCAGTGCCCTGAACGCCTTTCCCCGGTGGCTGATGGCGTTCTTCTCGGCCGGGGTCAGTTCCGCGCAGGTCCTCGTTTCGCCGTCGGGCTGGAGGATGGGGTCGTAGCCGAAGCCGTTTGTGCCGGCGGGGGTGTGGCGGAGGGTGCCGGTCAGGCGGCCCTCGACGACCCGTTCCGTGCCGTCTGGGAGGGCGAGTGCCGCCGCGCAGGCGAAGTGGGCTCCGCGGTGTGCGTCGTCGATGTCGGAGAGCTGGGCCAGGAGCAGGTTCAGGTTGGCCTGGTCGTCGCCGTGGGTGCCGGACCAGCGGGCGGAGAAGATGCCCGGGGCGCCGCCCATGACGTCCACGCACAGGCCGGAGTCGTCGGCGACGGCGGGCAGGCCGGTGGCGCGGGCCAGGGTGTGGGCCTTGAGCAGGGCGTTCTCGGCGAAGGTGACGCCGGTTTCCTTGACGTCGGGGATGTGGGGGTAGGCGTCTGCGCCGACGAGGTCGTGGGGCAGGCCCGCGTCGGCGAGGATCGAGTGCAGCTCGGCGATCTTTCCGGCGTTGCGGGTGGCGAGGATCAGGCGGGTCATGGGCCCAGTATCCCTGGGATCCCTGGGCCCATGCGCTGAGTCCTAAGGCGTGCAGACCTTGGTGAGTTCGCCGGCCGCGTCGGTGACGGGGCTGATGTCCGGGTTCTTGTCACCGTTCTCGATGGAGGTGCGGACGTTGTCGACGGCCTTGTTCAGGTCGTCGACGGCCTTGGAGACGTCGGCGTTGTCGGTCTTGTCGCCGATCTCGTTGAGGTTCTTGTCGATCGAGTCGAGGGATTCCACGAGCTGCGTGACGTCGTTGCCCGCATTCTCGACGGCCTGCTGCATGTCGGTGACGCTGTCGGCGATGGCGTCGGCGGTCTGGACGCAGTCCAGTGCCTTGTCGACGGCGTCGCAGCCGGTGGTGAGTCCGGCGGTCAGCGCGACGGCCGCCAGGGTGGCGGCGACGGCTGCGGTGCGGCGTCGGCGGCTCGCGGCCATGTACGTTCCCTCCCTCGTCGGGCCGGTGCGGCCCGCATCGTCGGCCGGGCGCCCGGGGTTGAGCCGTGCGCCCGTACCCGTTCAGACGCGGGGGCGGCCGACGCGGTTGCTCCGCGTCGGCCACCTGTTTTGAAGCGCCCTTTACCTTCCGAGGACGGTATCAAGCGCGGCGCGCTGTATGGCGGCGAGCTTCGTGCACCCGGTGACGGCGAGGTCGAGGAGGGCGTTGAGTTCGTCCCGGGCGAAGGGCTCGGCTTCGGCGGTGCCCTGGATCTCGACGAAACGGCCGTCGCCGGTGCAGACGACGTTCATGTCGGTGTCCGCCCTGACGTCTTCCTCGTAGCAGAGGTCGAGGAGGGGCACGCCGCCGACGATGCCCACGGAGACGGCGCTGACGGTGTTGGTGAGGGGCCGGCGTCCGGGTTTGACGAGCTTCTTGGCCTGGGCCCAGGCCACGGCGTCGGCGAGGGCGACGTAGGCGCCGGTGATGGCGGCGGTGCGGGTGCCGCCGTCGGCCTGGAGGACGTCGCAGTCGAGCACGATGGTGTTCTCGCCGAGCGCTTTGTAGTCGATGACGGCGCGCAGGGACCGGCCGATGAGGCGGCTGATTTCGTGGGTGCGGCCGCCGATGCGGCCGCGGACGGATTCGCGGTCGCCGCGGGTGTTGGTGGCGCGAGGCAGCATCGAGTACTCGCCGGTGACCCAGCCCTCGCCGCTGCCCTTGCGCCAGCGGGGGACGCCTTCGGTGAGGGAGGCGGTGCAGAGGACCTTGGTGTCGCCGAAGGAGACGAGGACGGAGCCTTCGGCGTGCTTGCTCCAGCCGCGTTCGATGGTGACCGGGCGGAGTTGTTCGGGGGTGCGGCCGTCGATTCGAGACATGGCGCCGAGCCTAGTCGTAGGGACGGGAAGGGCCCCTGCCGCGGTGGACAGGGGCCCCGAAGGTGTGGCTTTCGCCGCGGTTCACATCATGTCTTCGATTTCGGCGGCGATGGGGTCGGCGTCGGTGCCGATGACGACCTGGATGGCGCTGCCCATCTTGACGACGCCGTGGGCGCCGGCGGCCTTGAGGGCGGCTTCGTCGACCTTGGCGGGGTCCACGACTTCGGTGCGGAGCCGGGTGATGCAGCCTTCGATCTCGTCGATGTTGTCGATGCCGCCGAGTCCGGCGACGATCTTCTCAGCCTTGGTGGCCATGTTCGTTCTCCCTGATCCGAACCGCTTTGGTCGCAGTAACCCACAGTTGGCCCATCTTTGCGAGCGGTCATGTCGTGGGTGCCGAAGGATGACGTCACGACAGCGGAACCGTCCTGCCTGACTGGTCTACACCAGCGGGTGGACTGCCGCCAAACCCGTATCGGGCTGTGCTTCGCGGCGCTGTACTACGTCATCTTCCGCTTCGCGATTATGCGGTTCGATCTGAGGACCCCCGGGGCGGGAACCGGAGGAGGAGGTCGAGGATGCCGCTAAGGCGTGATCTCGTAGGCTGGAGGCGGCTTGTCGAGCCCTTGGACGGTGTGGTCCGGGGGCTTTTCGGCGTGTCCGCTGGCGGTTCCGTTTGTGCTGTCCGGCGGGCACGGTGGGTAGCTTCGCGGTCGCAGGAATGACGGGTTCCTTATGCGGCCTTCATCGTGTACAACAGGTCTACACCACTAGTGGTGTAGACCACCACCGATGGAGGAAGTATGAGCACCGCCACCGACTCGGCGGCCCCCGCAAAGAAGCGGGGATCCGGCCTGTTCCAGGGCCTGCAGAAGGTGGGCCGCAGCCTTCAGCTCCCGATCGCCGTCCTTCCGGCGGCGGGCATCCTGCTCCGGCTCGGCCAGCCGGACGTGTTCGGCGCGGACGGCTTCGGCTGGGACAAGGTCGCCGCCGTCTTCGCCACCGCCGGTGGCGCGATCTTCGACAATCTGCCGATGCTGTTCTGCATCGGTGTCGCCATCGGCTTCGCCAAGAAGGCGGACGGCTCGACCGCGCTCGCCGCGCTCGTCGGCTTCCTGGTCTACAGCAACGTCCTGAAGGCCTTCCCGGTCACCGAGGCGAAGGTGCAGGACGGCGCGGACATAGCCGCGACCTACAACAACCCCGGGGTCCTCGGCGGCATCATCATGGGTCTGCTGGCGGCGGTGCTGTGGCAGCGCTACCACCGCAAGAAGCTGGTGGACTGGCTCGGCTTCTTCAACGGCCGCCGTCTCGTCCCGATCATCATGGCCTTCGTGGGCACCCTCATGGGCGTCTTCTTCGGCCTGGTCTGGGAGCCGATCGGCGAGGTCATCTCGGACGCCGGTGAGTGGATCACGGGTCTGGGTGCCGCGGGCGCGGGTCTGTTCGGTCTGATCAACCGTGCGCTGATCCCCATCGGCATGCACCAGTTCGTCAATACCGTCTCCTGGTTCCAGATCGGTGACTTCACCAACGCCGCCGGCGAGGTCGTCCACGGTGACCTGAACCGCTTCTTCGCCGGTGACCCGGACGCCGGTCTGTTCATGTCGGGCTTCTTCCCGATCATGATGTTCGGCCTCCCGGCCGCCGCGCTCGCCATGGCGCACGCCGCCCGCCCGGAGCGCCGCAAGGCCGTGACGGGCATGATGGTCTCGCTCGCGCTGACGTCCTTCGTGACCGGTGTGACCGAGCCGATCGAGTTCGCGTTCATGTTCATCGCGCCGCTGCTGTACGTGATCCACGCGGTGCTCACCGCCCTGTCCATGGCGATCACCTGGGCGCTCGGGGTGCACGCGGGCTTCACGTTCTCCGCGGGGGCCATCGACTACGGCCTCAACTGGAACCTGGCGACCAAGCCCTGGCTGATCATCCCGATCGGTCTGGTGTTCGCGGCCATCTATTACGTGGTGTTCCGCTTCGCCATCACCAAGTTCAACCTGCCGACTCCGGGGCGCGAGCCGGAGGAGGAACTCGAGGACACCACGAAGGCGTGATCCGTCCTCGCCGCGCATGACACCGGGGCCCCCGGAAGCCGAGCAGGCTTCCGGGGGCCCCGGCCGTTTCTGCCTCAGATCTCGTACGTCGTCCCCGGCGCCGCCAGCCCGACCGGCCCGTCGTACACCATGCGGGCGTCGGTGAGGTTGACCTGCGGGTCGGTCCACGGGGGGATGTGGGTGAGGATCAGGCGGCGGGCGCCCGCCCGGGCCGCCGTCTCACCCGCCTCGCGGCCGTTGAGGTGCAGGTCGGGGATGTTCTCCTTGCCGTGCGTGAAGGCGGCCTCGCACAGGAAGAGGTCGGCGTCGCGGGCCAGGTCCTCGAGCACGGGGGTGATTCCCGTGTCGCCGGAGTAGGTGAGCGTCTTCCCGCCGTGTTCGATGCGGATGCCGTACGCCTCGACCGGGTGCGCGACGCGCTCGGTGTGCACGAGGAAGGGGCCGATCTCGAAGGTGGACGGCTTGACCGTGTGGAAGTCGAAGACCTCGCTCATGGAGGAGGCCGAGGGGGCGTCGGCGTAGGCGGTGGTCAGCCGGTGCTCGGTGCCCTCGGGTCCGTAGACCGGCAGCGGGGCGCAGCGACCGCCGTCGTGCCGGTAGTAGCGCGCCACGAAGTAGGCGCACATGTCGATGCAGTGGTCGGCGTGCAGGTGGCTGAGGAAGATCGCGTCGAGGTCGTAGAGACCGCAGTGGCGCTGCAGCTCGCCCAGGGCGCCGTTGCCCATGTCGAGAAGCAGCCGGAAGCCGTCGGCCTCGACGAGGTAGCTCGAGCAGGCCGATTCCGCGGACGGGAACGACCCCGAGCAGCCGACGACGGTGAGCTCCATGAAGCAGAAACCTCCGCTGGCGGGTGTGGAGAGACGGGGGTCGTGCGGTTTGTCGAGCGTAAGGCGCAAAACCTTTGGTCGCTCCTCCACCTGGGGCCGTTGTGGGCGAACTCACCTGTGCTGTCACCGGTTCGGCTGGAAGCCGCGCGTGACGGTGACGGGAGGGCGCGCGGCCGGGTGCGCGCCGGTACGGTCTGGGCATGGACACGGCTTGGTGGCTTGCGCTCGTGGCGGTGGTGCTGCTCGCGTTCGTCACCGCGCTCGTCGACGGGTGGGGGCGGGGACACCGGCGGCGGCGCGGATCCGGACGGCGCGGCGGCCAACGGGAGTGACCGGGGGGACGGGCGAGGGGCCGGAGACATGGTCTCCGGCCCCTCGCCCTACGTCTGCACCGTGTGCGGTTACGCCCAGAGTTGGCCCTTGAGCGTGTCGATGGCCGCCTCGGTCGTCTCGGCCGTATAGACGCCGGTGGACAGGTACTTCCAGCCGCCGTCGGCGACGACGAAGACGATGTCGGCGCTCTCGCCGGCCTTGAGTGCCTTGTTGGCGACGCCGATCGCCGCGTGCAGGGCGGCTCCGGTGGAGACGCCGGCGAAGATGCCCTCCTGCTGGAGGAGTTCCCGGGTGCGGGTGACGGCGTCGGCGGAGCCCACGGAGAAGCGGGTGGTGAGGACGGAGGCGTCGTAGAGCTCGGGGACGAAGCCCTCGTCGAGGTTGCGCAGGCCGTAGACGAGGTCGTCGTAGCGCGGCTCGGCGGCGACGATCCTGATGTCGGGTCTGTGCTCGCGCAGATAGCGGCCGACGCCCATGAGGGTGCCGGTGGTGCCGAGGCCGGCCACGAAGTGGGTGATGGAGGGCAGGTCGGCGAGGATTTCCGGGCCGGTGGTGGCGTAGTGCGCGCCGGCGTTGTCCGGGTTGCCGTACTGGTAGAGCATCACCCAGTCGGGGTGCTCGGCGGAGAGTTCCTTGGCGACGCGCACGGCGGTGTTGGAGCCGCCCGCGGCCGGGGAGGAGATGATCTCCGCTCCCCACATGCCGAGGAGGTCACGGCGTTCCTGTGAGGTGTTCTCGGGCATCACGCAGACCATGCGGTAGCCCTTGAGCTTGGCGGCCATCGCCAGGGAGATGCCGGTGTTGCCGGAGGTCGGCTCGAGGATGGTGCAGCCCGGGGTGAGGCGGCCGTCCTTCTCCGCCTGCTCGATCATGAACAGGGCCGGGCGGTCCTTGATGGAGCCGGTGGGGTTGCGGTCCTCCAGCTTCGCCCAGATCCGGACGTCGGAGGACGGCGACAGCCGCGGCAGGCGCACCAGAGGGGTGTTGCCCACCGCGGCCAGCGGGGAGTCGTAGCGCATGCCGATCAGGCCATCCCGGCCGGGCGCGGGTTGGCCGCGGCGGAACCGCCTGCGACGGCCGGGAGGATGGTGACGTTGTCGCCGTCGCTCAGCTTGGTGTCGATGCCGTCGAGGAAGCGGACGTCCTCGTCGTTGAGGTAGACGTTGACGAAGCGGCGCAGCTGCGCGCCGTTCGCCTCGTCGATGAGGCGGGCCCGGATGCCCGCATGCCGGGTCTCGAGGTCGGCGAAGAGCTCGGCGAGGGTGTTCCCGTTGCCCTCCACCGCCTTCTGACCGTCGGTGTACTGGCGGAGGATGGTCGGGATGCGGACCTCGATGGCCATGGCTGAGGGCTCCTGTCGGAAGTGTCTGTCGTGGGTTCGGGAAGGGCGCGCGGCGGCACGCGGCAGCCCGCCGCGGCTCTCGGCCGCACGGCGGCAGCGGAGGATCAACAGATGGCGCTGTTCAGCCGGCACAGGTCGACGTGCAGCCGCGCCACGAGCAGTGCGCCCGGCGCTGTTTCGCTCACGTCGAGAAGAACCATGGGGTCATCGTATCGATTCCCGTACGGGCTCCCGGAGTGTGATCTCATGTGCCGGACATTCGTCTTCCGCAATGTGGGATCGGGCCGTTGGGTGGGTCAGGGCGGGTCAGTACGCTCCGACGACCTCGACCTCTTCCTCGGTGATCTCGCCGTCCAGGATGCGGAACGAGCGGAACTGGAACTCACCTGCGCCGTCGGTGTCGGCGGTGGAGACCAGGACGTAGTGGGCGCCGGGCTCGTTGGCGTAGGTGACGTCGGTGCGGGAGGGGTAGGCCTCGGTCGCGGTGTGGGAGTGGTAGATGACCACCGGCTCCTCGTCCCGGTCGTCCATCTCCCGGTACAGCTTGAGCAGGTCCTGGGAGTCGAACTCGTAGAACGTGGGCGAGCGGGCCGCGTTCAGCATGGGGATGAAGCGCTCGGGGCGGCCGGAGCCCGCCGGGCCCGCCACCACGCCGCATGCCTCGTCCGGGTGGTCCTGGCGGGCGTGGGCCACGATCTGGTCGTAGAGGGCCTTGGTGATGGTCAGCATGGGGCTCAGGATAAGCGGACGGGCTGTTCCGTACCGAGGGGTGGTACGGAACAGCCCGTATGCCGGACGCCTTGAGCGGATGGCCGCAGGGGGGTGCCACGCGTACTCCCCGCGCCCGGCGTCCCGGGTGGAGGTCAGCCCACCTTCTGGTACCGGCTCTCGTCGCGCTGGGTGACCTGCGGGTTGCGGCTCTTCAGGACCGACCAGCCGATGCCGAGGGCGACGGCCCAGCCGGCCATCACGTACAGGCAGACCCGGGCGTCCGCGTCGAGCGCGATCATGCCGGTGACGAACAGCAGGAACGCGATGGCGACGTAGGAGCAGACCGAGCCGCCGGGCGCCGGGAAGGAGGAGGCGGGCAGACGGCCCGCGACGACCCGGCGGCGGTAGAGGACGTGGCTGACGAGGATCATCAGCCACGTCCAGATGCCGGCGGCGGTGGCGATCGAGGTGACGTAGCCGAAGGCCTTCTCCGGGACGACGTAGTTCAGGACGACGCCGATGCCCATGAAGAACACCGAGGTGGCGATGCCAAGGGCCGGGGTCTTGCGCGAGGACAGCCGCTGGAAGACCTGCGGGGCCTCACCGTTGCCGGCGAGGTTGCGCAGCATGCGGCCGGTGGAGTACATGCCGGAGTTGCAGGACGACAGGGCCGCCGTGAGCACCACGAAGTTGACGATGCCGGCGCCGGCCGGGATGCCGATGACCGCGAACGCCTTCACGAAGGGGCTGGCGTCGGCGGAGAACTCGGTCCACTTGACCACGCACAGGATGACGGTGAGCGCGCCGACGTAGAACAGCGCGATGCGCCAGGGCAGGGTGTTGATCGCCTTGGGGAGGGTCTTCTCGGGGTTCTCGGACTCTCCGGCGGTGACGCCGACGAGTTCGACGGCGAGGTAGGCGAACATGACGCCCTGCAGGGTCATCAGGGACGAGCCGATGCCCTTGGGGAAGAAGCCGTCGAAGGCCCAGAGGTTGGAGACGGCGGCGGTGTCACCGGCCTGGCTGAACCCGAGGGTGAGCACACCGAGGCCGATCACGATCATGCCGATGATGGCGGTGACCTTGACCATCGAGAACCAGAACTCGATCTCGCCGAACAGCTTCACCGAGATCAGGTTGGCCGCGAACAGGATGATCAGGAAGACCAGCGCCGACGTCCACTGCGGGATGGCCGGGAACCAGTAGTTGATGTAGATGGCCGCGGCGGTCAGCTCCGCCATGCCGGTGACCACCCACATCAGCCAGTACGTCCAGCCGGTGAAGTAGCCGAAGAAGGGACCGAGGAACTCGCGCGAGTACTCCGCGAACGAGCCCGAGACGGGACGGTAGAGCAGGAGCTCGCCGAGGGCCCTCATGATGAAGAAGATGATCACGCCGGCGAGGGCGTACATGACGATCAGGCTCGGACCGGCCTTGGCGATGTTCGCCCCGGCTCCCAGGAAGAGCCCGACGCCGATGGCGCCGCCGATCGCGATCATCTGGACCTGGCGGCTGTTGAGGCCGCGCTCGTACCCCTCCTCGGGTACGGACTCCGTGTCGACCTGCGGTGAGGCCATGGTGGTGCGCCTTTCTCCATGCCGATCCGGGCCGCTGTCGGCTCCGGATCGGGTCGCGATCCCCCCGGACTGATGGAGCTGGGCGGACCTCGGGGGTCCGCTCGTGCCTGGCCGGCGGTGACCGGCTCGGTGGCGCACCCGGCCGAACGTTCGGGTGGCGTTGGCCAGGCGGTCGTGAAGATGTACCACGGCCGCCCTACTGATCACAGGGAGCCTCTGTGGCGCGCCTCACAGGAAGAAGCGGACAAAAGGCACCTGGAGGGCCCATAGAAGGCGAGGTCTTTGACGCGATCGCTATCCGGACTTGAGCGTCCTCTGAGCGAACGCATCAGCAGACTTTTCCGGACATTCGGCGCTGACTCACGGCATGGGAGTCAGCGCGTGCACGTCATGGCATCAGCGTCGAGACGAGCGTCTCCTGGAGGCCGCCGAGCCACAGGTACGCCATCACCATCGGCTTGCGCGGGTCCTCGTCGGGGAGGTGGAAAAGGAGGTCGCTGTCGTCCTCGTCGTTGATCTCCAGCCGGGAGCCGATCGCCAGTCGCAGGTCGTTCAGCGCGCCCAGCCACTTCTGGGACTCGTCCGGCGACAGCTTCAGCACCGCGCCGCCCTCGCCCTCCGAGGCGAGCGCGTCCAGCGAGCGGATCACCGTGAGGGCGTTGTCGCGCTTGGCGGCCCGCAGGTCGTTCTCGGTGTAGCGGCGGAACTCGGCGGAGTACGCCCGCTGCTCCTCCGCCTCCTTGCCCTGCGGGGTCGCCTCGGGGTCGCTGTAGGCGTCGGGGAAGAGTCGGCGCAGCACGGGGTCGGAGGGCGGTTCGCTCGGCCCCTCGGTGAAGAGCTCGGCGAGCGGGTCGCCGGAGGCCTCCTCCGCCGGTCCGGGACCGATGAGCTCCATCAGCTGCACGGCCAGGGACCGGATGATGGAGATCTCTACGTCGTCGAGGGCGACGGCCGCGCCGCCGCCGGGGAGCGGTTCGAAGGTTCCTGGCATGGAGGCGATCGCTACTTCCGGTCCTGCGGGCGGGGTCGGGTCATGTCCGGCTCGGTCACTTCCGGTCGTGCTGGAGGGTGGCCCACAGTCCGTAGCCGTGCATGGCCTGGACGTCGCGTTCCATCTCCTCCCGCGTTCCGCTGGAGACGACCGCCCGGCCCTTGTGATGGACGTCGAGCATGAGCTTGGTCGCCTTGTCCTTGGAGTAGCCGAAGTACGACTGGAAGACGTACGTCACGTAGCTCATGAGGTTGACCGGGTCGTTGTGGACGATGGTGACCCACGGGACGTCGGGCTCCGGTACGGCGGAGACCTCCTCGGCCGACTCGGTGCGTTCGATCTCCAGGGGTGCGGGTGACGTCACACAGCCCATGCTGCCACCGTAGGGGGGTGGTCGCACAAACCGGCCCGCTGTTCCGGTGTCCCGACTCAAATCGTCAAACTGACGAGATGGGGGTAGCATCCCTGCATGAACACAGCGGACCTTGGGCGTGGACGACGCGTGGGCGTTCCCTCGACGGCGCTCTTCACCGACCAGTACGAGCTGACGATGCTGCAGGCCGCGCTGAAGGCCGGCACGGCCGGCCGGCGCAGCGTGTTCGAGGTCTTCACCCGGCGGCTGCCGAACGGCCGCCGCTATGGCGTGGTGGCCGGCACCGGGCGGGTGCTGGACGCGGTCGAGAACTTCCGGTTCGACCCGGACGTCCTCGCCTTCCTGCGAGAGAAGGACATCGTCGACGGGGCGACCCTGGAGTGGCTGGCCGGCTACCGCTTCTCGGGGGACATCTGGGGCTACCCCGAGGGCGAGGTGTACTTCCCGGGCTCGCCGATCCTGCGGGTCGAGGGCAGCTTCGCGGAGTGCGTGCTGCTCGAGACGGTGATCCTGTCGATCCTCAACCATGACTCGGCGATCGCCGCCGCCGCGTCCCGGATGGCGTCCGCCGCCCGCGGGCGGCCGCTGATCGAGATGGGCGCCCGGCGCACCCACGAGCTGGCCGCGGTGGCCGCCGCCCGGGCCGCCTACATCGGCGGCTTCTCCTCCACCTCCGACCTCGCCGCCGGCTTCCGCTACGACATCCCGACCGTGGGCACCTCCGCCCACGCCTTCACCCTGCTGCACGACAGCGAGCGGGACGCGTTCCAGGCCCAGGTCGACTCCCTCGGCGACGGTACGACGCTCCTGGTGGACACCTACGACGTGGCCGAGGCCGTCCGCACGGCCGTCAGCATCGCCGGGCCGGATCTGGGCGCCGTACGGATCGACTCCGGTGACCTGCTGGTGGTGGCGCACCGGGTGCGGCAGCAGCTGGACGAGCTGGGCGCCACCGACACGAAGATCATCGTGACCTCGGACCTGGACGAGTACGCCATCGCCTCGCTGGCCGCCGCGCCCGTGGACGCCTACGGGGTGGGCACGCAGCTGGTGACCGGCTCGGGACATCCGACGGCTTCCATGGTCTACAAGCTGGTCGCCCGCGCCGTGTCCGCCGACCCCGCGGCACCGCTGGTGCCGGTGGCGAAGAAGTCCATCGGCGGCAAGACCTCCATCGGCGGACGCAAGTGGGCCGCGCGGCGGCTGGACGAGTACGGCGTCGCCGAGGCGGAGGTGGTCGGCACCGGTGAGGTACCGGCGGAGCTGGCCGAACGGCAGCTGCTGGTGCCGCTGGTCCAGGGCGGCGAGGCGCTCGTCCGCGAGCCGCTCGACGTGGTCCGCGACCGGCACGCGGCGGCGCGTGCGGGTCTGCCGCTGTCCGCGACACAGCTCTCCCGGGGGGAACCCGTTCTTCCGACGGAGTATGTACAAGGGCCGTCGGTTGGCTGACGGCAAGCTGCGGGCGCGGTCCTGCGGGGCGCGGTTCTGCGTGCCCCTGTCCGTGTCGCCCTTCATTCAATAGGCTCGGAGGTTGACCCGGCCGGGCCTGCCACCGTCCGACCCATAGCCGAAGGACACCGACCATGCGCCGCGCACTGATCGTCGTCGATGTGCAGAACGACTTCTGCGAGGGCGGCAGCCTCGCCGTGACCGGCGGTGCGGATGTGGCTGCCGCCATCACCGAGCTGATCGGCCAGGCCGCCTCGTCCGGCGGCTACCAGCACGTGGTGGCCACCCGTGATCACCACATCGCGCCCGGGGGGCACTTCGCCGACAACCCCGACTTCGTACGGTCCTGGCCCGCGCACTGTGTCGCGGGGACGGAGGGGGTCGGGTTCCACCCGAACTTCGCGCCCGCGGTGACGTCCGGCGCGGTCGACGCCGTGTTCGACAAGGGGGCGTACGCAGCCGCGTACAGCGGGTTCGAGGGGGTGGACGAGAACGGGACGCCGCTGGCGGAGTGGCTGCGCGAGCGCGGGGTGACGGACGTGGACATAGTGGGGATCGCCACCGACCACTGTGTGCGGGCCACCGCGCTGGATGCGGTGAAGGAGGGCTTCCGTACGCGGGTGCTGCTGGATCTGACGGCGGGCGTGGCCCGGGAGTCCACGGAGAAGGCCCTGGAGGAGATGCGGGCGGCCGGGGTGGAGCTGACCGGCAAGCCGGTCGTGCACTGAGCACACCGCCACTGCGGACAGTCGTGCCGCTGGGGCGGCCGGGGTGGAGCTGACCGGGAAACCGATCGTGCACTGAGCACCCCGCCACTGCGGACAGTCGTGCCGCTGGGGCGGCCGGGGTGGAGCTGACCGGGAAACCGATCGTGCACTGAGCACACCCCCGCTGCGGGCAGTCGTGCCGCTGGGGCGGCACGGGTGGGCGCAGCGGCACCGCAAAGCGCCGCGAGCTGAAACCCCGCCCGGTCACCTCTACAGAGGGTCGCAGCTAGGCCGCGGGGCGCCTGAGCAGGGCTTTTATGGGGTGCCAGAGTTCCACCGTCAGCACGGTGGGGTCGGGGGTGGTGCGCCATATGAGGCCGTCGGGGTGGTGGAGGACGGCGGTGATCTCGTCCGGCGTGGGCGGGGCCGTGTTGCCCCGGAGGTAGATCGCTCGCAGGCCCAGATTGCGGAGCCTGGTCAGGGCCCGTGCGCGGTTCCGGGCGTGGACGAGGACACGGACGCCGGCGGGTGCGTCGGCGGCGGGGCTGGGCAGGTTCAGTGCCACCACCACCGTGCCGTTCGGCAGCTTGCAGAAACCTCCTGCGGCCATGCGCTCATACCCCCGTGTCAGCCGGTGTCAATAAGAGAGTCACAGGAGGCACCTAAACACGGATCGGCGGTGACCCGCCAGGGGGTCACCGCCGATCACGCTCTGACCTGGGAAGATGCTATTTACCTGCCGGCAGGACGGACCTCGAGCTCGATCGTCGAGCCGTCCCGGGCCTCCTTCAGGATCTTGATCTTCGTGTTGGTGTCAGTGATCTTGACGCTGCCGCCCGGGTTCTGCTCGTCGTAGTAGGTGTGGGTGCGGTCGTTGAAGACCGACACACCCTTCGACGACGGGACCCACTTGGCCACGTCCGCCTTGTGGAGGGTGATGCCCTCGGTGCGGAACGTGCTGAACGTCGCGTCATAGGTCTGGATGCGGTTGCGCATCACCGTGCCGTCGGCCCACTTCAGGGCGGTCGGGTGCGAGTCGATCGGCAGGATCAGACCCGTGCCCGGGTGCTGGCTGGTGTTGTTGTCCGCCTGGGAGGTGTCCCACTTCCAGATCAGCAGACCGTTCTGGTACGCGTAGTGCTCGACCCAGTCCGGGCGGGACGTGAAGCCGAAGTTGTACGGGCCGACCTGGAGGGTCTTGTCGTACGACACGTACTGGCGGTTCTCGGCGATGTAGTACTGCGCGTAGTCCTTGGTGAAGGACGCGCCCTGGCGGGTGAAGCCGTTCGCCGTCCAGGCGTCGTCCGCGGTCTCGGCGTTGTCCGAGAAGACCGGGGCACCGTCCGCCGTCACCGTGATGGCGTCGGCCGTGAAGCCCTTCAGGGCCACGCCGCCGTCGGTCTGGTAGCGGAAGCGCAGGTCGACCTTCTGGCCAGCGTACGCGTCGAGGGAGTACGCGAACTTCTTGTAGCCGTCGAGCGTGCCGTGCAGGGCCGGCTTGTCGCTGCCGTCGCGCGGGATCGGCTGGCCGTCGACCGTACCGTCGACAGCGGTCCAGTTGGCGCCGCCGTCGGTGGACACCTCGGTGTAGAGGTAGTCGTAGTTGGCCTCGATGTCGTACCAGCCGTCGAAGGTGAGCTCGGCGGACGACTTGCCGGTCAGGTCGACCGAACGCGTGAGCGTGTTCCGGAGGTCGTCACCGCTGCCGCTCCACCACTGGGTCTCGCCCTCGGCCGGCTCGATGATCTCGGTGGTGACGGCCTTCTTGGGCAGCTCGACGACCAGCGCCTGCTTGTGCTTGGTGTTGTACTCGGCGACACCCAGCTTGTGCCAGGAGTTGACGCCGGCCTTGGCCGTGTCGTAGTTGAGCCAGCCGAGCTGGAGCTTGTCCCAGGCGGTCATGTCGCCGGGCAGGTTGCCGATCTCCTTCTTCCCGGTGCCGAGCCAGGAACCGGAGGACATCAGCGTCCAGAAGCCGGTGGAGTTCTCGCCGCCGGCGGTGTCGTAGAGGTCCGGCAGACCGAGGTCGTGGCCGTACTCGTGGGCGAAGACGCCGAGTCCGCCGTTCTCCGGCTGGATCGTGTAGTCGCCGACCCAGATGCCGGTGGAGCCGATCTGCGTGCCGCCGAGCTTGTTCTGCTCGGGACCGGTGGCGCCGGCGTCGGTGCCGAAGGCGTACCAGCGGTGGGCCCAGATCGCGTCCTCGCCCTGGGCGCCGCCGCCCGCGGACTCGTCCTCACCGGCGTGCACGATCTGGAAGTGGTCGATGTAGCCGTCGGGCTCGTTGAAGTCGCCGTCGCCGTCGAAGTCGTAGCGGTCCCACTCGTCGAAGCGGGCGACGTCCGCCTTGATCTGGGCGTCGGTGCGGCCGGCCGCCTTCTGCTGGGCGACGTAGGCGTTCAGACCGTCGCTGACGACGTTCCACACGCTGGGGCAGTTGCTGTCGCCGCAGGCATTGTTGCCGTAACGGGCCTCGTTGTAGGGGACCTTGACCCAGTCGGAGACCTCACCCTCGACGGAGTAGCGGCCGGAGGACTGCTTCTCGTAGTAGGTCTTGACCGAGTCGACGCCCTCGCCGGACCCGAAGTACAGGTCCTCGAAGTGCTGCTGGTCGTAGTCCTCCTGCCAGGCCGTGGAGTTGTCCACCTTGCGGTCCGGCTTGGCGATCTGGTTGTGCAACGGGCCGGGGGTGCCGCCGTAGCGGCTGTCTATCTTGTCGCCGAACTCGACCAGGATCGTGAAGATCTTGTCGGTCTTCTCGCGGCCGAGCTCGACGTACTTGGCGTCGCCCTTCTTGCTCTTCAGCTGGACGACCTTCGAACCGTCGCGGTTCTTGACCTTCGTCCTACCGGATATGACCTGGTTGAGGGCTTCCTCGCGCTGGGCCTCCTGCGTCTTGGAGAGCGGGCCCTCGAGGTCGTGCTCGACGTGGTTGCGCTCGGCCGGGTCGTGCCGTTCCACGGCGCCGGGGCGCTCGGCCTTGTCGGCCGTGTCGGCCTGGGCCACAGTGAACGCAGAGCAGGTGGCGGTAACCGCCGCGAGCGCAACGCCTGTCGCGGCTGCTCTGAACGTCCAGGGTCTACTGGTCACTTGAGATCCCCTCCCGCGTGCGTACGCGCGGACGAAGGAGGTTCCCCTAGTGGAAGGTCCAGCGCGCACGTGATCAACGCGTGTAGTCAAGTGACGACATTTGACTAGAGGTTCGCCAGAAAAAACAGACCTTGACTTGGACAGTTCAACTGCACTATGCGGAGCCGTGGTTCGCTTTCCGGACAGATCCGTGCTAAACGCTGGCGGGCGCGCGCAAACCGTCCACTTGGTGGACGCCATGACTCCGTGCGCCCCCTGTGCACCGGGCCTGTCGGTAAGGTCACGCTTACTGTCCGTTCCCCTCGGGCACGCTCGCCGTTAGAGTCGGTTGGCGGAAAGCCCTTGAACCGGTGGAAAGCCAGGCCGACAGCCCCCGACTTCCGAGGACACGATGGCCATGCCCCGTCCTACTGTCGCTCAGCTCGCTTACGGTTCGTGCGCCGTGGTGTTCGCGACGTTCGCCATGCTGCTGTTGTCCGGGGCCACTTCGCCCCTGGCCATCGCGGTGATCGCCGTCTCGGCACTCGCCTTCGGACTTCTGGCGGCCATAACGGCTCCGCGCCTCGCGCCCCGGCGGCGGCCCGTCGCGGTGGAGAGGCCCGCGGCGGCGCCGGAGCCGGTACGGGCGACGGTCCCCTCCCCGCTGCGGGAGAAGGTACGGGAGCCGGTGCGCGAACGGGCCGCGTCCTGACAGCTGTTCGCCTCCTGCCTCACCTGCCTCATCCGGTGCTGACCACCACGGTTCGGGCCGCCTTGTCGTGCAGGCCCTGTTTGTAGGGCCGGTCGAAGAAGCTCCAGCCGCCCGCGATCGCGGTCCAGACGCAGGCGCAGCAGAACGCGAACGGCAGCCACAGCACGGCCGCGCGGGTCAGCGCGGTCTGCACGGAGGGGTTCGAGCCGTCGGCGAGGTCGGCCACCCGCATGTGCAGCCACTTCTTGCCGAGGGTCTGGCCGGAGCGGGCGATCATGAAGGTGTCGTAGGCGATGTAGAGCACGGCGGCGATGATGGACTGCGCGAAGCCGTTGCCGACGTTGACCTCGTCTCCGTCGACGTTGTACTCGGCGACCCCGAACGGCAGCGTGAGCAGCACCACGACGGCGCCGACGAGAATCATGTCGATGATGCGGGCGAGCGTGCGTTTGCCACTGTCCGCGAGCGGGGGCATGCCGGCGAGCGGATCGGAGGCGCCGGGGGTCCCTCCGTACGGGCCTCCCCCGCCGTAGGGGCCGCCGCCTCCTCCGTACGGGCCCGAGCCGGGGGTGTCGTACGGGGAGCCCGGCCCCGGGGCTTCGGGGCCGCCTGGTGGAGGTTGCTTCTTGAACGGGTCGTCGTCCGGCGGCTGCCGACCGGAGCCGGGGGGCGGTTCGGTGGTCATGCCCCCGAGTCGACCGTGAACGCTCCGGGACCGCATCCGGCGAGCGGCCGTCCGGAGTACCGGGCGTGCGGGTTGCCGGGGTTCAGCCGGCGACGAACGTGTGTGCGGCCTTGTCGTGCCAGCACTGACGCCAGGGCTTGTCGAACAGGCACCACAGGACGCCCACCACACCGACGACGAGCAGCCCCGGGACGCTGTAGACCAGCCAGCGGCGCAGGGCCGCGCCGAAGCCGGGGGCCTCGTGCCCCTCGATGTCCCGTACGTCCAGACCGAACAGCTTCTTCCCCAGTGTGCGGCCCCACTTGACGGTGGGCAGCACCTCGTAGAGGACCCCGGTGAGGAGGAGGACGGCGAGGACGATGCCGAGGTGCACCGAGGTGGTGCCGTCGAGCAGCCACACCGTGACGGTCTCGCCGGAGAGCCTGGCCGCCTCGATCTTCGCGTCGATGTGGTCCATGGACTTGATGCCGAGCGGTACACCGGCCGCGGCGGTGACGGCGCCGAGGACGACGGTGTCCAGCAACCGCGCGGCCAGCCGCTTGCCGAGCGAGGCGGGGCGGGCCGCGGCCTGGCGGCGGGCGGCGGCCTGGAACGGGTCGTCGACCGGCGGCTTCCACGGCGCGACGGGCGGCTCCTCACCGCCGGCGAGCCGGTGCACCTGCTGCGCCCAGGAGGACTGGCCACCGCCGGGGCCGCTCGTCAGGGGGGCGGAGCCGGAGGCGGGGGCGGGGGCCGCGGGAGCGGAGGGGGCGGGAGCGGTGGGCCGGGCCGGGGCGGGGGTCTGCGGGGGCACGGCCGGGGCGGCGGCCTGCTGGGGGCCGGACGGGGCCGGGGCGGAGGCGGCCTTGCCCGCGCCGAATCCGGGCCGTCCGGCGGCGGAGCCGTCCTGCTGTCCCGTGCGGGTGACGGCGCGGAAGGTCATCGTGCCCTCGTCCTCACCACCGGCGTCGGCCGCCTGCCCAGCCGTGCCCGCAGTCCTGCGGAACACGAAGGTGCCGTCGGCGGCCGGGGCCGTGTCAGAAGCGCCCGCGGTCTCCGGTGCGGGCGTGTGCGGCACCCGCGGGTCGGCGCCCCACGAGACCTTGCGGTCCTGGTCGCCGCCGAAGCCCGACTGGCGGGAGCGGTCGGCGCCCCAGGCCGAGGCGGGTTCGGGCCGGCTGCCGTGCTGGGACTCGGCCGGGGACGGCGACGGGGAGGCCGGGCCCGGCTCGTCCACCGGGTCCTCGTCGAAGAAGTGCGGGCCGGTCTCCTCGACGGAGGGCCGCGCGGGTCCCGCGCCGGACGGCGGGGCCAGCGACTCCCCGTCCTTCGGAGCCGGACGGCTCGTGCCCGGAACCCACGAGGCGCCGTTCCAGTACCGGACGTATCCGGGAATGGACGGGTCCGGGTAGTACCCTTCGCGGGGCCTGTCGTCACCGGGGGCCGGGGTAGGGGCACTCATCCGTCGTCCCGTATCTGCTCGAGGGGTGGGTCGGGGGGGACCACATCTATCAGACGAGCGGGGGCCTGACCGCCGCTCCGGCCGTACCCCACCCCTTTCGGGCACAGTCGCGGTCAGAAGAGCTTGCCGGGGTTCAGAATGTCGAGCGGGTCGAAGGCCTTCTTGACGGCCCGCTGCATCTCCAGTCCGACCGGTCCGAGTTCGCGAGCCAGCCACTCCTTCTTCAGTACGCCCACTCCGTGCTCGCCGGTGATGGTGCCGCCGAGCTCCAGACCGAGCGCCATGATCTCGTCGAAGGACTCCCGGGCCCGCTGCGACTCCTCCGGGTCCGTGGCGTCGAAGCAGACCGTCGGATGGGTGTTGCCGTCGCCCGCGTGCGCGACGACACCGATGGTGAGCCGGTGCTTCTCGGCGATCCGCTCGACGCCGTCGATGAGCTCGCCGAGCCGCGAGCGGGGCACGCACACGTCGTCGATCATCGTGGTGCCCTTGACCGCCTCCAGCGCGACCAGGGACAACCGCCGTGCCTGGAGCAGCATCTCGGACTCGGCGGCGTCCTCGGCCGGGACGACCTGGGTGGCGCCCGCCGCCTCGCACAGCGCGCCGACGGCGGCCAGGTCCGCGGCCGGGTCGGTGGTGTCGAACGCCGCAAGCAGCAGCGCCTCGGTGGTCTCCGGGAGGCCCATGCGGGCCATGTCGTTGACGGCCTTGACCGTCGTACGGTCCATGAGTTCGAGGAGTGAGGGGACGTGGCCGCCGGCCATGATGCGGCACACGGCGTCGCAGGCGGCGGCGCCGGAGGAGAACTCGGCGGCCAGCACCAGCTGCTCGGGCGGCTTCGGCCGCAGCGCGAGGACCGCGCGGACGACGATGCCGAGGGAGCCCTCGGATCCGACGAACAGCCGGGTCAGGTCGTATCCGGCGACGCCCTTGGCGGTGCGGCGGCCGGTGGACATCAGGCGGCCGTCGGCGAGGACGACGTCGAGCCCGAGGACGTACTCGGCGGTCACCCCGTACTTCACGCAGCACAGCCCGCCGGAGGCGGTGCCGATGTTGCCGCCGATGGTGCACATCTCCCAACTGGAGGGGTCCGGCGGGTAGTAGAGGCCGTGTTCGCCGACGGCGCGGGAGAGGGTGGCGTTGATGACGCCGGGTTCGACGACGGCGATCCGGTCGACCGGGCTGATCTCCAGGATGCGGTCCATCTTCGTCAGGGAGAGCACGATGCAGCCGTCGGTGGCGTTGGCCGCGCCGGACAGACCGGATCGGGCGCCTTGCGGGACGACGGGGACGCGGAGCTCGGTGGCGGTGCGCATGACGTACTGGACCTGTTCGACCGTCTGCGGCAGGACCACCACCGCGGGGCTGCCGGCCGGGCAGAAGCTCGCCATGTCGTTGGCATAGGAGGCCGTTATGTCGGGATCGGTGAGGACGGCCTCGGGGGGCAGTCCGCCGAGCAGCCGGTCGACGAGAGGGCCGGCCGCCACCGTGTCTTCATCGCGTCGCGCTTCGATACGGCTCATGATCACAGCGTCGCACCCGGGGCCATCGGTGTGAACCCCGCGCGGGCAGCCGCGTCACACCGGAGTGTGATCATCATGTGAACGCGGCGCATGACGCATGGTGTGCGCCATGACCGACAAGCCACGTGAGCCCCGGCGCCGGGTGCGCCGCGCGCTGATCGCCTCGACCGCAGGGTGCGCCGTGCTGGGCGGGGTGCTGGTCCTCCTGCCGTGGGAGGAGGGAGCGCCACCCGCGCCGACTCCGGCGGGACGGGCGCTGGCGGCGGTCAGCAACGGGGTGCCGGCCGCGCTCCCGGACCTGACGGCGCTCACCAAGGAGCGCGAACGGCATCTGAAACGGCATCCGCAGGACGCCCAGGCCTGGGCGGTGCTCGGGGCGGCCCGGGTGGAGCAGGGGCTGCGGCTGGCGGATCCGGCGTACTGGTCGCGGGCCGAGAAGGCGCTGCGCACCTCGCTGACGGTGCAGCCGAGAGGCAATGCCCCGGCGATGCGCGGGCTGGCCGCGCTGGCGAACGCGCGGCGGGACTTCGCCGAGGCGCGCGAGTGGGCCGAGGCGGCGCGGAAGCTGGAGCCGGGGCGGTGGACGACGTATCCGCTGCTGATCGAGGCGGCCGTCGGGCTCGGCGAGGACGAGGTGGCCGGGAAGCTGCTGGAGAAGCTGAAGGAGCTGCGCTCCGGTCCCGCGGTGATGGCGCGGGCGGCGGCGGTGTACCGGGACAAGGGCTGGCGGGAGGACGCGGCGGCGAAGCTCGCGGACGCGGTGTCGGCCGCCGGGGAGCCCGCCGAACGGGCGGCGTATCTGGAGCGGGCCGGGCAGCTCGCCTGGGAGCGCGGCGACCGGGAGGACGCGCTCCGGCACTTCCAGGAGGCGGTGCGGATCGACCCCGACCAGCGGGCGGCCCAGGCCGGGCAGGGCAGGGCGCTGGCGTCACTGGGGCGGACGACGGAGGCGCTGAGCGCGTACCGGGCGGCGCTGGCGAGGCATCCGCGGCCGGAGTACGTGCTGGAGCTGGGCGAGCTGTACGAGTCGCTGGGGCTGAAGGAGGCGGCGCGGGTGCAGTACGGGGTGCTGCAGGAGCGGGTGCGGGCGGCTGCGGCGCACGGGGCGGACGAGGAGGTGGTGCTGGGCCGCTACGAGGCGGACCACGGGGACGCGAAGGCCGCCGTACGGCGGCTCCGTGAGGAGTGGATGCGGCAGCCCTCGACCGAGGTGGCGGACGCGCTGGGCTGGGCGCTGCACCGGGCGGGCAACGACGAGGAGGCCCTCCCCTACGCCGTACGGGCGACCGAGGGAACGCAGGGAGGCGGCGTACGCAGTGCCCTGTACGCCTTCCACCGCGGCATGATCGAACGCTCCCTGAACCAGTACGGACCGGCCCGCCGCCACCTGAAGGAGGCCCTGCAAATCAACCCCTGGTTCTCCCCCCTGCACGTCCCCCAGGCCAAAGCAGCCCTGACCCACCTGCCCGAACCCTCCGCCCAGGCAGGCCCGGAGTCCCACTGACATGCACTCGGCCGTTTGCCGCGGCCGGCATCCTGCGCTGTCCACGGATACGCGGTGTGCCTTGAGCGGCGACCGACTCAGAATCCGTCAACGGCTGGTGACCGAGCAGACCATACCCCGGCTTCCGGCCCGGCAAGCCGTCCGGGCGGACGCACTGATGTACCTCGCAGCCGACACCTCCGAGTCGGACGAGGAACTGGCAGTACTCACGGCAACCACCACGAACAACCCCGGTCGACCCCACACCTCAGCGGAATGCCGAGGTTGGCGTGCGCCTTCCGTCGGGCCTCCCCCGGGCTTTGAGGGGAGGCCCGACCGGCTGCGGGGGCGTCTGGGGGTTACAGGTTGCCGCGTTTGGCCTGTTCTCGTTCGATGGCCTCGAAGAGGGCCTTGAAGTTGCCCTTGCCGAAGCCCATCGAGCCGTGGCGTTCGATGAGTTCGAAGAAGACCGTCGGGCGGTCCTGGACCGGCTTGGTGAAGATCTGCAGCAGGTAGCCGTCCTCGTCGCGGTCCACGAGGATCTTCAGCTCGCGCAGGGTTTCGACCGGCACCCGGGTCTCCCCGGCCCACTCGCCGAGGGTGTCGTAGTACGAGTCGGGGGTGTCCAGGAACTGGACGCCGGACGCCCGCATCTGGCGCACTGTCTGCACGATGTCGTTGGTGTTCAGCGCGATGTGCTGGACGCCGGCGCCGCCGTAGAACTCCAGGTACTCGTCGATCTGGGACTTCTTCTTGGCGATGGCGGGCTCGTTGATCGGGAACTTGACCTTGAGGGTGCCGTCGGCGACGACCTTCGACATCAGCGCGCTGTACTCGGTGGCGATGTCGTCGCCCACGAACTCCTTCATGTTCGTGAAGCCCATGACCTTGTTGTAGAACTCGACCCACTCGTTCATCCGGCCGAGCTCGACGTTGCCGACGCAGTGGTCGATCGCCTGGAAGGAGCGCTGGGCCGGCGGCTCGACGGTCGGCTGGGCGGCGACGTAGCCGGGCAGGTAGGGACCGTCGTAGCCGCTGCGCTCGACCAGGGTGTGGCGGGTCCTGCCGTAGGTGGCGATCGCCGCGAGGACGACGGTGCCGTGCTCGTCCTTCAGCTCGTACGGCTCGGCGACGGAGCGGGCGCCGTGCTCGATGGCGTAGGCGTACGCGGCGCGCGCGTCCGGGACCTCGATGGCGAGGTCGACGACGCCGTCGCCGTGCACGGCCACGTGGTCGGCGAGGAAGGCGCCCCACTCGGTGCACTGCTTGATCACCGAGGTGAACACGAAGCGGGCCGAGCCGCTCTCCAGGACGTAGCTCGCGGTCTCGCGGCTGCCGTTCTCCGGTCCGGAGTAGGCGACCAGCTTCATGCCGAAGGCGGTGGAGTAGTAGTGCGCCGCCTGCTTGGCGTTGCCCACGGCGAAGACGACCGCGTCCATTCCCTTGACCGGGAAGGGGTCGGCCTGCCGGGTGGTCACTGCGGGAGTGTGGTGTGTGGTCTGCGTCATAGGTGCAGCGTGGGCCAGCCCTGCAAGGTGCGCAATAGTTCGCCTGTTCACTGGGCAATGTGTGCAGTGGGATGCCCGTAGACGCACGGTTTCTGTACAGGATGACCATCGGGGAGGACGGTATGGCGATCGATCATCTGGACGGGCGGATCATCGTGCTGCTGGCGCGGGAGCCGCGGATCGGGGTGCTGGAGATGTCCCGGCGGCTGGGCGTGGCACGCGGAACCGTGCAGGCGCGGCTGGACCGGCTTCAGTCGAACGGAGTCATCCGCGGATTCGGCCCCGAGGTGGATCCGGCGGCCCTCGGATACCCGGTCACGGCGTTCGCCACGCTGCAGATCCGGCAGGGTCAAGGATCGGACGTACGGGCCCACTTGGCGACCGTGCCGGAGGTGCTGGAGCTGCACACCACCACCGGTACCGGGGACATGATGTGCCGGCTCGTGGCACGCTCGAACGCCGATCTTCAACGGGTGATCGACCGCGTCGTCGGTTTTGATGGAATTGTCCGGGCTTCCACGGCGATCGTCATGGAGAATCCCGTTCCGCTGCGGATCATCCCGCTGGTGGAGCAGGCAGCGCTCGGCGAGTGACCCGACCTGGCCGAGCTGGGGTGAGCACGTTGAACTTCTGGGAGTACCTGGAGAGCCGGCACCAGCAACTGCTCACCGACGCCTACCAGCACGCCAGCGTCGTCTTCCAGTGCATGGTGGTGGCGACCGTGCTCGGTGTGGCGATCGGGGTCGTCACGTACCGCAGCGGGTGGGCGGGCAGCCTCGCCACGACCGCGACCTCCACCCTGCTGACCATCCCGGCGCTGGCCATGATCGGTCTGCTGATTCCGATCGTGGGGCTCGGCGTGCCGCCGACCGTGATCGCGCTGACGCTGTACGGGCTGCTGCCGATCGTGCGCAACGCCATCGTGGGCCTGCGCGGGGTCGATCCGTCGCTGGTGGACGCCGCCACGGGGATCGGCATGTCGCGCCCCGCCCGGCTGGCGCGGGTGGAGCTGCCGCTGGCCTGGCCGCCGATCCTGACCGGGATCCGCGTCTCCACACAGATGCTGATGGGCATCGCCGCCATCGCCGCGTACGCCTCCGGCCCGGGCCTGGGCAACCTGATCTTCCGCGGGATCGCCTCGCTGGGCAGCAAGAACGCGCTGAACCAGGTGCTCGCGGGCACCCTCGGGATCATCATCCTCGCCCTGCTGTTCGACGCGGCGTACGTCCTGATCGGGAGGCTCACCATTCCCAGGGGGATCCGTGCCTAGTTCTGCCGCCGATTCCGCGCCCGGTCCCGCCACGTCCGGGACGGAGCCCCCGTCGGTCGGGGCGACCATCGAGCTTGAGGGGCTGACCAAGCGGTACCCGGGCTCCGCCCTGCCGGCCGTCGACAACGTCACCATGGACATCCGGGAGGGCGAGACGGTGGTCCTCGTCGGCCCCTCGGGCTGCGGGAAGTCCACCCTCCTGAAGATGATCAACCGGTTGATCGAGCCGACGTCGGGTCGTATCCGCATCGGCGGCGAGGACGTCACCGACATGGACCCGGTGCGGCTGCGCCGCAAGATCGGGTACGCGATCCAGGCGAGCGGGCTGTTCCCGCACATGACGGTGGCGCAGAACATCGCGCTGGTGCCGAAGATGCTGCGCTGGCCGGCGGCCCAGGTGTGGGAGCGGGTGGAGGAGATGCTGGACCTGGTCGGCCTCGACCCCGACGAGTTCCACGACCGCTATCCGCGTCAGCTCTCCGGCGGCCAGCAGCAGCGGGTGGGCGTGGCACGGGCGCTGGCGGCGGATCCGCCGGTGCTGCTGATGGACGAGCCGTTCGGCGCGGTGGACCCGATCACCCGGGACCACCTCCAGGACGAGCTGATCCGGCTCCAGCGGGAGCTGCACAAGACGATCGTCTTCGTCACCCATGACTTCGACGAGGCCATCAAGATCGGCGACCGGATCGCGGTGCTGCGCGAACGCTCCCACATCGCCCAGTTCGACACCCCGGAGGCGATCCTCACCAACCCCGCCGACGACTTCGTGGCGGGTTTCGTGGGCACCGGGGCGGCCCTGAAGCGGCTCAACCTCACCCGGGTGCGGGACGTGGGGATCAGCGACTATCCGACGGTCAGCGTCAACGACCCGCCCGAGGAGATCGACGCCAAGCTCCGCTCCGGCGGCATCAGCGAGGTGCTGGTGCTGGACAAGCGGGGGCGCCCCTACAAGTGGCTGCGGCGTGGCGACTGGATGCGCGCCAAGGGCACCCTGGCCCGCGCGGGCACGCTGGTGCAGGACACGGTGACCCAGGACGCGACCCTGCGGGACGCGCTGGAGGCCGTCCTCGTCGACAACACCGGCCGCGTCCCGGTCACCGGGCGGCGCGGCGCGTACGAGGGCGTCGTGGACCTGGAGACACTCATGAACTCCGTGCACGAGCTGCTGGAGGCCGACCGGCTGGAGGCGGTGGACGCCCAGCACGACCTCCAGGAGCAGCAGGCCCCGCAGACCCATGCGGATCAGGAGGGCTTCGGCGGGGAGGCGAAGGCGTGAGCAGCTCCACTTCCGGGTCTTCCGGGTCTTCCGGGCGGCGGCCCGAGGGCGAGCACGAGGGCCGGGGGCCCGTCCTTCAGGACGACGGCGGCGGACGGTCCGACGAGACGCAGGAGGCTTCCTCGCAGGCGGCCGCGCGGCGCCCCCGCGTGACCTGGCAGAAACTGACCTTCCTGCCGGTGGTGCTGATCGCCGTGCTGCTCGCGACCTGGCTGTGGTTCGAGCAGGCGGAGCTCGACGCGCTCACCCGGAACGCTCTGTCGGACGGGCAGGTGTCCAAGGCGCTGTGGCAGCACATCCAGCTCACCGCGATCTCCACGTTCTTCGTGCTGATCATCGCGATCCCGCTGGGCATTCTGCTGACCCGGCGCATGTTCCGCCGGGCCACCCCGGCCGCGATGGCGTTCGCCAACATGGGGCAGGCGACCCCGGCGATCGGTCTGCTGGCGCTGCTGGTGATCTGGCTGGGCATCGGCCGCAAGGCCGCGCTGATCGGCATCATCGCCTACGCCGTGCTGCCGGTGCTGTCCAACACCATCGCCGGCCTGCGGGCCAACGACCCGACCCTGCTGGAGGCGGCCCGCGGCATCGGCATGTCCCCGCTGGGGGTGCTCACCCGGGTGGAGCTGCCGCTCGCCGTCCCCCTGATCCTCGCCGGCGTACGGACGGCGCTCGTCCTGAACGTCGGCACGGCGACGCTCGCGACCTTCGGCGGGGGCGGCGGTCTGGGCGTACTGATCACCACCGGGATCACCAGCCAGCGGATGCCGGTGCTGGTGGTGGGCTCGATCCTCACCGTCGCGCTCGCCCTGCTGGTGGACTGGCTGGCTTCCCTGGCGGAACTGCTGCTACGGCCGCGGGGGCTGGAGGCGGGGCCATGAGACGTATCCGCCTCTTTCTGGCCGGGGCGCTGCTGGCGGTCGCCTCGGGCTGCGGCCTGACCAGCGGCTCCCCGATGGTCGACGACGTGACACCGGGCTCGATCGGACAGGGCCAGCCCCTGAAGGGCGCGAAACTCACCGTGACCTCGAAGGAGTTCACCGAGCAGCTGATCCTCGGGGCGATCATGGGCATCGCCTTCCAGGCGGCGGGCGCGGAGGTCATCGATCGGACCGGCATCCAGGGCTCGGTCGGGTCCAGGGAGGCCGTCGTCAACGGTGAGGCGGACGCCGGCTTCGAGTACACGGGCACGGCGTGGATCACGTATCAGGGCAACAGCAAGCCGATCCCCGATCCGCGCGAGCAGTGGCTGGCGGTGCGGGAGGCGGACGCGAAGAACGGAGTGACCTGGCTGGAGCCGTCGGAGCTGAACAACACCTACGCACTGGCCATGAACCAGGCGAACTTCGAGAGGTACCGCACGCGGACCCTCTCGGACGTGGCCGAGCTGGCGAGGACCGACCCCGGTGCGGTGACGCTGTGCGTGGAGGGCGAGTTCGCCAACCGCGCGGACGGGCTGCCGGGCATGGAGAAGGCGTACGGCATGGACATCCCGGCGGGCAACGTCACGCAGATGGACACCGGGATCATCTACACCCAGACGGCCAAGGGCGCCTGCACCTACGGCGAGGTGTTCACCACCGACGGGCGCATCAAGTCCATGAACCTCGTGCTCATGGAGGACGACAAGAAGTTCTTCCCCAACTACAACGCGGCGCCAACGGTCAACACCGACACCTTCAAGGAGTGGCCGGCCATCGCCGACGTCCTCGCGCCGGTCACGGAGAAGCTGGACAACAACGTGGCGCAGACGCTGAACGCGAAGGTGGACGTCGACGGGGAGGATCCGCACCAGGTGGCGCTGGACTGGATGGTGGAGGAGGGGTTCGTCAGGGAGGGCTAGCAGGTGGGGACTTTGCCCGTGCCCTTCTCCAGGGAGACGAGGGCGTCGACGGCGCCGTCGAGGGTGGTGACCGGGATGAGGCGCAGTCCCTTGGGGAGTTCCGCGTTGGCGTCGGCGCACTCGGCCTTCGGCACCAGGAAGACGGTGGCGCCGTCCCGCTTGGCCGCCTGCGTCTTCAGGGGCACGCCGCCGACGGGGCCGACGGTGCCGTCCTCGTCGATGGTGCCGGTACCGGCGACGACCCGGCCGCCGGTGAGGTCGCCGCCGCTGCCGTCGCCGTTCAGCTTGTCGACGATGCCGAGGGAGAACAGCAGGCCGGCGCTGGGGCCGCCGACGTCGGCGAGCCTCAGGGTGACGTCGATGTCCTCGTCCTCGAGGTTCAGGTGGTTCAGCGCGGCCCGGGTCGCCTCGTCCTGGGACTCCTTCATCTGCTTCCGGTTGTACTGCTCGATCTCCTCTACGGTGTCGCCGCTGGGGTAGACCGAGTCGCGGGGCATGACCGCCTGGTCGGTGCTGAACCAGCTGTCGATCACGTCCGGGAGGTCGACGCGGGTGTCCGGGGAGGTCGCCTCGATGGTGGTCATCCGCAGTTGCCCGGTGGTCTCCCGTACGGGTGCGCCGGAGATGCTGATGACCTGCTCCCCCTTGTTCTCACCGAGCACGTTTGCGGTGAGCCCGGGCTGCGCGACGGAGAAGGGCAGCGGGGCGAAGCCGGCGGTGGCTAGCAGGGCGACGACGGGCACGGCGAGGGCGCCGACTTTCTGGGAACGCGTGAGACGAGAAAACACCCTGCCAATCTAACCAGCCCCGGCCTGCTGCAGCTGCCGCAGCTGCGGGCAGTCGTGCCGCGCAACCCTAACCGCAGCGCCGCAGCTGCCGCAGCTGCCGCAGCTGCCGCAGCCCTGCCGCAGCTGCGGGCACTCGTGCCGCGCAACCCTAACCGCAGCACCGCAGCTGCCGCAGCTGCCGCAGCTGCGGGCAGTCGTGCCGCTGGGGCGGCACGGGTGGGCGCAGCGGCACCCGGCAAGCTCCGGCGAGAGACACCCACCCCCGGCCGAGCAGCACACCGGTGCTGGTGTACCCGGGGGGAGGTCGCGCAGCCCGGCGCCGGCGGGGTGCCGTCGCGCCCACCCGTGCCGCCCTGCGGCACGACTGCCCGCGGAGACGGC
>NZ_JBFAWL010000039.1:0-30393 GCF_040680275.1 Streptomyces sp. NPDC052079
CCCCAGACCCCCCTTTCGGCCCTTCGGGCCTCGTCCTCAAACGCCGGACGGGCTGAATTTCCAGCCCGTCCGGCACAATCCAGCCCCTCCGGCGTTTGAGGAGCGGGGGTCCGGGGGCAGCGCCCCCGGGGATGGGACGGGAAGGGGCGGCGGGGGCGGAAAAGGCCTCCGGCAGACCACCACCCTCGATCGGACCACAGGTAAGGGAACGGTAAAACGCTCTCGCTCGTTCACTCAGGCATGACAGCTATGACCCCCGGCTCGAACATCCCTCTCCCCACCGCCCGAGTGACGGTGGACGTCGCCGCCCCCGTGCGGCTAGACGTATCGGGCCTGCTGCTCACCGCCGACGGCAAGGTGCGCTCCGACGACGACTTCATCTTCTACAACCAGCCCGCCGGCCCCGGCGTGACCTACCGCCCCGGCGGCGGCACCGCCCCAGACGCCATCACGGTCGACACCACGGCCGTACCCCCCGGCATCGAGAAGATCGTCATCACCGCGAGCCCCGACGCCCCCGGCCAGACCTTCCAGGGCATCGAACCGACGGCCACCATCCGCGACGCCGACAACGGCACGGTCCTCGCCACCTTCACGCCCCCGCGCCTCGGCTCCGAGACCGCACTGGTGATCGTCGAGATCTACCGGCGCAACGGCGCCTGGAAGGCCCGCGCCGTCGGCCAGGGCTACGCCAACGGCCTCGCCGGCATCGCCACGGACTTCGGCGTCACGGTCGAGGAACCGGCCGCCCCGGCCCAGCCGGCAACCGCCCCCGCCCCGCCGGTGTCCGCCCCGCAGGCGCCCCCCGCCCCCGCCGCTCCGCCGACCCCGCCCGCCGCTGCCGCCCCCGGCACCGGGAAGATCAACCTCGACAAGGGCCGGGTCAGCCTGCAGAAGAACCAGACCGTCTCCCTGATGAAGGGCGGCCGCCCGCTGCTCTCCCAGGTCCAGATGGGTCTCGGCTGGGAGCCGGCCTTCCGCGGCAAGGACATCGACCTGGACGCCTCGGTCATCGCCTATGGCCCGCAGCGCAACCACATCGACAGCTGCTACTTCGGCAAGCTGCAGATCCTGAACGGCGCGATCCGGCACTCCGGCGACAACCTCACCGGCGAGGGCAGCGGGGACGACGAGGTGATCACCGTCGACCTCGGCCGCCTCCCGCAGGAGGTCACCGGCCTGGTCTTCACCGTCAACTCCTTCTCCGGCCAGAAGTTCACGGAGGTGGCCAAGGCCTACTGCCGGCTCCTGGACGGCACCACCGGCGAGGAACTGGTCCGCTTCGACCTCACCGGCGCCGAACCGCAGACGGGCGTGATGATGGCGAAGCTGATCCGCCAGTTCTCCGGCGAGTGGGAGATGACCGCGATGGGCGACTTCGTGAAGTCCCGCACCGTCCGCGGCATGGTCAAGCCGGCCGCCCAGGCGCTGTAATCGCGAGTACTGAACGCCGGGCGCCCCCGGGCAGGGGGCGCCCGAATGTCAGCCGCACCTGCGGGGACTACAGAATCGCAGTCCTCTGCGATATGAGGCGGTAAGCCGCTTTGGCCAAATCCGACTGCACTACAGGGATCCAGTCACAAGACCGTTAACCATGCACAAGCCGGAGGGTCTCGCGACAAAACCATAGACAGGTTTAATCCCGCCCGGCACGATACTCTTCACTCGATCCAAGGCCACGGCTTCGTCGTACCCGTGCATTTCACTACGTGCCGGAGCAACATGTCCGACCGAACAGGAAATGCGCTGCAATCTGCACGCCTTGTAATCAATACGAAGGTCCAAGAGCCCTGCGAGGCGCACAAGTGCAGTAGCGCGTGAAACTTCAACAATATTGAGCGGTCGTTGACCGTCGCAGGACTTCAGTAAGCGGGTTACGCCGCCCTCGCTCGTACGGAAAGCGTAGGCGCACGATAGAGCCTTGCGGAATTTCACGCACACCGCATCCGTGTCCGGCCGCGAACTCCCTCATGAACTGCACAGCACCACCCTGTGGGTCGCCGTGGAACTCAGGAGTGCACGAAGTCATTCCCCCGTCACCGAGCATGGCACCGATGAAATATCCCTAGGAGTTGCCGGCGCTTCTGGAGATGTTGTCGGGGCCGTCGAAGGCGCCGTTCCGCACCGTGTCCCGGTCGGCGCCGAGCAGGAGCTTCAGGGTCAGGGTGCGGCGCTTGGGGTCGTAGAATCAGACCTGGCCGTCGTGCTGTACGGGGCTCTCCTCGCGGGCGTAGGAGGGGACGATGTAGGCCCCGACGTAGGCACCGGTGATCGCGGACGTTCTGGCGAAGGACATGCTGTCTCCAGGTGACGGTGGACAGGGCCGTGGACCGTGCGCCCCTCAGGCTCCCGCCCCCTACCTGAACGCGGGTTGAACGGTGCGGGGGACGGCACTCGCCGTTCCCGTGAAGCTCAACCACCCTGCTGCGACCGGGCCTTGAATGCGGCCTTCCGCGCCTCCTTGGCGACCTTCTTGTCCGGGTGCAGGCGTCCCATGGCCTCCAGGACGTCCGCCGTGGCCGGGTGGTCCACCCGCCAGACGGCGTCGAAGAAGCCGCTGTGCTGCTGTGCCAGCCCTTCCACCAGGGAGCGCAGTTCCTCCGAGTTGCCCTCCGCGGCGAGCTGGGCGGCCACCGTGTCGATGGTCAGCCAGAAGATCATGGCCTCGGACGGCGGCGGCACGTCGGCGGCCCCCTGCTCGGCCAGCCACACCCGCGCCAGCCCGCCGAGTTCGGGGTCGTCCAGCACCTCCCGCAGCGCGGGCTCGGCGGACGCGCCGACCAGTGACAGGGCCTGCTGGCACTGCAGCCGCCGCAGCGGCGCGCCCTCGTCCGCCCCGCGTGCCGCCGCCAGCAACTCCCGCGCGGACGTCAGGGGTTCACGCTGGGCGAGCCAGTGCAGGGTCTCCGCGTGGGCCGCCACCGGCGGGAAGCCGGCCGTGCCGTCGAGCAGCGCGTCGGCGCCCTTGTCGGCGAGGTCGCCGACCGCCGGCGCCTGGAATCCGGCCTCCAGCAGCCGGGCGCGCAGCCCGTAGATCCCGAGGGGGGTGAGCCGCACCATGCCGTAGCGGGAGACGTCGGTGTCGTCCTCCGGAGCGGCGGGCTCCTCGTCGGCGTCGGCCATGAGCGTCTCGTCGACCGGCTGGTACTCCACGAGTCCCACAGGCTCCAGCACGCGGAACTGGTCGTCCAGGCGCATCATCGCGTCGGACACCTGTTCAAGGACGTCGTTGGTGGGTTCGGCCATGTCGCCGGGCACGATCACCGACGCGGCCAGCGCGGGCAGCGGCACGGGCGTCCCGGCGGGGTCCTCGTCCCCGGCCGTCAGCAGGTAGAGGTTGCCGAGCACTCCGTCCAGGAACTCGGCCTCGGCCTCGACGTCCCAGTCCAGGGCGTCGAGGTCGAGCTCCCCGGATCCCTCGCCCTCGGCGATGGCGTCGACGAGACCGTCCAGATCGGGGACGCTCGCGTCGCCGAGCAGCGTCTCCAGGGCGGCGAGCCAGACCCCCAGCACGTCCTGCGGCGAACCCCCGGTGAGCACCGCGAGTTCGGGCCCCGCGGCGACCGTCCCTTCCTCCTCGTCGACGACCTCGACGAGCCCGGTGTCGACGGCGACGCGCCAGGCCTCGCTGGCGTAGGCCGCGGCGTCGTCCCCGGTCAGTCCCAGCTCCGCGGCGGCCTCCGGCAACTGCTCCTCGACGAGCCCGCCCCCCGCGTCCACACGGGTCGCGGGCCCGGCCCAGCGGGCGAGCCGCGCGGCCCGGGACAGCACCGGGGCGGACAGGGCGTCGCGCGCCAGCTCCGCTTCGGGACGCAGCCGCACCGGCGGCAGGATGGAGCTGTCTGACATGGGCTTGTGTCTCCTAGGGCCGCTTATGACTCAGCCACTCAGCCTAGACGGATTTCCACCCATGCCGCCCACTTCCTCTCCTCTTCGGCGACCATACATGGCTGAAACCTTGACAAGTGGCTTGGCCAGGCTGGACATTGACGCGCGTAGACAGGGAGTGACCCACGCTCCACCCTCGTCCCGGCGTAGATCACGTTCCCGGAGGGAATCCGTTGCCCAGCAAGTCGTCCGCGCGTCTCGCCGCGCTCACCGTCGCCGCCGTGTGCACCGCGGCATCCACCGTCGTCCTCGCCTCGCCCGCGCACGCGGACTCCGTGCGCATCCATGACATCCAGGGCGACACCCGCATATCGCCGTACGCAGGCCGGCAGGTCTCCGATGTGACCGGAATCGTCACCGGCGTCCGCACCTACGGCTCGTCGCGCGGCTTCTGGATCCAGGATCCCGCCCCGGACGCGGACCCGGCCACCAGTGAGGGGGTCTTCGTCTTCACCGGCTCGACGCCGAAGGGCGTCGCGGTCGGCGACGCCGTCACGGTGTCCGGCACTGTCTCGGAGTACGTCCCCGGCGGCACGTCCTCCGGCAACCAGTCCCTTACCGAGATCACCCGCCCGGTCTTCACGGTCGTCTCCAGCGGGAACGCGGTGCCGGCCGCCGCGCCGATCACCGCGCGTTCCGTCCCGGCGGCCTACGCCCCCACGCCGAACGGCTCGATCAACGACCTCACCCTGCGCCCCTCCGCCTACGCCCTGGACCTCTACGAGTCCCTGGAGGGCATGAACGTCCAGGTCTCCGACACCCGGGTGGTGGGCGCCACCGACCCGTACACGGAGCTCTGGGTCACGGTGAAGCCCTGGGAGCACCGCAACCTTCGGGGCGGCACGGTCTACGGTTCGTACGACTCGCAGAACACCGGCCGCCTCCAGATCCAGTCGCTGGGCAAGGCGGCCGACTTCCCCGACGCGAACGTCGGCGACACCCTCACCGGCGAGACCGCGGGCCCCCTGGACTACAACCAGTTCGGCGGCTACACCCTGGTGGCCAACGAGCTGGGCAGCCTCAGCAGCGGGGGCCTGAAGCGCGAGACGACCCGGAGACAGCACGGGTCCGAACTGGCGATCGCCACCTACAACGTCGAGAACCTCGACCCCTCGGACGACACCTTCGCCGCCCACGCCGCCGCGATCGTGAACAACCTCAGATCGCCCGACATCGTGTCCCTGGAGGAGATCCAGGACAACAACGGCGCCACTGACGACGGCACGGTCGCCGCCGACCAAACCCTGGCCGAGCTGATCGAGGCCATCGAGGCGGCCGGGGGCCCGCGCTACGAGTGGCGTGCCATCGACCCGGCCGACAAGCAGGACGGCGGCCAGCCGGGCGGCAACATCCGCCAGGCGTTCCTGTTCAACCCGGAGCGGGTCTCCTTCACCGACCGTCCCGGCGGGGATGCCACCACCCCCACCGACGTCACCCCGGTCGGCGGCAAGGCGGCCCTGACGAACTCCCCCGGCCGGATCGACCCGACGTCCGAGGCGTTCGAGGACAGCCGCAAGCCGCTGGCCGGTGAGTTCACCTTCCGGGGCCGCACCGTCATCGTCATCGCCAACCACTTCTCCTCCAAGGGCGGCGACCAGGGCCTGACCTCCCAGTACCAGCCGCCGTCCCGGGGCTCGGAGACCCAGCGTCACCTCCAGGCCCAGGCGGTGCACGACTTCACCGCGAAGATCCTCAAGACCCAGAAGAACGCCAAGGTCGTGGTCCTCGGCGACATCAACGACTTCGAGTTCTCGGAGACGACCGACATCCTCGAGGGCCAGAACACCCTCTGGTCGGCGATCAAGTCACTCCCCCGCTCCGAGCGTTACTCGTACGTCTACCAGGGCAACAGCCAGGTCCTGGACCAGATCCTGATCACGCCGTCGATCCGCCGCTTCAGCTACGACAGCGTGCACATCAACGCGGAGTTCCACGACCAGATCAGCGACCACGACCCGCAGGTCCTGCGCTTCCGCCCGTAGCCCGACAGCCACCCACGGAGAGGGGACGGGGCGGGGGTTCAGCGACCACGACCCGCAGGTTCTGCGCTTCCGCCCGTAGCCGCACAGCCGCCCACGACGGAGAGGGAACGGAGTGGGGGTACCCGCCCGCAGCGTCCGGCGCGTCAACGCGAGCACGTCACAACACCGGAAGACGCGCCGGACCGAGGACGGGTACCCCCGCCCCGGCCCCGTCCCACGCCCCACCGTGGGCGGGTCTCAGCACTGATGGCGCCGCACCATCACCGCACCCACCACCGCGGCGACCACCGCGCCCGCGATCAGCGCCGGCTTGCGGTACCGCATCCCGGCCTGCCCGGCGTGCGCGGCACTGCTGCGCATCTGCACGGTCATCGCACCCGCCCGGTCCCGGAGGTCGTCGGCCCGCGCCTTCGCCCGCCCCTTGACGTCCATCTTCCCGGCCAACTCCTCGACCGTGTCGCCGAGTTCGTGCCGCGTCTGCTCGATCTGCCGCCGCAGCTCGTCGGGCCCCTTGGCCCCCCGCCCCGGCGCGGCGCGCCCGGCCTCCGCCTTCGTGTCCACGTGGGCACCTTCACGGGCCCCCGCGCGCCTCACGTCCTGTGTCATCGGTGCGCCCTTCCCTTGATCTCGTCCACATCGGCCTTCACACTGCCCAGCGTCTTCTCCGGCTTGGGCGGCGTGGCCCGGCGCAACTGACCGCGGCCGGCGAGGGCTAGCACTCCGGCGATGAGGAACAGCACGCCCGTGATGATCAGCGCCGCGGCCCACAGAGGCAGCACCAGGTCCAGCGCAGCGACACCCGTACCGGCCAGCGCAAGCAGCCCCGCGTAGCCGAACGCGCCCGCCGCCCCCAGCATCCCGCCGCCACGCCCGGCACGACGGCCCTTCTCCGCCAGCTCTTCCTTGGCGAGTGCCACTTCCTGCCGTGCGAGCCGTGAGATCTGTTCGGTGGCCTGCCCGACGAGCTCGCCCACGCTGTGCTCGTCGTGCACCGGCCGTCGCTCCACGGTTCCGGTCACAATGCGCCTCCTCTCAGGTCGGGGAGAGCCGAGTACCCCCGCCGAACTCCCTCTATCCATGAAGCAACGCTTACCGATAGCGGTAACAACACATAAGTAGAACTTCACGCCGCGGCGGCCGACACTACCCCCATGACCCCTTTCGGCCGCACCCTGTGCGCGATGATCACCCCGTTCACCCCGGCCGGCGCCCTCGACCTCGACGGCGCCCAGCGGCTGGCCGACCACCTGGTCACCCACGGCTGCGACGGCCTGGTCCTGTCCGGCACCACGGGCGAGTCCCCCACCACCACGGACGCCGAGAAGTCGGCCCTCGTCACGGCGGTACGCGAAGCCGTCGGTACCCGCGCGACGATCGTCGCGGGCGTCGGCACCCCCGACACGGCCCACACCGCCCGACTGGCCCGCGAGGCGGAGAAGGCGGGCGCCGACGGCCTCCTGGTGTCCGCCCCGTACTACAGCCTCCCCCCGCAGGACGCGGTGGAGGCGCACTTCCTGGAGATCGCGGACACCACGGACCTCCCCCTGGCCCTGTACGACATCCCCTCCCGCACGGGCGTCCGCATCGCACCGGACTCCCTGCTGCGCCTCGCGGAGCACCCCCGGATCGTGGCGGTGAAGGACTGTTCGTACGACTTCCTGTCCGCACAGAAGCTGATCCCCCGCACCGGCCTCGCCTACTACGCGGGCTCCGACGAGCTCAATCTCGCCCTGTACGCGGTCGGCGGCTCCGGCTGCGTCAGCACGGTGGCCAACGTGGCCCCGGACCGGGTCCGCGCCGTCCTGGACGCGTTCGACGCGGGCGACACCGCCGGCGCGGCCCGCCTTCAGCACCGGATGACGCCCCTCGTCGAGGCGATGATGGCGAGCGGCCTCCCGGGCACCGTCACCGCCAAGGCCCTCCTCGCCGCGCTTAACCTCCCCGCCGGCCCGGTCCGCCCGCCCCTTCGGCCGGCCACACCCCGCACGACCGACGCACTCAGGAAGGCCTACGACCTGGCGGCCGTCTGATGAGCCGTCCGATGAGCCGTCCGACGACGGACGGGCCGGAACCCCACCTGGTGGGGTTCCGGCCCGTCCGGACGGCCTGTGCGCGTCAGTCCCAGAGATACCCGTCCCCGAACAGCAGGAAGTGCTCCAGCACATCCTCCGCGGGGTCGTCGATCTGCCCGACGTCACTGTTGAGCAGTGCCACGCGGTGACCGTTGTTCGAGCCCGTGGACGTCTCGTCCGCGTGCGCGGTGCCCGCGAGCGTGCCGCACAGCATCAGAGCCGCCACCACACCCATCACCCCGACGGCGCAGCGCAGCGCACGCGGCACCCACTTGTTCGTCATCGCCCGTCCCCATTTCCCGTATGTCAGTCGTCCCGGCGTCTGATCGGACCCTGTGTCCACCCGTTCATCTGCCGAAACGACCCATAAGTCACGGGGAGTAACCCGTACGGGCGTGACCGCTGGGTCAGTTGTGGCTGTGGAGGACCTCGTTCAGACCGCCCCAGACCGCGTTGTTGGGGCGCGCCTCGACCGTGCCCGTCACGGAGTTGCGGCGGAACAGGATGTTGGAGGCGCCGGACAGCTCACGGGCCTTGACGATCTCGCCGTCGGGCATGGTGACGCGGGTACCGGCGGTGACGTACAGCCCCGCCTCGACCACGCACTCGTCACCGAGGGCGATACCGACGCCCGCCTCGGCGCCGACCAGGCACCGCTCGCCGATGGAGATCCGGACGTTGCCGCCGCCGGACAGGGTGCCCATGGTGGAGGCACCGCCGCCGATGTCGGAGCCGTCGCCGACGACGACACCGGCCGAGATGCGGCCCTCGACCATCGACGTGCCGAGCGTGCCGGCGTTGAAGTTGACGAAGCCCTCGTGCATGACGGTGGTGCCCTCGGCGAGGTGCGCACCGAGCCGTACCCGGTCGGCGTCGGCGATCCGGACGCCCTTGGGGGCGACGTAGTCCGTCATGCGCGGGAACTTGTCGACGGAGGTGACGGCGAGGTGCAGGCCCTCGGCGCGGGCGTTGAGCCGGACCTTCTCCAGGTCGTCCACGGCGACCGGGCCGAGCGAGGTCCAGGCGACGTTGGCGAGGTGGGCGAAGATGCCGTCGAGGTTCTGGCCGTGCGGCTTGACCAGGCGGTGGGAGAGCAGGTGGAGGCGCAGATAGACGTCGTGCGCGTCGACCGGCTTCTCGTCCAGCGAGGAAATGACCGTGCGGACCGCGACGACCTCGACACCGCGGCGGGGGTCGGGGCCGACCGCCGCGGTGGCGCCGCCGCCGAGCAGTTCGGCGGCGCGCTCGGCGGAGAGCCGCTCGGTGCCGGACGGGCCGGGGCCCTCGGCGGTCGCGGCGACGAGTTCGGGGGCGGGGAACCACGTGTCGAGAACGGTGCCGTCGGCGGCGACGGTGGCGAGGCCGGCGGCCACTGCGCCGGTGGTGCTCTGAGCAGTCGTGTCGGTCATAAGGGCAACCTAACCGCCCGGCGGGCCCGGATGCGAACCGGTCCCCCGGCATCTCACGTGGCGGGCGAACGGCCCGGCACCGGCCCCTCCGCTTCTCCTCGTCCCGCCGTGATCACGCGCCCCAGCACCTCCCGGGCGTACCCCTCGTCGTACGGCGTGCCGGTCAGCAGCACCTGGAGGCAGATGCCGTCCATCAGCGCGACCAGCGCCCGGGCCGTGACCGGGTCCGTGCGGCGGGACAGGTGCTCGGCGACGCCCTCGCACCACTCGGCCGCGACGGGACGCAGGGCGGGGCGGCGCAGGGCGGCCAGATACAGCTCGTACTCCAGCTCCACCCCGGTGCGCTCACCGGCCAGCCATTCGCCCATCAGGGCCGCGAGTTCGGCCGCCAGGTCGGTGCCCGGGTCCTCCAGAGCCCCGCGCGAGGCGACCACCTTGGCGAAGCCCTCGTTGGCCTGGCGCAGGGCGGCGACCATCAGCTCGTCGAGGGTCTTGAAGTGGTACGTGGTGGAGCCGAGCGGGACATCGGCCTCGGCGGCGACGCTGCGATGGCTGAGACCGGCGATGCCGCTGCGGCCCACCACCCGGATCGCCGCGTCGATGATCCGCTGCCGCCGCTCGGGGTCGTAGCGCCGGGCCATCAGTGCGCACCGCCCAGGTTCAGCACCACGACTCCGATGATGATCAGGGCGATGCCCGCGGCCCTGGCGGCGGTGAGCGCCTCCCCCAGGAACACGATGCCGATGGTGGCGATGGCGGCGGTGCCCACGCCGGCCCAGATCGCGTACGCGGTGCCGATGGCGACGGTGCGCAGGGTCTGGGCGAGCAGCGCGAAGGAGACCAGGTAGCCGGCCACGGTCAGCAGCGAGGGCCAGAGCCTGCTGAAGCCGTCGCTGTATTTCATGGCGGTGGTGGCGCACACCTCGGCGACGATGGCGCCGGACAGCAGCAGGTATCCCATGCGTACAACCGTACACAGCGGTTGTACGGGCGTACACAACGACGGCCCCGGACACACGGAAACGGCGGCACCCAAGGGCGCCGCCGTTTACGTCGAAGCGTTCTCAGACGTTGAACCCCAACGCCCGGAGCTGCTCGCGTCCGTCGTCCGTGATCTTGTCGGGGCCCCACGGCGGCATCCACACCCAGTTGATGCGCAGCTCGCTGACCAGACCGTCCGTGGCGGCCTTGGCCTGGTCCTCGATGACGTCCGTCAGCGGGCAGGCCGCGGAGGTCAGGGTCATGTCGACGGTCGCCACATTGGACTCGTCGACGTGGATGCCGTAGATGAGGCCGAGGTTGACGACGTCGATGCCCAGTTCCGGGTCGACGACATCCATCAGGGCCTCGCGGAGCTCCTCCTCCGAGGCCGGCTTCATCTCCAGGGTCTCGCTCATGCCGTAGTCCTTTCGGCGTCGGCGCCCAGCGCCTGGGCCGTCGCGTCCTTCCACGCCATCCAGCTGAGGAGGGCGCACTTCACTCGGGCCGGGTACTTGGACACCCCGGCGAACGCGACCGCGTCCTCCAGGGTCTCCTCCATCGCGTCGTCGGGCTCGATCTTCCCCTTGGACTGCATCAGTTCCAGGAAGGTGTCCTGGATCCGCTGCGCCTCGGCGAGGTCCTTGCCGACCAGCAGCTCGTTCAGCACGGAGGCGGACGCCTGGCTGATGGAGCAGCCCTGCCCCTCGTAGCTGACGTCGCTGATCGTCGTGCCGTCGTACTTCACGCGGAGCGTGATCTCGTCACCGCACGTCGGGTTGACGTGGTGCACCTCGGCGTCGCCGTCCCTCAGACCACGCCCGTGCGGGTTCTTGTAGTGGTCCAGGATGACGTCCTGGTACATCGAGTCCAGCTTCACGCCTCAGCCCCTCATCCGAAGAAGTTCCGTACGTGCTCCAGGCCGTCGACCAGTGCGTCGATCTCGGCCGGCGTGGAGTACAGATAGAACGACGCTCGCGTGGTCGCAGGAATTCCGTACCGCAGGCAGACCGGCCGGGCGCAGTGATGGCCGACCCGGACCGCGATGCCCTGCTCGTCGAGGACCTGGCCCACGTCGTGCGGGTGGATGTCACCCAGGGTGAACGAGATCGCGGCGCCGCGGTCCTCGGCCGTGGCGGGGCCGATGATGCGCAGGTCCGGGACCTCGGCCAGCCGCTTGACCGCGTACTCGGTGATCGCGTGCTCATGGGCGAGGACCTTGTCCATGCCGATGGCCGACAGGTAGTCGATCGCCGCGCCGAGACCGACCGCCTGGGCGATCGGCGGGGTGCCCGCCTCGAACTTGTGCGGGGCGGGGGCGTAGGTCGACGAGCTCATCGACACGGTCTCGATCATCTCGCCGCCGCCGAGGAACGGTGGCAGGTCCTCCAGCAGCTCCTGGCGGCCCCAGAGGACGCCGATGCCGGTCGGGCCGCACATCTTGTGACCGGTGAAGGCCACGAAGTCGGCCTGGAGGGCCTGGACGTCCAGCGGCATGTGGGGCGCGGCCTGGGAGGCGTCGATGCAGACGAGCGCGCCGACCTCCTGGGCGCGGCGCACTATCGCCTCGACCGGGTTGACCGTGCCCAGGATGTTGGACACCAGCACAAAGGAGACGATCTTCGTCTTCTCCGTGATGATCTCGTCGATGTTCGACAGGTCGAGCCGGCCGTCGTCGGTGAGGCCGAACCACTTCAGCTTCGCGCCCGTGCGCTGCGCCAGCAGTTGCCACGGCACGATGTTGGAGTGGTGCTCCATCTCCGTGATGACGATCTCGGTCTCGTGGTCCACCCGGTAGGGCTCGTCGGCCCAGCCGAGCATGTTGGCCACGAGGTTGAGCGACTCGGAGGCGTTCTTGGTGAAGATCACCTCGTCGCGGCTGGGCGCGTTGATGAACTCCGCGACCTTGTCGCGCGCGCCCTCGTACAGGGCCGTGGCCTCCTCGGCGAGCACATGCACACCGCGGTGGACGTTGGCGTTGTAGCGCTCGTAGTACTCGCTCAGTGCGTCCAGCACCTGGCGCGGCTTCTGGCTGGTCGCCGCGTTGTCCAGGTACACGAGCTTCCGTCCGTCGTGGACCTGCCGGTCCAGGACGGGGAAGTCCTTGCGGATCGACTCGTCCAGAAGAGCGGACGCGGTGAGGAGGCCCGGCATCTGTGTCACTCGGATGCGCCACCCTTCGTGTATGCCTCGTAGCCCTCGGCCTCCAGCTTGTCGGCGAGCTCGGGGCCGCCGGACTCGGCGATCCGTCCGGCCGCGAAGACATGGACGTGGTCGGGCTTGATGTAGCGCAGGATGCGCGTGTAGTGCGTGATCAGCATGGTGCCGACCTCGCCGGACTCGCGGACGCGGTTGACGCCCTCGGAGACGACGCGCAGGGCGTCGACGTCCAGGCCGGAGTCGGTCTCGTCGAGGATCGCGATCTTCGGCTTGAGCAGCTCGAGCTGAAGGATCTCGTGGCGCTTCTTCTCACCGCCGGAGAAGCCCTCGTTGACGTTGCGCTCGGCGAAGGCGGGGTCCATGTTGAGGCGCTCCATGGCCTCCTTGACCTCCTTCACCCAGGTGCGCAGCTTGGGGGCCTCGCCGCGGATGGCGGTGGCGGAGGTGCGCAGGAAGTTGGAGACGGAGACGCCGGGGACCTCGACCGGGTACTGCATGGCGAGGAACAGGCCGGCGCGGGCACGCTCGTCGACGGACATCTCCAGGACGTCCTCGCCGTCGAGGGTGACGCTGCCCTTGGTGATCGTGTACTTGGGGTGACCCGCGAGGGAGTAGGCGAGCGTGGACTTGCCGGAGCCGTTCGGGCCCATGATGGCGTGCGTCTCGCCCTGCTTCACGGTGAGGTCGACACCCTTGAGGATTTCCTTCGTGCCGTTCTCGACCTCGACGGTGACGTGCAGGTCTCGGATTTCAAGCGTTGCCATGGGTGCCTCAGGACTCCTGGGTGACGGAGACGAGCACGTCGTCCCCTTCGATCTTTACGGGGTATACGGGGACCGGGCGCGTCGCCGGAAGGGCGTCGGGCTTGCCGGAACGGAGGTCGAAACGCGAGCCGTGCAGCCAGCACTCGATGTGGCAGTCGTCGACCTCGCCCTCCGACAGCGAGACGTTCGCGTGCGAGCAGATGTCGTTGATCGCGAACACCTCGCCCTCGGTGAGCACGACGGAAACCGGCGTGCCGTCGAGTTCCACCCGCTTCGGGGTGTCCTCCTCCAGCTCGCTCAGCTTGCAGGCGCGTACGAAGGTCATGCGACCGCCGCCTCCAGCTCCTCCTCGATCTTGGCGATCAGACGCTCCTCGATGTCCGGGACGCCGATCTGCTGGACGAGCTCGGCGAAGAAGCCGCGGACCACCAGGCGGCGGGCGTCCATCTCCGGGATGCCGCGGGCCATCAGGTAGAACAGCTGCTCGTCGTCGAAGCGGCCGGTCGCGGAGGCGTGGCCGGCGCCGACGATCTCGCCGGTCTCGATCTCCAGGTTGGGCACGGAGTCGACGCGGGCGCCGTCGGTGAGGACCAGGTTGCGGTTCATCTCGTAGGTGTCGGTGCCCTCGGCCTTGGCCTCGATGAGCACGTCACCGATCCACACGGCGTGCGCGTCGTCGCCCTGGAGCGCGCCCTTGTAGACGACGTTGGACTTGCAGTGCGGGAGGTTGTGGTCGACCAGGAGGCGGTGCTCCTGGTGCTGGCCGGCGTCGGTGAAGTACAGGCCGAACAGCTCGGCCTCGCCGCCGGGGCCCGCGTAGGTCACGCGCGGGTGGAGGCGTACGACGTCGCCGCCGAAGGTGACGACGACCGACTTCAAGGAGGCGTCGCGGCCGACCAGGGCGTTGTGCTGGGCGACGTGCACGGCCTTGTCGTCCCAGTCCTGGACGGAGACGACGGTCAGCTTGGCGCCGTCACCGAGGACGAAGTCGACGTTGGCGGCGAGCACCGCGTCACCGGTGTGGTCGACGACCACGAGCGCCTCGGCGAAGGCGCCGAGCTCGATCAGCTGGTGGCCGTAGGCCGTGCCGCCCTCGCCGTGCACCGCGATGCGGATCGGCTCGGTGAGCACGGTCTCCTTCGGCACGGTCACGACCGAGGCCTGCTCGAAGGCGGAGTACGCCTGGGCGGCGACGCGGTCCGCCGGCATGCCCGCGCGGCCGAGCCGCGGGTCGTCGCGGCCGACGGTCTCGACGGTGACACCCTCGGGCGCCTCGACGGCGACCTTGACGCCCTCGCCGGTGGCGGTGGCGGTGCCGTCGTGCAGACCGCGCAGCCGCTCCAGCGGGGTGAACCGCCACTCCTCCTCGCGGCCGTGGGGGACGGCGAAGTCCGCCACGTCGTAGGACGGGGGCGCGCTCATACGGGTGGCGACGGTCGACTCCGCGGCCACCGCGATCGAGCCCGCGGTGGTGGAACCCACGGGGATGTTCTGAGCCTCAGCCATGGCTGTCGTAGTGCTCGCTTTCGTGTGCGTAACGGGCTTGACGGAACGGCGTGGTGCTTTAGCCGACCGCGCCTTCCATCTGCAGCTCGATCAGCCGGTTGAGCTCGAGCGCGTACTCCATGGGCAGTTCCTTGGCGATCGGCTCGACGAAGCCGCGCACGATCATCGCCATCGCCTCGTCCTCCGACATACCGCGGCTCATCAGGTAGAAGAGCTGGTCCTCGGAGACCTTGGAGACGGTCGCCTCGTGGCCCATGGACACGTCGTCCTCGCGGACGTCCACGTAGGGGTAGGTGTCCGAGCGGGAGATGGTGTCGACGAGCAGCGCGTCGCACAGCACGTTGGACTTGGCGCCCGGGGCGCCCTCGCCGATCTCGATCAGACCGCGGTAGGAGGTACGGCCGCCGCCGCGCGCCACCGACTTGGAGACGATGTTGGACGAGGTGTTCGGGGCCATGTGGACCATCTTGGCGCCCGCGTCCTGGTGCTGGCCCTCGCCGGCGAAGGCGATGGACAGCGTCTCGCCCTTGGCGTGCTCGCCCATCAGGTAGACGGCGGGGTACTTCATCGTCACCTTGGAGCCGATGTTGCCGTCGACCCACTCCATGGTCGCGCCCTCGTAGGCCACGGCGCGCTTGGTGACCAGGTTGTAGACGTTGTTCGACCAGTTCTGGATGGTCGTGTAGCGGCAGCGGGCGTTCTTCTTGACGATGATCTCGACGACCGCGGAGTGCAGCGAGTCCGACTTGTAGATCGGCGCGGTGCAGCCCTCGACGTAGTGCACGTAGGCACCCTCGTCGACGATGATCAGGGTCCGCTCGAACTGGCCCATGTTCTCGGTGTTGATCCGGAAGTAGGCCTGGAGCGGGATCTCGACGTGCACGCCCGGCGGCACGTAGATGAAGGAGCCGCCGGACCACACGGCGGAGTTCAGCGACGCGAACTTGTTGTCGCCGACCGGGATGACGGTGCCGAAGTACTCCTTGAAGAGCTCCGGGTGCTCCTTCAGCGCCGTGTCGGTGTCGAGGAAGATGACGCCCTGCTCCTCCAGGTCCTCACGGATCTGGTGGTAGACGACCTCCGACTCGTACTGCGCGGCGACACCGGCGACGAGGCGCTTCTTCTCGGCCTCCGGGATGCCCAGCTTGTCGTAGGTGTTCTTGATGTCCTCGGGCAGGTCCTCCCAGGACTCCGCCTGCTTCTCCGTGGAGCGCACGAAGTACTTGATGTTGTCGAAGTCGATGCCGGAGAGGTCGGAGCCCCAGTTCGGCATGGGCTTCTTCTCGAACAGGCGCAGGCCCTTGAGACGGAGCTTGGTCATCCACTCCGGCTCGTCCTTCTTCGCGGAGATGTCCCGGACGACGTCCTCGCTCAGGCCGCGGCGCGCCGACGCACCGGCCTCGTCACGGTCGGCCCAGCCGTACTCGTAGTTGCCCAGACCCTCCAGTTCGGGGTGGGCAGTCTCCGTGGGGAGAGTCATGCGGGGTTCCTCCCGGACGTGCTTTCAGATGCGTGGTGGGAAATCTTGGGGATGAACGTCGTGCAGACACCGTCGCCGTGCGCGATGGTCGCCAGTCGCTGCACATGCGTACCGAGAAGCTCGGCGAAAAATTCCGTCTCCGCCTCGCACAGCTGCGGAAATTCCTCGGCGACGTGGGCGACCGGACAGTGGTGCTGGCAGAGCTGCTCACCGACCGGCGCGCTGCGCGCAGTCGCAGCGTACCCGTCCGCGCTCAGGGCCTTGGCCAGCGCTTCCGTACGGTCCTCGGGCGCCGCGGCGGCGACCGCCTTCCGGTAGGGCCCCGACTGGGCGGCGATCCGGGCGCGGGCGAAGGCGGCGATCGCCTCGTTCCCGCCCTCCCGCTCACCGATCCAGCGCAGGGCGTCCACGGCCAGCTTGTCGTACGACTGGTCGAAGGCGTCCCGTCCGCAGTCGGTCAGGGCGAACACCTTGGCCGGGCGCCCGCGCGTGCGCGCGCCGTAGACCCGCCGTTCACGGGCTTCCACCACGTTGTCGGCGGCCAGTGCGTCCAGATGCCGGCGTACGGCCGCTTGGGTGAGTCCGAGTCGGTCGGCCAGTTCGGCGACGGTCGACGGGCCGTGGTCCAGGACGGAGCGGGCGACGCGGTTGCGGGTGGACCGCTCACCGGTTGCCAGTTCCTCGTGGGGAGCCTCGCCGACGTTTTTCACAACGCCATTGTTGCGTAATTCGTCCGAGCCGGGCAAGCCACGCCCGGACGGCCGGAAAGTGCGCTGCATCACTTAGGCAAACCTAATCCGACCTGCGGAAACGGTCTGGCTGCCGGTGCACCGTCCCCGGGAGGAGGAGTTGCGGGGGAGTTGCGGCACCCCGCGGTCCGGGGCCGTGGCCGCGTCCTTAGACTCGTGACCCATGCGAAGCGAGCCCGTGGTCCAGGTGCAGGCCCTGGTGAAGCGGTACGGCACGAAGACCGCGGTGAACGGCCTCGACCTGGTGGCCCGGCAGGGCGTGACGGCCGTGCTCGGCCCCAACGGAGCGGGCAAGACGACCACGATCGAGATCTGCGAGGGGTACCGGCGGCCGGACTCCGGCACGGTGCGCGTCCTGGGCCTCGACCCGGTGGGACAGGCGGCGGAGCTGCGGCCCCGGCTGGGGGTGATGCTCCAGTCCGGCGGCGTCTACTCGGGCGCGCGGGCCGAGGAGATGCTGCGGCACGTGGCGAAGCTCCACGCCCATCCGCTGGACGTGGACGCGCTGATCGAGCGGCTGGGGCTCGGCTCCCTGGGCCGTACCTCGTACCGGCGGCTCTCCGGCGGCCAGCAGCAGCGGCTCGCCCTGGCCATGGCCGTGGTCGGCCGCCCGGAGCTGGTCTTCCTCGACGAGCCGACGGCCGGCCTGGACCCGCAGGCCCGCCGCGCCACCTGGGACCTCGTACGCGATCTGCGCACCGACGGCGTCTCCGTCATCCTCACCACGCACTACATGGACGAGGCCGAACAGCTCGCCGACGACGTGGCGATCATCGACGCCGGCCGCGTCATCGCCCAGGGCTCCCCGGAGGAGCTGTGCAAGGGCGGCGCCGAGAACACCCTGCGCTTCTCCGGGCGCCCGGGACTGGACGTACTCTCGCTGCTCAAGGCCCTTCCCGCCGACTCCACGGCCGCCGAGGTCGCCCCGGGCTCGTACCGGGTCGTCGGCAAGATCGACCCGCAGCTGCTCGCCACGGTGACGTCCTGGTGCGCACAGCACGGGGTGATGCCGGACCGGATCTCGGTGGAGCGGCACACCCTCGAGGACGTCTTTCTGGAACTGACCGGCAAGGAGTTGCGCGCGTGACCGCCACCGGCACCTATGCACCGAAGCCGGGCGCGGCACCCCTGACCCGCATGATCGCCGCGCAGGCCGTGCTCGAGACGAAGCTGCTGCTGCGCAACGGCGAGCAACTGCTGCTGACGGTGATCATCCCCACGCTGCTGCTGGTGCTCTTCAGCACCGTGGACGTGGTGGACACCGGTGACGGCGAGACGGTCGACTTCCTCGCCCCCGGCATCCTCGCGCTCGCCGTGATGTCGACGGCGTTCACCGGCCAGGCCATCGCCACCGGTTTCGAGCGCCGCTACGGCGTGCTGAAGCGGCTGGCCGCGTCGCCGCTGCCGCGCTGGGGGCTGATGACCGCGAAGACGCTGTCGGTGCTGGTCACCGAGATGCTCCAGGTGCTCCTGGTGACGGTGATCGCCCTCGCGCTCGGCTGGGACCCGCAGGGCAGCCCCGTCCCGGTGTTCCTGCTGCTGCTTCTGGGCACGGCCGCCTTCTCCGGGCTGGGCCTGCTGATGGCGGGCACGCTCAAGGCGGAGGCGACGCTCGCCGCCGCCAACCTGGTGTTCCTGCTGCTGCTCGTCGGCGGCGGGGTCGTCGTACCGCTGGACAGATTCCCGGACGGGGCGCAGGACGTGCTCGGCCTGCTGCCCGTCTCCGCGCTCTCGGAGGGACTGCGGGACGTGCTCCAGCACGGGGCCGGGATGCCCTGGGGCAGCCTCGGGATCCTCACCGCGTGGGCGGTCGCCGGCCTCGCGGCGGCCGGGAAGTTCTTCCGCTGGGAGTAGGTGGCATGACCGGGACGGACCCTCGTGAAAGCGTGCACAAGCGCCCGCATACGATGGGACGCGTGCCAAACCTGACCCGCGCCGACGCCCAGGCGGCCCTGCGCAACCCGCTCGCCTTCATCGCCGCCCGCTGGACCCCGGATCCCCGGACGGTCCGGCGGGCGGCCCTCGCCGCGCTCGTCATGGCGGTGGTCATCGTGGTCACCGGCGGCGCCGTACGGCTGACCGGCTCGGGCCTCGGCTGCCCGACCTGGCCCAAGTGCACCGACGACTCGCTCACCACGACCAGCGAGATGGGCCTGCACGGCGTCATCGAGTTCGGCAACCGCCTGCTGACGTACGTGCTCTGCGCGGCCGTCGGCTGGGCGATCATCGCCGCGCGCTCCCAGAAGCCGTACCGGCGGGGCCTGACCCTGCTGGGCTGGACGCAGTTCTGGGTCGTGATGGGCAACGCGATCCTCGGCGGGATCGTGGTGCTCGTCGGCCTCAACCCGTACACGGTCGCGGCGCACTTCCTGCTGTCCACGGCGCTGATCGCGGTCGCCACGGTGATGTGGCAGCGCACCCGCGAGGGCGACGCCGAGCCCCGGCCGCTGGTCGGCCAGGCCGTGCGGCAGCTGGTGTGGTTCCTGGTGGCCGCCTCGGTGCTGCTGATCGCGGTCGGCACGGTGGTCACCGGTGCCGGCCCGCACGCGGGTGACTCCAGCGAGGTCCCGCGGATGCCGGTGGACTGGGAGACGGTCAGCAAGCTGCACGCCGTGCTGGCGTGGATCGTGGTGACGCTGACGTTCGCCCTGTGGTTCGTCCTGAAGGCGGTCGACGCCCCCGCGGGCCCCCTGGCCCGCACCCGTGAGCTCTTCGTGATCCTGCTCGCGCAGGGCGCCATCGGCTATGTGCAGTACTTCACCGACCTCCCCGAGGTCCTGGTGGGCCTGCACATGTTCGGCTCGTGCGTGATGTGGATCTGGGTGCTCAGGGTCCTGCTGTCGCTGCGGGAGCGCCCGGAGGGGACGGTGCCGGAGGCCGCGGCCGTACCGGTCGCTCAGGAGCCGGCCACGAGCGCGTCGATCGCCGCCCCCAGGTAGTCCCGGGTCAGCCGGGCCCGGCGCACCGCCCACGTGCCGGCGGCCGGCCCGGCACCGTCGTAGCGCCTCCTCCTGATGTCCGCGACGACCTCGTCGGGCGCGCCGAGGCCGGGCAGTACCTCCAGGGCCTCCCTCTTGGAGATCAGGCGGCCCTCGCGGAGGGTGACGGTGGCGCAGGCGAAGGTCAGCAGGCCCAGGTCGACCCATACGTCCTGCGTCCAGTTCGCGGCCCGGTCCACCTCCCGCCGCCAGTAGTCGCGCTGGTCGCGCACCACGAAGCCGGCGAGTTCGCCGTCCGGCACCGGAGGCAGTACGTCCGCGGGCGGCGCCCCGTGCAGGACCCGGCCGAAGGTGTGCAGCTCGGTCCGGGTGACCGGCGTCACGGGGCGCTTGAACAGCCGCTCGTGGGCCCAGGTGAGATGACGGCGCCCGGCGCCCGCGGCGGTGTCCGGCGTGAGGTAGGTGCAGTGGAGCCGGTCGGCGAGCGGTGTGCCGCGCAGCCGGGCGTGCAGCGACGCCAGGCGCCATGCAGTCCGCGGGCCGACCGGATGGTCCAGGACCGTGATCAGGTCCAGGTCGCTGCGCCCCTCCACGTAGTCTCCGCCGGCCAGCGAGCCGTGCGCCCAGACGGCTACCGGGGTGAGGGGCGCCAGGCCGTCGAGGAAGCGGGTGAGCAGGGTGTCGGTCGGCATGCGCCCAGTCTTCCTATCTCAGCCGAGCCCGTACACCCTGCCCGCGTTCCCCGCGGCGATCATGCCGGCCACCCGCTGCGCGTCGCCGCGCGACCACGCGCCCTCGGTCACCCAGGTGCCGAGCACCCGGCCGAGCGCCTCGCGGAACAGACGGGCGCCGACCACATGCAGTTCGGGCAGACCGCGGGCGCCGCTGGAGAAGAGGATCTTGCCGAAGGGGGCGAGCTCCAGGATCTCCGCCAGAACGCTCGCCGCGCGGGCGCCGGTGCGGACCAGGGCGGCTCCGCAGTCGGCGTAGACGTGCGGGAAGACACCGGCGAGGTGGGCGGCGTGCCGGTGGTAGGGGTAGCCGTGCAGCAGCACGAGATCGGTGCCGAGCCCCGCGGTGGCCCGCACGAAGTCGGTCAGCAGCACCGGATCGGTGCGGTCGATGCGGGCGCCCGGCGCGCCGAGGCCGGCGTGGAGCTGGAGGGGCAGGCCGGAGGCGACCGCGATCCAGAGCAGATGCCGCAGCAGCACCGGGTCGCTCAGCTCGTCCCCGGCTCGGCGCCCGGCCAGCCAGCGCCCCGCCGCGCCGCGCACCTCCCCGGGCCCGGGTGGCTCGGGGGCGAGCGCCAGCCCGTGCCGTGCCCCGGCGACGGAGGTGAAGGCGATCGCGTGGGCGGCGGCGCCGTGCACGGACTCGGCGAGGTTGGCGAGGAAGGACTCGACAGTGCCGGAGGTGTCGGCGACCTGTTCGGCGAGCTGTTCCAGACGGACGATCTCGTGGGCGTCGGCGCCTCCCGCCCGGCCCAGCTCGGTCGGCCCGGTGAGGTCCTCGGGCAGTCCGGTGTCGACCAGGTAGGCGGTGATGCCGCTGCCCCGCAGCAGCCTGCGCCCCGCCTCGATCATGCCCAGCTCACGGCGCCGGGCGAGATACCGGGCGGGCGGACAGTGCGGCTCCAGGCCCAGCAGGGGCGGACACCAGCGGCGTACGGCGAACCCGGTCTGGGTGTCGAAGAGGGTGGTGCCGGGGGCGGGCGGACCCTCGGTGCGGGCCAGCTGGGCCTCGAAGGTGCCGAGGCCCAGCTCCGTGCGGAGCACTCCGTGGCAGTACTGGTCCACGAGTGAGGGCGTGTCGATCATCCGGGACTCCCCGTGACGGGACCGTGTGTCGGTGCTTCACAGGTCCTAACGGGTGAACCGGGGATGAGGTGGCGCGGAAGCGTATGAGGCGTCGCTCGCGTGGGGCGTCGCTCAGCCGCCCAGCTGGATGCCGGCCATCCTCTTCCACTCGTACGGGCCCGTCTTCATCTTCGCCGCGAGCTCGCCGTCAAGGTGCTCGTGGACGGTGATGCCCGCCTTCTCGAGGGCCTTCTCGGCGATCTCCATCGACGGGGCGACCACGTCCCCCCAGTGGCCGTCCTCGCCGACGAGGACGATCCGTGCGCCGCGCTGCCCGAGGTACGCGATCTGGCCCTCGGCACCGCCGTGCGCCTTGGCGAAGCCGCCGATCTGCTTGGCGAGCCGGGCCGCCTTCTGCTCGGCCTTCGGGTCCACCTGCTGCGTGTCTGCCATGAACGGAATGCTACCGACGGGTAGATCAAACGGCGACGGGCGGGGTCCGTGGCCTTGACCACGTACCCCGCCCGAGCGGCGTCAGGGAGTCGCTAGCGCAGGAACGGGTCGACGGCGACCGCCAGGAACAGCAGCGACACATAGGTGATGGACCAGTGGAACAGCCGCATCTCCTTGAGCTTGCCGCCCGTCACCCCGGCCTTGGCGCGGTGCAGCAGCGCGTGCGCCTCCCACAGCCACCAGCCGCCCGACGCCAGGGCGACGGCCGTATAGAACCAGCCGGTGTAGCCGAGCGGGGTGAGCAGCAGCGACACCGCGACCATGACCCAGCTGTAGGCCACGATCTGCTTGGCGACGACCTTGTTGGAGGCGATCACCGGCAGCATCGGCACGCCGACGCGCGCGTAGTCGTCCTTCACCTTCATGGACAGCGGCCAGTAGTGCGGCGGCGTCCAGAAGAAGATGACGAAGAAGAGGATGACCGGCGCCCACGCCATGGAACCGGTGACCGCGGACCAGCCGATCAGCACCGGCATGCACCCGGCGATGCCGCCCCACACGATGTTCTGCGACGTCCGCCGCTTGAGGATCATCGTGTAGACGACGACGTAGAAGAGGAGCGCGCCGAGGGAGAGCCAGGCGGACAGCCAGTTGACGGTGAGACCGAACAGCAGCGTCGAGACGACCGCCAGGGAGACGCCGAAGACAAGGCACTCGCGCGGGCTGACCATCCCGGTGACCAGGGGCCGCTGCGAGGTGCGGTCCATCAGCGCGTCGATGTCGCGGTCGATGTACATGTTCAGCGCGTTGGCGCCGCCCGCGGACAGGTAGCCGCCGACGCAGGTCAGCAGCACCAGCGTCAGGTCGGGCACGCCCCGCTGCGCCAGGAACATCACCGGCACGGTGGTGATGAGCAGCAGTTCGATGATCCGCGGCTTGGTGAGGGCCACGAACGCCATCACACGGGCCCCGAACGGCCGATGGGCAGGGCTCTGACTGGTCCCCAGCACCCCGGCTGGACGGGATTCAACGGCCGTCACGTACACCCCTACAGAGACATCCCAGCAAGCCCCCCAGGTGAAGTGGCGGTAAAGGCTCGCGCGTACCACGCCACTCTAGACGTTGCCCAGACCCGGACATTCGCGGGGGTCGTCTCGTGTTGGAAGACGCCCTCCGAGGTGCACATCCAAGCTCGATTGAGCACCCGGATGAGCGGCTCCGTATTCATCTGCCGAATGCGGAAACTTCCCAGTCAGGAGGCGGATCGAAAGGAGCGCCCGCACTCTGGAATGACGCGGAAAAACGCACGTCCTACGGGGGTAGGCTCGACCCCGCCGGTGGGCAGCCACCGGCGTCCGAATTCATGTGGAGAGGAGCCCTGACTCAGGGTGAGCACCAAGCCGACCACCACAGACCTCGAGTGGACCGAGTTGGACCAGCGGGCCGTCGACACCGCCCGCGTCCTGGCCGCCGATGCCGTACAGAAGGTCGGTAACGGCCATCCGGGTACGGCGATGAGCCTGGCGCCTGCCGCCTACACCCTCTTCCAGAAGGTGATGCGGCACGACCCGGCGGACGCCAACTGGGTAGGGCGCGATCGTTTCGTGCTGTCCGCCGGCCACTCGTCCCTGACCCTGTACACCCAGCTGTACCTGGCCGGTTTCGGCCTGGAACTGGAAGACCTCAAGGCCTTCCGCACCTGGGGTTCGAGGACCCCGGGTCACCCCGAGTACGGCCACACGCCGGGCGTGGAGACCACGACCGGCCCGCTGGGCCAGGGTGTCGCCAACGCGGTGGGCATGGCGATGGCCGCCCGCTACGAGCGCGGACTGTTCGACCCGGAGGCTCCCACGGGTGAGTCCCCGTTCGACCACTTCATCTACTGCATCGCCGGTGACGGCTGTCTGCAGGAGGGCATCTCGTCGGAGGCGTCCTCGCTGGCCGGGCACCAGAAGCTGGGCAACCTGGTGCTGCTGTGGGACGACAACCACATCTCCATCGAGGGCGACACGGAGACGGCCGTCTCCGAGGACGTCACCAAGCGGTACGAGGCGTACGGCTGGCATGTGCAGCGTGTCGCGCCGAAGCCGGACGGCGACCTGGACCCGCACGCGATCTACGACGCGATCCAGGAGGCGAAGAAGGTCACGGACAGGCCGTCCTTCATCGCCATGCGGTCGATCATCGCCTGGCCCGCCCCGAACGCGCAGAACACCGAGGCCGCGCACGGCTCGGCGCTCGGCGACGACGAGGTGGCGGCCACCAAGCGCGTGCTGGGCTTCGACCCCGAGCAGACGTTCGAGGTGACCGACGAGGTTCTCGGTCACACCCGCAAGGCGCTGGAGCGGGGCGAGGCGGCCCGCGCGGTGTGGGAGAAGTCCTTCCAGCAGTGGCGGGACAACAACCCCGGGCGTGCCGCCGAGTACGACCGGATCGCCGCCGGTGAGCTGCCCAAGGGCTGGCAGGACTCGATCCCGGTCTTCGAGCCGGGCAAGGGCGTCGCCACGCGCGCCGCCTCCGGCAAGGTGCTCCAGGCGCTCGGCGCGGTGATCCCGGAGCTGTGGGGCGGTTCGGCCGACCTCGCGGGCTCCAACAACACCACGATCGACAAGACGTCGTCGTTCCTCCCGGCCGACAACCCGCTGCCCGAGGCGAACCCGTACGGCCGCACGATCCACTTCGGCATCCGCGAGCACGCCATGGCCGCGGAGATGAACGGCATCGCGCTGCACGGCAACACGCGGATCTACGGCGGCACGTTCCTGGTGTTCTCCGACTACATGCGCAACGCCGTGCGGCTGTCGGCACTGATGCATCTGCCGGTGACGTACGTGTGGACGCACGACTCCATCGGCCTGGGCGAGGACGGCCCCACCCACCAGCCGGTCGAGCACCTGGCCTCCCTGCGTGCCATCCCCGGCCTCAGCATCGTCCGTCCCGCCGACGCCAACGAGACCGCCATCGCCTGGCGGGAGATCCTCTCCCGCTGGACGAAGGAGTTCGGCAAGGGCACCCCGCACGGTCTGGCGCTGACCCGCCAGGGCGTGCCGACGTACGAGCCGAACGAGGACGCGGCCAAGGGTGGCTACGTCATGTTCGAGGCCGAGGGCGGCGAGCCCGAGGTCGTCCTGATCGCCACCGGTTCCGAGGTGCACGTCGCCGTCGAGGCGCGCGAGCGGCTGCAGGCCGACGGCGTGCCCACCCGTGTGGTGTCCATGCCGTCCGTCGAGTGGTTCGAGGAGCAGGACCAGGGGTACCGGGACAGCGTCCTGCCGCCCTCCGTGAAGGCACGCGTGGCCGTCGAGGCGGGGATCGGCCTCACCTGGCACAAGTACGTGGGGGACGCCGGCCGGATCGTGTCCCTGGAGCACTTCGGGGCCTCCGCCGACGGCAAGGTGCTGTTCAAGGAGTTCGGCTTCACCGCCGAGAACGTGGCGGCCGTCGCCAGGGAATCGATCGCCGCAGCCCAGCGCTGACGCTCATATACGACACGTAGGAGATGTAATTTCCATGACGGACGCACTCAAGCGCCTTTCCGACGAAGGCGTCGCGATCTGGCTGGACGACCTGTCGCGCAAGCGGATCACGTCCGGCAACCTCGCCGAACTGATGGACCAGCAGCATGTCGTGGGCGTCACCACCAACCCGACGATCTTCCAGAAGGCGATCTCCGAGGGCGACGGCTACGACGCGCAGCTGACCGACCTCGCCGCCCGCAAGGTCACCGTCGAAGAGGCCATCCGCATGATCACCACGGCGGACGTCCGCGACGCCGCCGACATCCTGCACCCGGTCTTCGAGGCCACCGACGGGCAGGACGGCCGGGTCTCGATCGAGGTCGACCCCCGGCTGGCGCACCACACCCGCGCGACGGTCGCCGAGGCCAAGCAGCTGGCCTGGCTGGTGGACCGGCCCAACACCCTCATCAAGATCCCGGCCACTGAGGCGGGCATCCCGGCCATCGCCGAGACCATCGGCCTGGGCATCAGCGTCAACGTCACCCTGATCTTCTCCCTGGAGCGCTACCGCAAGGTCATGGACGCGTACCTGACCGGCCTGGAGAAGGCCAAGGAGCGCGGCCTGGACCTGTCGAAGATCCACTCCGTGGCGTCCTTCTTCGTGTCCCGCGTGGACACCGAGATCGACAAGCGGATCGACGCGCTGGGCACCGACGAGGCCAAGGCACTGCGCGGCAAGGCCGCCATCGCCAACGCGCGTCTGGCGTACCAGGCGTACGAGGAGGTGTTCGGCTCCGTCGACCATGCCACCCAGCCCAGCGACCGCTGGAGCGCGCTGGAACGTGAGGGCGCCAACAAGCAGCGTCCGCTGTGGGCGTCGACCGGGGTGAAGGACAAGGCGTACAAGCCCACCATGTACGTCGACGAGCTGGTGGCGCCGAACACGGTGAACACCATGCCGGAGGCGACGCTCTTCGCCACCGAGGAGCAGGGCGACATCCGGGGCAACACGATCTCCGGGACCTACGAGCAGGCGCGCGCCGACCTCGATGCGATCGAGCGGCTCGGCATCTCCTACGACGAGGTGGTGCAGCTTCTGGAGGACGAGGGCGTCGACAAGTTCGAGGCGTCCTGGAACGACCTGCTGAAGTCGACCGAGGCGGAGCTGCAGCGCCTCGCCCCCTCGGAGGGCTGAAACCTTGTCGAGCAGCAACCCGCTGCGTGACCCCGCTGACCGACGGCTCCCGCGTATCGCGGGGCCGTCGGGCCTGGTCATCTTCGGCGTCACGGGCGACCTGTCACGCAAGAAGCTGATGCCGGCCGTGTACGACCTGGCCAACCGGGGGCTGCTGCCGCCGGGCTTCTCTTTGGTGGGCTTCGCCCGCCGGGAGTGGGCCAACGAGGACTTCGCCCAGGAGGTCCACGACGCGGTCAAGGAGCACGCCCGGACCCCCTTTCGCGAGGAGGTCTGGCAGCAGCTCATCCAGGGCATGCGCTTCGTGCAGGGCACCTTCGACGACGACGAGTCCTTCGAGCGGCTGCGCGACACGATCGAGGAGCTGGACAAGGCCCAGGGCACGAGCGGCAACTTCGCGTTCTATCTGTCGGTGCCGCCGCGTTCGTTCCCGGTGGTCATCCAGCAGCTGAAGAAGCACGGGCTGGCCGACCAGACCAACGGCTCCTGGCGGCGCGCGGTCATCGAGAAGCCGTTCGGCCACGACCTGAAGTCGGCCGAGGAGCTGAACGCGATCGTCCACGAGGTGTTCGCCCCGGACCAGGTGTTCCGGATCGACCACTACCTGGGCAAGGAGACCGTCCAGAACATTCTGGCGCTGCGCTTCGCCAACACGATGTTCGAGCCGATCTGGAACCGGTCGTTCGTCGACCATGTGCAGATCACCATGGCCGAGGACATCGGCATCGGCGGCCGGGCCGGCTACTACGACGGCATCGGCGCCGCCCGTGACGTCATCCAGAACCACCTGCTGCAACTGATGGCACTCACCGCGATGGAGGAGCCCGCCTCCTTCGACGCGGACGCGCTGGCCGCGGAGAAGACCAAGGTGCTCGGCGCCGTCCGGCTGCCGAAGGACCTGGGCCGGGACACCGTGCGCGGGCAGTACGCGGCCGGCTGGCAGGGCGGCGCCAAGGCCGTCGGCTACCTGGAGGAGGAGGGCATCGACCCCTCCTCCAAGACCGACACCTACGCGGCGATCAGACTGGGCATCGACAACCGCCGCTGGGCGGGTGTCCCCTTCTATCTGCGCACCGGCAAGCGGCTCGGCCGCCGGGTCACCGAGATCGCGGTGGTCTTCCAGCGGGCACCGCACTCCCCCTTCGACACGACGGCCACCGAGGAGCTGGGCTCGAACGCGATCGTCATCCGCGTCCAGCCCGACGAGGGCGTCACCGTCCGCTTCGGCTCCAAGGTGCCGGGCACGTCGATGGAGATCCGGGACGTGTCGATGGACTTCGCCTACGGCGAGTCGTTCACCGAGTCCAGCCCGGAGGCGTACGAGCGGCTGATCCTGGACGTCCTCCTGGGCGACTCCAACCTCTTCCCGCGCACCGAGGAGGTCGAGCTGTCCTGGAAGATCCTCGACCCGATCGAGGAGTACTGGGACACCAACGGCAAGCCGGCCCAGTACCCGGCCGGCACGTGGGGCCCCGTCGAGGCGGACGAAATGCTCGAGCGAGACGGACGGAGCTGGCGCCGGCCATGAAAACAGACCTCACGGACACCACGGCCAGCAAGATCAACAAGGCGTTGGTCAAGGGCCGCCGTGCCATCGGCACCCCCGCCGTCGGCATGGTGCTGACGCTGGTCATCGTGACGGACGAGGAGAACGCCTACGACGCGCTGAAGGCGGCGAGCGACGCATCGCGCGAGCACCCCTCGCGCACGCTCGTGGTCATCAAGCGGGTATCCCGCTCCCCGCGTGACCGTACGCAGTCGCGTCTGGACGCCGAAGTCCGGGTCGGCGCGGACGCCGGGACCGGCGAGACGGTGGTGCTCCGCCTCTACGGCGAGGTCGTCGACCACGCCCAGTCGGTGGTGCTGCCGCTGCTGCTGCCGGATGCCCCGGTGGTGGTGTGGTGGCCGGTCAACGCCCCGCTGGACCCGGCCAGCGACCCGCTGGGCGCGCTCGCCCAGCGCCGGGTGACCGACACGTACGCCTGCGAACAGCCGGTGAAGGAGCTCGCCGCCCGCGCCGACGCCTACACCCCCGGTGACACGGACCTGTCGTGGACCCGCATCACGCCCTGGCGTTCGATGCTGGCGGCCGCGCTGGACCAGGTCGCCTGCGAGGTGCAGGGCGTGGAGGTGGAGGGCGAGGAGTTCAACCCGAGCTGCGAGCTGCTGGCGATGTGGCTCGCGGACCGGCTGAACGTCCCCGTCAGGCGTTCGCACTCCGGCGGCCCGGGGCTCACGGCGGTCCGCATGGACACCGACTGCGGCCCGATCGTCCTGGACCGCGCCGACGGCTCACTGGCGACGCTGTCCATACAGGGCCAGCCCAAGCGGGCGGTGGCACTCAAGCGCCGCGACACGGCGGAGCTGATCGCGGAGGAGCTGCGCCGTCTGGACCCGGACGACACCTACGCCTCGGCCCTGCGCTACGGCGTGGAACGCCTGAAGTCACCGGACGGGTCGGGACCGCCGGCCAAAGGAGAACGGGAAGCGGTCCCGGCTCCCGTCGAGTCGGCCGCGAAAGCTCCCGCGGAACGGTCGGCGGCGCAGGCGCCGGTGACGAAGGCGGCGGTGAAGTGACCACGGCACCGCAGGTGGTCGTGCACCGGGACAAGGAGCTGATGGCACAGGCCGCGGCGGCCCGGCTGATCACCAGAATCGTGGACGCGCAGGCCTCACAGGGTTCGGCGTCCGTGGTCCTGACGGGCGGCCGTAACGGCAACGGCCTCCTGGCCGCGCTGGCCGCGGCCCCGGCCCGGGACGCGATCGACTGGTCCCGGCTCGACCTGTGGTGGGGCGACGAACGGTTCCTGCCCGAGGGTCACCCGGACCGCAATGTCACCCAGGCCCGTGAGGCACTGCTCGACGCGGTGCCGCTGGACCCGAAGCGCGTGCACCCCATGCCCGCGTCGGACGGCCCGCACGGCACGGACGTGGACGCGGCGGCCGCCGCCTACGCGGAGGAACTGGCCGCCGCGGCGGCCCCGGAGAACCACGGCCCCGTCCCGGCCTTCGACGTCCTGCTGCTGGGCGTCGGCCCGGACACACACGTGGCCTCCCTCTTCCCCGAACTCCCCGCGGTCCGCGAGACGGAACGCACGGTGGTCGGCGTCCACGGCGCCCCCAAACCCCCGCCGACGAGGATCACCCTGACCCTCCCCGCGATCCGTGCGGCCCGTGAGGTCTGGCTCCTGGCGGCAGGCGAGGACAAGGCGGAAGCAGTAGCCATCGCCCTCTCGGGCGCCGGCGAGATCCAGGCCCCGGCAGCAGGCGCCTACGGCCGAAGCCGCACCCTGTGGCTCCTGGACAAGCCGGCAGCGTCACAGCTACCACGGTCCCTCTATCCACCGGCGTCACCATAGACAGCCCGTCCGGCGTTTGAGGACGAGGCCGTCCAGGCCGAAAAATGGGGGTCCGGGGGCTTGCCCCCGGGGACGGGACGGGAAGGGGCGGCGGGGGCGAAACAACCCCCCCCCGCCCCCCCCCCCCCCCCCCCACCCCCCCGGCCCCCCCCAAACCCCCCGCACAAAAATCCCCCGGCACGCGAAGGACACCCCCCCCCGCACC
>NZ_JBFAWL010000040.1:0-25435 GCF_040680275.1 Streptomyces sp. NPDC052079
CCCCCGCCGCCCCTTCCCGTCCCGTCCCTGGGGGCTGCGCCCCCAGACCCCCCTTTCGGCCCTTCGGGCCTCGTCCTCAAACGCCGGACGGGCTGGATGGGTCAGGCTGCGGTTTCCAGCGCGGGGGTCTGGGGGGTCTTCGTGGGGAGGGGCACGGGGGTGGGGGTGCGGTGGGTGTGGAGGAGGTGGCCTGCGGCTATCGAGCCGGCGATGATCAGGCCGCCGGTGATCAGGGCGCCGCGCGGGCCCGCCAGTTCCATGAGAAGGCCGAGGGCGGGCGGGCCGCCCAGTCCCCATACGGTGCCGAGGCTGCCCCAGACGCCGAGGACGCGTCCGCGCAGATGGGCGGGCGGGTCGGTCTGCAGGACGGCCGTTCCGGCGGTGTCGGAGACGGACTCCACGACGGCCATGGGCAGGACCAGTACCAGCAGCACGGCCAGCGACGGTGACATCCCCGCCACGACCTGGAGCAGCGCGCCCGTCGCCGCCAGGGCGCCGACCAGCCGCACGGACGGCCTGCGCAGCCGCGCCGCCAGCACCGCGCCGAGGATCCCCCCGACGGCGAGGACGGTGGACACCGTGCCGAACGCTCCCGCGCCGCCCGCCAGCGGCCCGGTGACCAGGACGGCGAGGGTGAGCCCGTAGTTCCGGCCGAAGACGGCGCTGACCCCGGTGACCCCGGCGAGCGCCAGCAGCCGGGGCCGGCGGGCGAAGAAGGCGAGCCCCTCGCGGACGGTCATGGCGGCCCGCGGGCGCTCGGTCTTCTCGACGACGTGCCGGACCGCACCCGCCGCCGGGCGCAGGAACGGGATGACCGCGGTCACGAAGAGGAAGGAGAACCCGTTGGCGAAGTAGGCGGCGGCGGTGCCGAGGAATCCGACCGTCACGCCGGCGAGCGCGGCGCCCGCGAGCCGGCCCGCGTTGAAGGCCAGCGCGCCCACGCCGATGGCCGAGGGCACGTCCTCCGCGGGGACGAGATCGTTTCCGAGCAGGGCGCAGGCCGGGTTGTCGACGGTGGCGACGACACCGGTGACGGCGGCCAGCACCATGAGGGAGGTCATGTCCAGCTGGTCCAGTGCCACGAGTACGGCCGTGGTGAACGCGATCGCGGACAGCAGGGCCTGGCTGACGGCGGCCGTGAGCTTCCGGGGCCAGCGGTCGACCGCCGCGCCGCCGAGGACGCTCATCAGCAGGGCGGGGGCGGCCTGTACGGACATGGACAGACCCGTGGCGGCGGCGGACCCGGTGATCTGCAGGACCAGCAGGTTCTGCACCGTGAGCTGCATCCAGGTACCGGCGTTCGACACGAAGTTCGCGACGGACCACCAGCGCATGCTGCGGTGTCGCAGGGAGCGCCAGGGGGAGTTCGACACGGGCTGGGCAGGGGTGGGTGTGAAAGACACAGTGCGCTACTCGGAAACGAGCCGGAGGGCTCGGCGGAAGGTGGCGCGGGAAGCGGAACGCCGGCTGCACTGCGCGGCGGCTCCCGTCACCAGGACTGGGCGCCGACCATCGTGACAGAAAGGAACGCCGAGTCGGTTCCACAGGGCCGGTGGATCACCGGGCTGTGCGTGTCAAATGTGGTGGGGTCACGGGGAGTTGGTCCGGTGAGTGTGGTTGCTCACAGGGGCGGGCACACTGAGGGCCCGTCGCTGCTGCGACGGGCCCTCATCTGCGGTTCTCAGCCGTGCTTACCGCGTCCGCTCAGCGCGTCGCGGAGCCGGTCGACCATGCCGGCACCCGGTGCCAGCAGCTTGTTCGCGGGGGGCCTGTCCGGCGCGGCCGGGTGCGGCCGGGTCGGGGCCATCTTCTTCGCCTTCCGGACCTTGTCACCGAGCTCGTCGAGCTTCTCCTCGGAGCAGTTGGCGCGCAGCTGCGGGAAGAGGTTCTGCTCCTCGTCGGCGATGTGCTCACGGATCTCGCTCATCAGCATGCCGATGAGCCGGTCGAACTCGGCGTCGTCGGCCTGTCGGCGCTCCATATCCTTCATGGTGCGCTCGGCCCTGTCGTGGTCCTCGATCTCCTGGTCGGCCAGCGCGTCCCCGTTCGGCACATGCTCCCGCACGGCCGGGTAGAGGTAGGCCTCCTCGGCCACCGAGTGGCGGACCAGTTCCATGGTGACCTGGTCTGCGTACACCTTGCGGTCCTGGTGGCCGGCCGGCAGTTCCTCGATCTTGCTGAAGAGTTCCTCGACTTCCCGGTGATCGGTCACCAGTTCGTCGACGACATTGCCTCCGTGTCCCATGGCCTTCTCCTCCGGTTCGTGGTGGCACCCGGCCGGGTCCACTCCGCCCCCGGGTCCCCCGCACGTCCCGGGTGCTAACGCGGCCGGGGTGTCAGCAGGAGAGCCTGGACCGGACGGACCGGACACGACCGGCCAGGGCGGCGGGCCGGGCGCCGGCCCGGGCGGACTGGCGTACCAGGTGGGCGTCGCGCCGCAGGTCGTGGGCGGCGTGCCGGCTGCGCCACAGCAGCGACGGGGCGGAACCGGTGTCGTCGGCGGCGATCAGCAGACCGCCGAGCATGGCGACGTTCTTGAGGAAGTGAATGCGCTGCTGCATCTTCTGGTCGGGGTCCTCCTCCTCCCAGAAGCGGTGTCCGGCCAGGGTCGTGGGCACCAGCGTGACGGCGATCGCGAGCGCGGCCGGGCGCGACATGCGTCCGGTGGCCAGCAGCAGCCCGCCCACGAGCTGGACGGCGCCGCTGAGGCGTACGCAGTCCTCGGTGCTGTCCGGCAGCACGGGGACGCGATCGGTGATCGGCCGTACGACGGGCTCCGCCAGCTCTACGACGTTTTGGGGGTGGCGGACGGATTCCAGTCCGCCCGCAACGAACATCGACGCCAGCATCGGCCGGCCGAGGACACGCAACAGACTCATGGCCTACTCCTGGGATGTCGGTGGTGCGGGTGTGCCGGGTTCCCGCCGGGGGCGGGGGCATGCGGCGTGCCGTCACCAGTACCGGGTGGTGAGCGCGGGCCGGTGGACCGCCTCGACGGCGTCGCGCAGGCACAGGGCGACGCCGATGGTGGCGCGCAGGACCGAGGGACGTACAGTCTGCGCGGTCTCCGTGGCCAGCACCAGCAGACAGCCCGCCGCCTGTTCGACCACCGAGACCGGGAGGGTGTAGTCGCTGTCGGCGGCCGCGCGGAACGCCTTCAGCGGGATTCCGGCTCCGTCGACCGTCCGCCGGGCGGCCTGCTCCAGGTGCTGTGCGGCCTGTTCACAGAGTGCGGCGGGCAGGGTGAGGGTGCGCTGGAACGATGAACTCGTCATGGTCCCAGTGCTCCCCCGGCGCGGCTCCGTTCGATCGGCCGGGGCCCGGATTTCACCGTCCTGCGCGAGCGTTCGGCGGCGGGCGCGGCCGGGGAGGGCGGGCCTGTCTGGCGGATCAAGTCCGGGGGACAGGAGCGGCGCCGTGCAACCCGGGTGAGCGGGGTGTGGTGCGTCCAACTGCAAGGCGGAGCCTTGCCGACGGCAACGCCGCAGATGGGCGTGCCAGCCCCCGCGTCCCCGGCCTGATCCGCCGGACAGGCCCTCGTACTCTGGGTGCCCGCGCATGAGAGGAGTCTGCCCATGTCCTTCCCTGCCGGTACGGCCGCCCGGGACGGTGACGGGCCGGAGGCCGTGGCGGCCCGGCTCACCGGGCGGGCGGTCACCGGTGTGCGTGCGGTGTCCGGTTCGCTCACCGAGGCGGTTCTGGACGGCGGCCGGGTCGTGGTCGTCAAGCGGACCGAGGGGGCGCAGGCCGCCCGCGCCGAGGCGGCGGGGCTGCGCTGGCTCGCCGGGGCCGGGACGGTGCGGGTGCCGGAGGTACACGGTCACGACGGGCGGTGGCTGGTCGTCGACCGGGTGACGCGGGGCGGGCCCACGCGGGAGGCGGCCGTGCGGTTCGGCCGGGATCTGGCGGGGCTGCACGCGGCGGGCGCGCCGGCGTTCGGGGCGCCGCCGCCGGGCGGTCCGGTGGAGGCGTACATCGGGCTCGCCCCGATGCGCAACGTCACCGGCGGGGACTGGCCCGCCTGGTACGCCGAGCACCGGGTCCTGCCGTATCTGCGGCGCGCGGTCGACGACGGCACCGTCCGCCCGGACGAGGCGCGCGTCATCGAGCGGGTCTGTGAGCGGCTGCCGGAGCTGTCCGGACCTGCCGAGCCGCCCGCGCGGCTCCACGGTGACCTGTGGAACGGCAATGTGCTGTGGGGCGCGGACGGCCATGTCCGGCTGATCGATCCGGCGGCCCACGGCGGGCACCGGGAGACCGACCTGGCGATGCTCGCCCTTTTCGGCTGTCCCGAGCTGCGGGCGGTGCTGGACGGCTACCGGCAGACGGCTCCGCTCGCCGACGGCTGGGAGGAGCGTGTGGGCGTGCACCAGCTGTTCCCGCTGCTGGTGCACGCCGTGCTGTTCGGCCGCGGCTACGCCGAGCAGGCACTCGCGGCGGCACGGGCGGCCGCCGCGGGGTGACCGGTCAGCGGGTCACCGCGTGCCGTGCGTTGGGGACGCAGTGGGTCATGGTGAGCCCCTGCACCTCGCGCGGCGGGTTGTCGCCGAGGTTGGCGAGCCGCTTGCGGTCCTGGTCGGTGAGGTTCTGGCCGGCGAGGGGTTCCAGGTGGGCGACGTCCTCCGGCATGATCCCCAGGCCCTCGCCGACCCTGCGGCCGAGGTCGTTCTCGACCAGCAGGAAGTGCCACACCATGCGTTCCTGCACGGCCCGGTCGCACTGGGAGATCAGGTGGGTGAAGTTCTTCACCAGGTCGTCGCGCTCCCAGTCCTCCATCAGCAGATAGCGCTGGCCGGCCTGCAGGTAGTCGTTGGTGCGTTCGATGCGGGCGCGGGTGAGCCGGCCGCGGATCTCCGGGCCCTGCTCGTCGTGCCCCGGGTACACGCCCTCCCGCAGACCGCCGGTGATCGACGGCTCGTAGTTCACGCCGGGGTTCTCGCCGGCGTGGTCGACGAAGTACGTCATCTGGCCGTCGCGCTGGTTGGTGCGCACGTCGGCGTGCTTGGCCTGGTTGACCGGCAGCTGGAGGTAGTTGGGGCCGACCCGGTACCGCTGGGTGTCGCTGTAGGAGAAGGTCCGGCCGACGAGCATCTTGTCGTCGGAGAAGTCCAGGCCGTCGACGAGGACGCCGGTGCCGAAGGAGATCTGCTCGTTCTCGGCGAAGAAGTTGCCGGGCATCCGGTTGAGCACCATGCGGCCCACCGGCTTGGGCGGGAAGTCGTGCTCGGGCCATGTCTTGGTGTCGTCCAGCGGGTCGAAGTCCAGCTCCGGGTGGTCGTGGTCGTCCATCATCTGGACGAGGAGTTCCCACTCCGGGTGATCGCCGCGATCGACCGCCTCGTAGAAGTCCTTCGTGGCGTGGCCGAGCCCTTGGGCCTGGACGTTGGCCGCATCCTCCTCGGTCATGCTGCGCACGCCCTGCTTGGGCATCCAGTGGTACTTGACCAGGTTGGTCCGGCCCTCGGCGTTGACCCACTTGTAGGTGTTCACGCCGAAGCCCTGCATATGGCGGTAGTCCGCCGGGATGCCGCGCGGGCTGAAGAGGTTGATCAGCATGTGCATGCACTCGGGCGTCTGCGACATGAAGTCGAAGATGCGGCGCGGCTGCTGTTCGAAGGTGACCGGGTCGGGCTTGAGGGCGTGGATGACGTCCGGGAACTTGATGGCGTCGCGGATGAAGAAGACGGCCAGGTTGTTGCCGACGAGGTCCCAGTTGCCGTCCTCGGTGTAGAACTTCACGGCGAAGCCGCGGGGGTCGCGGGCGGCTTCGGAGGAGTCACGGCCGCCGATGACGGTGGAGAAGCGGACGGCGACGTCGGTGCGCTTGCCCTTGTCCTGGAAGAGCTTGGCGCGGGTGTAGCGGGAGACCGGCTCGTCGCCCCACATGCCGTACGCCTCGAAGTAGCCGTAGGCGGTGACGCCGCGGGCGTGCACGACGCGCTCGGGGATGCGCTCCCGGTCGAAGTGGCTGATCTTCTCCAGGAACTGGTAGTTCTCCAGCGTGGCCGGGCCCCGGGAGCCGATGGTGCGCTGGTTCTGGTTGTCGTATACCGGGTGGCCCTGGCGGTTGGTCAGTACCTTGCGGTCGTCACCCGGAGCGGGACCCCGGCTCGAAACGTCCGTCATGATCGTGTCGGCTCCTTGCGCTGCTCGTCGTCCCCCCGGGTCGCGTGCGTACGGGGATCATGCTGCATCGCATCACCGGGGGCGGCGACTCGGGGACTCCGGCGTGGCGGGGGTGCGGGCGAGGAAGCGGTCCAGGGCGGCGGTGAGTTCCGCGGGCTTCTCCACGGGGAGTTCGTGGCCCGCGTCGAGGATGCGGATCTCGGCGTCCTGGTAGTCCTTGGCCATGCGCAGCATCTGGTGAGCGGGAAGCTGGATGTCGTGGTAGCCGTGCACCATCAGGGTGGGTACGCGGATCTCGCGGACCCGGTGGAGGACGTCGAAGGCGCGCATCGCGGAGTACAGGGTCATCACGACCTCGCGGGGCGTGGCCGCGGAGGCGCGGATGTACTCCTTGATCTCCTGGCGGGGGTGGCCGGGGGCGAAGGCGCGCTGGATGTTGGCGGCGACGAACAGTCTGAACGGCACCCGGGTGGACGCCGCCATCAGGAGTCCCCGGGACCTGCTGTAGGTCATCCGGCCGATGGAGTTCACCAGCACCAGCCGTTCCACCCGTGCGGGGTGGGCGAGGGCGAGGAGCTGGGCGGTCATGCCGCCCATGGAGTGGCCGACGGGGACGAACCGGTCGACGCCGAGGTGGTCGAGGAGGGCGATGACGTCGCGGGCGAGGACCTCGATGGTGCGCGCGCCGCTGCCGCTGCTCTCGCCGTGTCCGCGCAGGTCGAGGCGGATCACCCGGCGGTGGGCGGCGAAGTGTGCCATCTGGTGGTCCCAGCGGTGCCGGTCGGCGGTCCACCCGTGGATGAACACCAGGGGCGCGCTCCCCGCGTCGCGCGGGCCCTCGTCGTCGTACGTCAGTTCCGCACCGTCGACAGCGAACTGCGGCATGGGCGTGGCCTCCTGGGATCCCTGCGGTTACCGACCAGTAGGGTAGCGGCCGCCCGCCGGGGCCGTCAGCGCCGTACGCCCAGGGAGCGCGAGGTGTCCGGAACCGGTACGGGCCCGGACACCGTGCCGCGCACGGTGGCCGGGCCGGGGGACAGCGTGGTCAGCCGCCGTTCAGGCGGGCGCGCAGCAGCCCCTTGCCCAGTTCCGCGCCCTTGCGGCTGTCCGCCTGGGCCTTGCGGAACAGGTCGGCGACCTCCGTGTCGTTGGCGCGCTCGGCGTCCTGGATGTAGGTCTCGAGGCGCAGCGCGTTGCTCAGGCACGCCTCGACGTACCAGATCAGGTTGTAGTCCTTGTCCTGTGTGCCGGTGACGCCGCCGGTCTCCGTCTGACTGGTCATCGGGTCTCCTCTTCGCGTGCTCATCCACCCGCCCGCCGGGTCTCCGTGTCACGCCGGAGGGGCGGGCGCTGTCAGCGGCGGTCGAGTACCCGCACGCCGCGGCGGCACACAGCGAAGGAGGCGGGAGCGCGACCGGTCCCCCGTTCCGGTCGTGCCCCCGCCATGGCTCGAAATCTATGCCGCGGAGAACGGGCCTGTGTATCGCACCGGTGCCCGCTGCGGCCCTCGGAGGGCTCAACCGTGCACAACTGAGTCCGAAAGGCCCGGTTCACCCCCGCGCGAGGACCGGTTGCTCCAGGTCGCCCACGGCGAGATGGGCCAGCACCACCTCGTAGAGGTCGGTCCCGGTGGCCAGCAGCTGGCGTTCGAGGACCGGTTCGGCGCTGCGCACATGCTCGCGCACGGTCTGGGCATGGACGCCCAGGGCCTGCGCGGCCCGCTCGGCGTTCCCCCCGGCGGCGATCCAGGTGCGCAGGGTGCGGCGCACATTGCGGGGGTCCTGGTCCAGCCGCCCCAGCAGTTCCCGAGCCCAGGCGCCCACGGCATCGCCGGCCAGCAGGCCCGCGAGGCCGGGGGCCGGTGCGCCCGGCTCGGTGCCCGTCTGCCCGTCCAGGAGGTTGATCTGGGTGTGCAGCGCCAGATGGACGACGGCACGGGCGGTGACGTCGTCGAAGTCCACGCCGAGCATCGTCTCGACGCGCTCCATGCGGGCCCGTACCGTGTTGCGGCTGAGGCCGAGGATCTTGGCGGTGTTCACGGCGGTGAACTCCAGGCCGAGGCGGGTGGTGGCGAGGAGTTCGGCGCGGGTGTGGTGGGCCAGCGCGTCCAGCGGACGCAGCACCCGGGCCGCCCAGCCGCGCAGGGCGGCGGGCTCCATCAGCCGCTCGGGGTGGGTGCGCTCGGCGTACACGGCCGTCTTGTCCGGCCGGAAGCGCGCCACCGCCAGCGCGCTGACGGCCTGGCCGTACGCGGTGGCGGTACGGGCGAGGCTCTGCCACACGCTGCCGCCGAGGAACGTCCCCGGGTGCCTGCCGACCAGCGACCGCAGGTCGGAGGCGGTGGTCTCGCGGGGGCTGAGGACGATGACGTGCCCGTCCATCGCCGGGCACCGCACGACCAGCGCCTCCTCCCCCGTGGTGTCCAGGCACTCCGCCAGCAGCCGTTCGCGCCGCTCGGGCGCGGACTCGACGACGTAGACGCACGCCGTGTCGGCGTCCAGCAGGCCCGGCCAGAGTCCCGCCGCGACGCGGCGGGCCGCGACGGTGTCCTCCACCATCAGCAGTTGCAGGATCGCCAGCCGCAGATCGGCGGTGGCCCGCCGGAGCCGGTGCCCCGCGGCGGCACTCTCGTGGGCGGTCAGCAGGAGTTCGATCACCTGCGCGGTGGAGGTCACGACGTCGGAGGTGTGCCGGTCGAAGGCGGACTCACGGGAGACGGCCAGCACACAGGTGCCCGACGGGTGGCCGATCCTGACCAGGCGCTGGTGGCGTCCGTCCCCCTCCCAGGCGGCGGAGGCGATCCGGCCGGAGCCGAGGTCGGCGACGAGGGACTCGTCCAGCGGCAGCCGGGCGCCGGCGAGGAGCGTGCCGGCGGCGTCCCGGAGGGACACCTCCGCGTGCGCGGTCGCGGCCAGCCAGTCGACGACCCTGCCGACATCCCGCCCGGCCGGCCGCAGATGCTCGAGCAGCTCCTGCGCCCACGTGGGGTGCTCCCGGGCCGCCGGTGTCCGCCGGATTCCGTCCTCACGGCGTGCCACTTCGGTCCTCCCCTCGTCCGCTCGCCCGTCCGGCTCAGGCCGGGGACGTTACCTCACCGGTGGGCGCGGCTCATCCCGGCGCGACGGCGCGTGCCCGGCGGGACGGCATGGTCCCCGTGTGCGTGGTGCTCGCGCGCGGCGGCATAAGCTCGATGAATGGCGAAGTACTTCGATGTGCACCCCGACAACCCCCAGCCGCGCACCATTTCCCAGGTCGCCGACAGCATCCGCTCCGACGCCCTGATCGCGTACCCCACCGATTCCTGCTACGCACTCGGCTGCCGGCTGGGCAGCCGTTCGGGCATCGACCGGATCCGCACCATCCGCAAGCTGGACGACCGGCACCATTTCACCCTGGTGTGCCGGGACTTCGCGCAGCTCGGACAGTTCGTACGGATCGACAACGACGTGTTCCGCGCGGTCAAGGCGTCGACGCCGGGCAGCTACACGTTCATCCTGCCCGCGACGAAGGAGGTGCCCCGCATGCTCCAGCACCCCAAGAAGAAGACCGTCGGCGTGCGCATCCCCGACCATGTCGTCACCCAGGCCCTGCTGGAGGAGCTCGGCGAGCCCCTGCTGTCCAGCACTCTGCTGCTGCCCGGCGAGGACGAGCCGATGACCCAGGGCTGGGAGATCAAGGACCGTCTCGACCACCAGGTGGACGCGGTGCTGGACTCCGGCGACTGCGGCACCGAGCCGACCACCGTCATCGACTTCTCCGGCGGCGAGGCGGAGATCGTACGGCGGGGCGCGGGCGACGTCTCACGCTTCGAGTGAGCGTGGGGCCGGGTTACCAGCGGCCCGGCGCGGTGCCGGTGAGGGGCTGCGAGGGCCGGCCGTCCACCCCGACGGGAACGTCCCCGGCGAGCATGACGCGGTGCATGATCCGCGGGTGGCCGAGGTGCGCCGCGTCGGCCGGGGCGAGATGGATGGTGGCCCGGTTGTCCCAGAACGCCACGCTGCCCGGCTCCCAGCGGAAGCGCACGGTGTACTCGGGCCGGGTGGCCTGCTCCAGCAGCATCTCCAGGACGGCCGCGCTCTCGGGACGGGAGAGACCGGTGATCTGCTCGACGTAGTACCCGTTGACGAACAGCACCCGCTCCCCCGTCTCCGGGTGGACGCGCACCAGCGGATGCTCGGAGGCCGTCTGGTGGTCCAGCAGATGGCGCAGATAGGCGTCGTCGCCGGGACGGGGCTGGTAGCCGACCCCCAGCCGGTGCTCGGCACGCAGCCGGTCGGCGAACTCCCGTACCGGGGCGGACAGTCCGGCATAGGCCGCGGCCAGGTTCGACCAGGTGGTGTCGCCGCCGTACGGCGGGACGGTCTCCGCGCGCAGGATCGTCGCGGCCGGCGGATCGACGCGGGCGCCGTGGTCGCAGTGCCAGCCGCGCAGCAGGGTGTGGCGGCGCCGCCGCAGCCACTCGTCGTGCTCCATGCCGAACCGTCCGCCGAGCTCCAGCCGGTCGGCGGTCGTCTCGACCTCGGGGAAGTCCGGCGGGGAGGCCTTCCCGCGCCGGGGCAGGACGACCGGTTCGCCGAACCGGCGGGCCAGTGCCACATGGGCGGCGTGGTCGAGGCGCTGCCCGCGGAAGAACACCACCTTCCAGCGCAGCACCGCCGCCCTGATCGCCGCGATCACGGCGTCGTCGAGGTCCCCGGCGAGGTCGACGCCGGTGATGTCCGCTCCGATGTGCCCGGCGACGGGACGGACCTCCACCGCCCCGGCACGCTCTCCGTCCGCCGCGCCGCCCCTGTCCGTGGTCATGCGGGTCCCCACTCCGTCGGCCTCTCCGCCGGCCCCGTACGGGCCGGCTCCTGGGAAGATCGTGGCAGCGAAGCGCGGGCCTGGCGACAGGGCCGCGCAGGGCGGGGCTCCGTCGTCCGGTTGATCACCGCCCCGTCGTCCCCGACGCTGAGGGGAGGACACTCCCGACGGAAGGCCCCGCCGTGACCAGCATTCCGACCCACACCCTCAACGACGGCACCACGATCCCCGCCCTGGGCCTGGGCACCTGGCCGATGAACGACGCGGAGGCGGAGCGGGCGGTCGGCACGGCCCTGGAGATGGGGTATCGCCTTGTCGACACGGCGGCCAACTACCGCAACGAAACCGGTGTGGGCCGTGCCGTGGCCGCGTCCGGTGTTCCCCGCGAGGAGATCGTCGTGACGACGAAGCTCCCGGGCCGGCACCACGGCTACGGGCAGACCCTCGCCTCCTTCGAGGAGTCCCGGGCCCGGCTCGGTCTGGAGTACGTCGACCTCTATCTGATCCACTGGCCCCTCCCCCAAGTCGACCGGTACGCCGCCTCCTGGAAGGCCATGATCAAGCTGCGCGAGGACGGTCTGATCCGGTCGATCGGGGTCTCCAACTTCAACCCCGCCCACATCGAGCGGCTGGAGAAGGAGACCGGGGTGCTGCCCTCGGTCAACCAGATCGAGCTGCACCCCTTCTTCCCGCAGGAGGAACTGCGCGCGTACCACGCGGACAAGGGTGTGCTCACCGAGAGCTACAGCCCGCTCGGACGGGGCGTGACCGTGCTGGACGATCCGGCTGTCGTCGCCGTGGCGGAGGCCCACGGCGTCACCCCGGCCCAGGCCGTGCTGCGCTGGCACATCCAGCTGGGCGCGGTTCCCGTTCCCAAGTCGTCCAGCCCGGAGCGGCAGCGGGCGAACCTCGACGTGTTCGGCTTCGAGCTGGACGACGCCGAGATGCGGAGCCTCGCCGACCGCGCCCACCGGCGGTTCGGCGGCGATCCGGAGGTGCACGAGGAGTTCTGACCGGGTACCCGCCAGCCGCGCGCATCGGCGGTGGCGTACCGGAAGGGAGCGGCACGGTGGGTGAAGAGGACCGGCTGCGGGACTACCACGGCAAGCGGGACTTCGCACGGACCGGCGAGCCCCGGGGAGGCGGGGCCGAGCCGGGGGACCGGCCCCGCTTCGTGGTGCAGATCCACGACGCACGCAGGATGCACTTCGATTTCCGGCTCCAGGTGGGCGACGTGCTGAAGTCCTGGGCGGTGCCCAAGGGCCCCCCGGAGGATCCGCGGGACAAGCGCCTCGCCGTGCCCACGGAGGACCATCCGCTCGAGTACGAGGAGTTCGAGGGCGTGATCCCGCCCGGTGAGTACGGCGGCGGCACGGTGATCGTCTGGGACCACGGCACGTACGAGCCGCTCAGCCGCGACCGCCAGGGCCGGCCCATCGACTTCGCGGAATCGCTGGAACGCGGGCACGCCACCTTCCGGCTGCACGGGTCGAAGCTGCGCGGTGAGTACGCCCTCACCCGCTTCCGCAGCGGGGACGACGGCGAGGAGGCGTGGCTGCTCGTCCGGGCGGCGAAGGGGCGTGCCCGGGGCCGCGGCGCCCCCGATCCGCGCCGGGCCCGGTCGGTCCGCTCCGGCCGCACCCTCGCACAAATCGCCGCCGAGCACGCCGGGGACTGAGCGGTCAGTACTCCGGCAGGTGCTGTCCGGTCCGGATCGTCTTGCCGCGGCCGGTGTGTCTGCTCGGTGCGGCCCGTCCGGCCGGCTCCGCGGTGATCACATATTCGCTCGGAGCCTCGCACGACGGGCCGTACCGTCAGCCGGAGCGGCACGGGGCGGCCGTCGCGGTGCCGCACCTCGACCGTTCCCGACGGAACGGGCGGGGTGCCGGGCGGCGCTCGCGGCGAGCAGCTCGCGCACGGCGCGGCCCACGGCCTCGTCGGCGGGGAACCCCTCCCGTCCCTGGGGCTCCGCCCCAGACCCCGCTCCTCAAACGCCGGAGGGGCTGGATGGTGCCGGACGGGCTGACACACCAGCCCGTCCGGCGTTTGAGTACTGCCCCGGTGCGGTCGGTCGCCACGCCCCATGTCAGCGTCCGGGCGGCCCCCAGCCGTCCGCTCTCAACCACGGCCGGATGCCGCCGCCCCTCCCGGGGTGTGCCGGGCGTCAGGCGCTGTGGTCGCGCAGGGCGGCGAGCGCCCGGTCGGCGTGCGCGTTCATTCTCAGTTCGCTGCGTACGACCTCGAGCACGGTCCGGTCCCGCCCGATGACGAAGGTGGCCCGTTTGGTGGGCGCCAGGGCGATGCCCCGCTTCACCCCGAACCGCTCACGGACGGTGCCGTCCGGGTCGGACAGCAGCGGCATGCCGAGGGTGTGCCGTCCGGCGAACTCCGCCTGTCGCTCGACGGGGTCCGCGCTGATGCCCACCGGTCGCGCTCCGACGACGGCGAACTCGGCGGCCAGGTCGCGGAAGTGGCAGGCCTGGGCGGTGCAGCCGGGGGTCAGGGCGGCCGGGTAGAAGAAGAGCACCACCGGCCCTTCGGCGAGCAGGTCCGAAAGCCGTCGTACGGTGCCGGTCTCGTCCGGCAGCGCGAAGTCCTCGACCGTGTCTCCCTTCTCGGGGCGCCCGCTCACGACCGGCCCCCCGCGTTCTCCGCGACGCCGCGCGCCCAGAGCACCAGCGGCAGCTGCAACGGCAGCCGGCCGAAGGCCGCGGCCCTCTGCGGGGTGGGGCGGTGCCGCCAGTCGACGGCCATCTTCACGTTGGCGGGGAACACACCGACGAAGAAGGCCGCGGCGGCACGTGCCGCGGTCCTGCGGGTGCGGGGCAGTGCCACGCCGGCGGCCAGCGCGAGTTCCACGGCACCGCTGGCGTAGGTCCAGGTCCGGGGCGAGCCGGGCAGGGAGCGCGGCACGATGTCGTCGAACTGGCGCGGTACGGCGAAGTGTGCGGTGCCGGCGGCGGCCAGCAGACCGGCGAGCAGCAGGGGTGAGCGTTCGGACCGTGACACGGTTCCTCCTCCGATGACTGCCGCGGGATACTACCGGACGGTAAGTCGCCGTGGAGGAAAGGGTTCCGGCCGCGCGGGGAGGTCCGGCGACGGTCCGGGTCAGGCGCAGGGCGCGGGTTCCGCGTCCTCGTCGGCGGCGTGGGCGAGGAAGACGTCGACGGTGGAAGAGGCCCGCAAGCAGGCACAGGTCGTGGGGCGACCAGTCGGCGAGGGCGGCCTGCATTCCCCGAACACCGGCCCCACGGTTCCGGGTGATGGCCTGCCGGCCGGTCTCGGTGAGCTCGGTGCGCTGGGCGCGCCCGTCGTCGGGGTCCGGGACGCCGGTGACGTGGCCGGACCTGTGCAGCTGCTGCACCGTGCGGGTGACGTGCGAGGCTTCCACGCCCAGCGGGCGGCCGGCTTCTCCGGCCGCATCTGCTCGGCGTCGGCCATCTTCCGCAGCGGCGCAACCGCCGCCCGGTCCAGCGGCACGCCCGCCACGGCTGTCAGCCGCTCGTGCCGACGGGCGCGCGCACTCAGGTAGGTGATGCGGTGGAGCGCGCGCTCGATCTCGGCCACCTGCTCGGCGGCGGGGACGTCGGGGAGCGGGGGTGCGGACCCGTCCCCCCTCCCGCGGCCGCCGGCCCGTCAGCCGCTCGTGCCGACGGGCGCGCGCACTCAGGTAGGTGATGCGGTGGAGCGCGCGCTCGATCTCGGCCACCTGCTCGGCGGCGGGGGCGTCGGGGAGCGGGGGTGCGGAACCGTCCCGCCCCACCCGCGGCCGCCGGCCCGTCAGCCGGGGCCGTTCAGGGGAATCACCGGCGGCGGTGGCTTGGGGGCCGGTGGGGCCGTTCACACCTCACCCGTGACCCTGCCGCTGATCCCGCCCATGCTCGCCACGTCCGGCTCCCTGCCGCCCCCGGCGGCGGACACCCGCTGGGCGTACGAGACCAAGCAGGACGGCCAGCGGGTGGTGGTCTACCTCCCCGGGGACGGCACGATCCGCCTGCGCGCCCGGTCCGGTCAGGACATCACGGCCGCGTACCCGGAGCTCCATCCGCTGGCCACGGCCCTCGGCACCAGGTCCGCGGTCCTGGACGGGGAGGTGCTCGCCCTCGACGAGCAAGGCCGTGCGAGCTTCCAACTGCTGCAGTCCCGTATGGGCCTGGCGCACGCCCCCGCCCGGGCGGCCCGGCGGGCGGCGGCGGTCCCGGTCCACCTGGTGCTGTTCGACGTGATGCATCTGGACGGGCGGTCACTGATCCACCTGCCCTACACCGCGCGCCGCGAGGCGCTGCTGAGTCTTGGCCTCCACGGGCCGGCGTGGTCCACCCCGGCGTCCATCGTCGGTCATGGAGCCGAGGCGCTGCGGGCCACCGCCGAGCACGGACTCGAGGGTCTGGTCTGCAAGCGGCTGGACTCGGTGTACGAACCGGGAGTGCGGTCCCGTGCCTGGATCAAGATCCGCAACATGCGCAGCGAGGACGTGCTGATCGGGGGCTGGCTGCCCGGCAAGGGGCGGCTGAGCGGACTGCCGGGGGCCGTGCTCGTCGGACAGCGGGCGGCGGGGCGGTTGCGGTACGTCGGCGGCGTGGGCACCGGCTGGAGTGAGGCCGAACGGACGGAGCTCGCGGGGCTGTTGCGGGAGGCGGCGACCGACGTGTGCCCCTTCGACCCCGTACCGGCCACCCCGGGCGCGTACTGGGTGGTGCCCCGGCTGGTCGGCGAGGTCCGCTACAGCACCCGCACCCGGAACGGAATGCTGCGCCAGCCGTCCTGGCTGCGCCTGCGCCCGGACCTCGCTCCCGGGGACGCGGCGGCGGACATTCCGGACGACATGGTGTGATCCGGAGCCCGGCGCGGTGAGTGCCGCGCCGGGCTCCACCGACGGCACGTCGCCACCCTCTTGGCATGTATGCGTTCAACCGGGATGCTGAACTCCCTTGCCCCCCACAGCCGTTGGGCTGCGCCCGGTCCAAGAGGAGGACGCAGTGTCGTCGAGCACGTCCCGAACGCGCCGCAGGAGATGGCTGACCGTCCTGGCCGGCGCGGCCGCACTCGTCATCGCCTTCCCCGCCACCGCCTTCGCCGCTCCCCCGCCCGCCCTGCCCGCCCACGCCGACGCACTGGAGCGGACCTTCCAGCCCGCCTACGACTACGACACCGACGGCTGCTACCCGACACCGGCGATCGGACCGGACGGCGCGGTCAACACCGGCCTCAAGCCGACCGGCGCCCTCAACGGCAACTGCCGCGACGCCCCGGACCTGGACAACACCAACGGCTACGCCCGCTCCATGTGCAACAACGGCTGGTGCGCCATCGTCTACGCCCTGTACTTCGAAAAGGACCAGGCACTGCCGGGCATCGACCTCGGAGGTCACCGCCACGACTGGGAGCACGTCGTGGTGTGGGTGCAGAACGGCTCCGCCCAGTACGTCGCGACGTCCAACCACGGCTCGTTCTCGGTCCACGCACGGTCGGCGGTCCGCTTCGACGGGACGCATCCGAAGATCGTCTACCACAAGGACGGCATCGGCACCCACTGCTTCCGCCTCGCGCGCGCGGGCGACGAGCCGCCGGAGAACCACGAGGGCAGCTGGCAGTACCCGGCCCTGATCGGGTGGAACGGCTATCCGCCGGGCCTGCGCGACCGGCTCGTCTCGTACGACTTCGGCAGCGCCCACTTCGGCCTGAAGGACGGCAGCTTCGCCTCCCACCTGGCGGCGGCCAAGCCGCCGGGCATCCCCTTCGACCCGAACGCCTGAGCGTCACAGGGGAGTTGACGCCACGAGCGCCGTGCGGCGTTCCGGGCACGGAAGGGGCGCCGCGAGGTCTATCGTGTCGGCATGTCCGTCCCGGAACTGATCCGTATCGTCTCCCGCGACTCGCCCATGGCGCTGGCCCAGGTGGACCGCGTCCGGTTGGAGCTGGCCGCCGCCCGGCCCGGGGTGCGCACCGAGGTCGTGCCCGTCAGAACCACCGGCGACAAGTGGCTGGGCGATCTGTCGGCGGTGGAGGGCAAGGGCGCGTTCACCAAGGAGGTGGACGCCGCGCTGCTCTCCGGTGAGGCGGATCTGGCCGTGCACTGCCTCAAGGACGTGCCCGCCGACCGGCCGCTCCCGGCGGGCACGGTGTTCGCCGCGTTCCTCGAGCGGGACGACGTCCGCGACGCCCTCGTGCACCCGGGCGGACTCGGCCTGGACGAGCTCCCGCCCGGCACCCGGGTCGGCACCTCCTCGGTGCGCCGCATCGCCCAGCTGGCCGCCACCCACCCGCAGCTGCGCTGCGTGCCGTTCCGCGGCAACGCCAACCGGCGGCTGGAGAAACTGGCGGCCGGTGAGGCCGACGCCCTGCTGCTGGCGGTCTCCGGCCTGGAACGCATCGGTCGCACCGACGTGATCAGCGACGTGCTCCCGACCGAGGTCATGATGCCGCCCATCGGCGCGGGCATCCTCGCGCTGCAGTGCCGGGAGGGCGACACCGGGCTGATCGACGCGGTCAGTCCCCTCGGCGACCCGGACACCCATCGTGAGGCCACCGCCGAACGCATGTTCCTGCACGTGCTGCAAGGCCACTGCAACAGCCCGATCGCCGGTTACGCGCGGGTGGACCGCGGGGGCGAACTGTCGTTGCGGGCCTGTGTCTTCACCCCGGACGGCAAGACCCGGCTGAACGCGCACGAATGGGCGGGGCGGCTGGACCCCGCCACGCTCGGCACGTCCGTCGCCGTGGCCCTGCTGCGTCAGGGCGCCCGGGAGATCATCGACGGCATCCCGCACTGAGCCCGGCTCAGGAGGCTCAGGAGGTGCCTTCCTCCGCCTGTTCCTGCAGGAAGACGCTCACCTGATGGGCCAGGGAGTCCCGGCACGCGCCGACGGGCGTCCCCGCGGATCCCTCGGGCACCCCGACGCCGCCCGTCCACAGCCGCCGGCCGGTCCACTCCTCGTCGGCGCGCAACTGCACCTGGACGTCGACGTGGCTCAGGGAAGCCTCGGGGCCGGCCGCGTAGAGCACCGCGGTGGCCCGGCGCAGCGGGTACACGTCGAATCCCTCGATGAACTGCGAGTTGCGCCAGTCGATGAATGCGCTCTCGCCGTCCGGGCCGGTCCGTACGTCGATTTGACCGTCCTCGAGATGAATACAAAAAGGCCGGCCGCCGCGATTCTCGACGGTCACGCGGACACGGAAGTACGTCAGCCCCTCCGCGGCGTCGTCCCGTCCGCGCGGCGGCTCACCCGGTTCCAGACGGTGGACGCGGACCCGCAGACCGGCATGCTCGTCGTACTCCTGCCAGTCCCCGACCACGTTGGGCTCGTACACAGTGCACCTCTCGACTTCGTCCGCTGCTTCCTATCTGTGGGCTCAGCGCAGTGTCAAACGAGCGGAATGCGCTGTGGTCAGGTAGTTCGCCCGATCTGATCGGTGATCAAGCGCTGCGCTGGAGGAATCCCCCGACCGGCGGACCGGGGCCGGGCCGCGGCGTGCCGCACATCACGTCCGCCGCGCCGGTCACCAGGAGGCCGCCCGGGCGGTGCGCGCCCCCGCCGCGCGGCGGCCCGGCGCCCCGCGCACCGGCCCGGGAATTTCACCACACGAATTCCCTCACTTCCGGACCGTGCGCATTTCGGAATGCGTGGCGCGTGCATTCCGGTACCCGTTTTGAAATGCGGGCGGACGGGGAATGGGATTCTCAGTGCTTCGGACAGGAGGCACGTCCGTGGGGACCGGCTCGCCGGCCCCGGGCCCGTCCCGGTCCGAGCCGCCGCTTCCCACGGGGTCTGTCCATCCGGCACCCCGCTCAGGGAGGTGCGCGTGATGCGTACCGTCAGTCCCAGGAAGCCGCACTCCCACGACGACGCCCCCGACACGGCCGGGGCCTTCGCCCGTCTGGCCGGGCTGCCCGAAGGGCCGGAGCGCAGTGCGCTGCGCGACGAGCTGGTCACGGCGTGGCTGCCCATGGCCGAGCGGATCGCCGTCCGGTTCCGGGGCCGCGGTGAGGCCCTGGAGGACCTGTACCAGGTGGCGGCCCTCGGTCTGGTGAAGGCCGTCGACCACTACGACCCGGCGCGCGGCAACGCGTTCGAGGCGTACGCGGTGCCCACCGTCACCGGCGAGATCAAGCGCCACTTCCGCGACCACATGTGGACCCTGCACGTACCGCGCCGGGTCCAGGACCTGCGCAACCGCGTGCGGCACGCGGCGAAGGAACTGTCGCAGACGACCCCGGGCCGGGCGCCCACGGTCGCCGAGATCGCCGCGCACGCCCAGCTCACCGAGGACGAGGTGCGGACCGGGACGGAGGCGCTGGAGTGCTTCTCCGCGCTGTCGCTGGAGGCGGAGATGCCGGGTACCGACGGGTACGCCCTCCAGGACGCGATCGGCGGTCCGGACCCGGGCTTCGACACGGTCGTCGACCGGGTGGCGGTGCGGCCCTGTCTCCAGGCCCTGCCGGAGCGCGAGCGGATCATCCTCTATCTGCGCTTCTTCAAGGGCATGACGCAGAGCGGGATCGCCGCGCAGCTCGGCATCTCGCAGATGCATGTCTCCCGGCTGCTGAGCGGTTGTTTCGCCCAGCTGCGCGAGGAACTGCTGACCGAGGCCGGCTAAGGCCTGTCCGGCGGATCAAGTCGGGGGAAAAGGGCGGCGCCTGCAAACCCAGGTGAGCGGGGTCTGGTGCGCCCAGCTGCAAGGCGGAGGAGGGAGTCGACGCGATGGGTCCCCCCGCTCGAGCGAAGACAACGCCGCAGATGCGCGTGCCAGACCCCGCGTCCCTGGCATGATCCGCCGGACAGGCCCTGACCGCCCGGCGGCGGGCGTCGCGTCAGCGTTCGGGGCGCACGCGCAGGGGCCGGGTGGGGCCGAGCCGGTCCAGGACCTCCTCGAGCACCGTCCGCACGTCCGCGGGCAGCATTCCGGTGCGCCCCCAGACGAGGATCATGTCGGCGACGTTGCGCAGCTTGATGTTGGTGCGCTGGGAGACCTCCTTGAGCACCGCCCAGCCCTGGTCGGGCGAGACCCGCCCGAGTGCGACGATCATGCCGATCGCCTGGTCCACCACCGCGTGCGAGACGACCGCGTCCTTCAGCTGCTGTACTTCTTCCTCCAGCTGGAGGATCCGGTCCGCGCCCCCGTCCGTGGGCATGGTCACCTCCGGGTCCGGTGTGCCGCTCTCGTGGTGCCTTGGACTAGTGCTTGAGTGCCTTCACCCAGTGCCGGTCCATCCATGGTCTCCACTCGGGCCGCCCTGTGCCACCGGGGTGGCCCGGAGGCAGCCGGAGGCACCGTTTCGGGGCCACCGGCGGGGTACTCGGCAGGCGCCCCGGCTGGTACCCGGCGGACACTGGTGCCATACGGGTGGCTGCTACGCCGACGAGATCAGGACGCGAATTCATGAACCACGACATGCCCTCCCCCGCCGGCGCGACGGACGTCGTCTCGACGCACTCCGTGTTCGGTGCGCCCTGCTGGGTGAGTCTGACCAGCCGCGACGTGCAGACGACCGAGGAGTTCTACACGGCCGTGCTGGGCTGGGAGTGGCGTCCCATGCGCCTGGGCGACCGGTTCCGGATCGCCCTGGCCGACGGCCGGCCGGTGGCCGGGCTCGCCGCGGTGGCCGGCATGTGGCAGATGGCGGTGGCGTGGACGCCGTACTTCGCGGTGCGCAGCGCGGACGAGGCCGCGGCCCGGGTGCAGGAGCGCGGCGGCACGGCGGCGGTCGGCCCGATCTCGCTGCCGCCCGGGCGCGCGGCGCTGCTGGCCGACCGGGACGGTGCGACGTTCGGGATCTGGGAGGGCAAGCTGTTCACCGACTGGCACGCCTGGCGCCGCGCACAGCTTGCCTTCATCCGGCTGCACACCCGGGACGCCTTCGACGCGGCGATCTTCTACGGCGGGGTCTTCGACTGGGCGTCCGACGAGCCCGGCTGCTGCGAGGTGTACTACGAGGACGAAGAGGTGGTGGTGCGCAGCGAGGGGGACGTGGTGGCACGCATCGAGTCGGGGGCGGTGGGGTCGGCGCCCGATCCGGCCATCCGGCCGCACTGGCAGGTGCACTTCGTGGTGGAGGACGTGGCCGCCTGTGCCCGCGGGGCCGAGCGGCACGGCGGCAGCGTGCTGTCCGAGGGTCCCGAGGAGGCCGTGCTCCGCGACAACGAGGGGGCCCAGTTCACGGTGACCTCGCGCCGGGACCGCTAAGGCCTGTCCGGCGGATCAAGTCGGGGGAAAGAGGCGGCGCCGTTCAACCCAGGTGAGCGGGGTCTGGTGCGTCCAGCTCAAGGCTGAGGAGGGACAACGCCGCAGATGGGCGTGCCAGACCCCGCGTCCCCGGCAGGATGCGCCGGACAGGTCCTAACCTCCCCGGGGCCCGCCGCCCTCACCGCCGGGTGCGGGACGGGCGGGACAGCAGTACCAGGCTGCGGGCGTCGACGGTGAGGGTGGTGCCGGCCTTGCGTTCCGCCTCGTCGGGGGCGCCGTCCGGGTCGGCGGTGTCGATCAGGGCGGTCCAGCGTTCGCCGTAGGTCGCGTCCGGCAGCCGGAAGTCGACCGGTTCCCAGTGGCTGTTGAGCAGCAGCAGGAAGGAGTCGTCGACCAGCCGGCCGCCGCGCGGGCCGGGTTCGGCGATGGCGTCGCCGTTGAGGAACACCCCCACCGAGTGGGCGTCGGAGCGCTGCCAGTCGAAGTCGGTCATCTCCTGTGCGTCGGGCAGCAGCCACACCAGGTCGGGCAGCGGCTGGCCCGCGTGGCGCACGGTCTCGCCCCGGAAGAAGCGGCGGCGGCGCAGCACGGGGTGGGTCACGCGCAGGGAGATGAGCGTGCGCGTGAAGTCGAGCAGCCTGCGCCGCTCGTCGGTCGGCCGCCAGTCGATCCAGCTGATCTCGTTGTCCTGGCAGTAGGCGTTGTTGTTGCCGCGCTGGGTGCGGCCGAGTTCGTCGCCGTGGGAGAGCATCGGGATGCCCTGCGAGAGCAGCAGCGTGGCGAGGAAGTTGCGCTGCTGGCGGGCGCGCAGTTCGCGCACGGCCGGGTCGCGGGTGGGGCCCTCGACACCGCAGTTCCACGACCGGTTGCTGCTTTCGCCGTCCCGGTTGCCCTCGCCGTTGGCCTCGTTGTGCTTGTCGTTGTACGAGACGAGGTCGCGCAGCGTGAAACCGTCGTGCGCGGTGACGAAGTTGACGCTGGCGCGGGGCCGGCGCCTGCTGTGGGCGTAGAGGTCGGAGGAGCCGGTCAGCCGGGAGGCGAACTCGCCGAGCGTGTGCTCCTCCCCTCGCCAGAAGTCCCGTACGGCGTCACGGTACTTGCCGTTCCACTCGGACCACAGCGGCGGGAAGTTGCCCACCTGGTAGCCGCCCTCGCCCACGTCCCAGGGTTCGGCGATCAGCTTGACGCGGCTGATCACCGGGTCCTGCTGGATCAGGTCGAAGAACGCCGACAGCCGGTCCACCTCATGGAACTGCCGGGCCAGGGTGGCCGCGAGGTCGAACCGGAATCCGTCGACATGCATCTCGGTGACCCAGTATCGGAGCGAGTCCATGATCAGCTGGAGCACGTAGGGGTGGCGCATCAGCAGGCTGTTGCCGGTGCCGGTGGTGTCGTAGTAATGGCGCCAGTCGCCGTCCACCAGACGGTAGTACGAGGAGTTGTCGATGCCCCGGAAGGAGAGCGTGGGGCCCTTCTCGTTGCCCTCGGCGGTGTGGTTGTAGACGACGTCCAGGATCACCTCCAGCCCGGCCGCGTGAAGGGTCTTCACCATGTTCTTGAACTCGGTGACCTGCCGGCCCCGGGTGCCGTGGGCGGCGTAGGCGTTGTGCGGGGCGAAGAAGCCGATGGTGTTGTAGCCCCAGTAGTTGGCCAGGCCGCGGCTCTGCAGCACACCGTCCTGGACGAACTGGTGCACCGGCATCAGTTCCACGGCGGTGACGCCCAGCGAGGTGAGATGCTCGAGCACACAGGGGTGCGCCAGCCCCGCGTAGGTGCCCCGGAGTTCCTCGGGGACGTCGGGGTGGGTGCGGGTCATGCCCTTGACGTGGGTCTCGTAGATCACCGTGTCGGAGTAGGGACGGCAGGGCCGGGTGTCGTCGCCCCAGTCGAAGGCCGGGTCGGTCACCACGCCGAGCATGGTGTGGCCGGCGCTGTCGGCCGGGTCGGGGCCGTGCGGGTCGCGCTCGTACAGCGAGGGGTGGTTGTCGATCTGTCCGTCCACGGCGGTGGCGTAGGGGTCGAGGAGGAGTTTCGCCGCGTTGCAGCGGTGGCCGGCCGCCGGGGCCCAGGGGCCGTGCACCCGGTAGCCGTAGCGCTGACCGGGGCCCACGCCCGGGAGGTAACCGTGCCAGACGAAGCCGTCGACCTCGGTGAGCCGTACCGTGCTGTGCCGGCCGTCGTCGTGCACCAGGACCAGGTCCACGCGTTCGGCGACCTCGCTGAAGAGCGCGAAGTTGGTGCCCTCCCCGTCGTAGGACGCACCCAGCGGGTAAGGGCGCCCGCTCCACGCGGGCGCCCCTTTCCGGGTATGTCGCCGGGTCACCGGACCTCCTCCAGGAGGCCGCCCGGCGTTCGTACCCGGCCGGTGAGCGTCGCCACGCTCACCTCGCGGGGCAGGTCCAGGCCCTCGCTCTCGCGCGGGTCCGGCGCCGTCGGCACCAGCGGGACGCGTTCCCCGGCGCGGGCGCGCTGCGAGAACCAGATGACCTTGCTGCCGGTCTCGGTGGCGCAGCAGCCCCAGCCGTCGCTGCTCGCGGCGATGTGCTCCAGGCAGCCGCGCAGCTCCTGGTCCGGGCGGAGGGCGCGGTCGTTGTCCCCGATGGCCGTGATGAGGTGCTGGCCGTTCCACCACATCTCGATCGACGTGTTCTTGTCGGTGGCATGCTCGTCGATGGCGCGCAGCAGCATCTCGGCGCCGCCGCAGACCGGTTCCATCAGGTTCTCCAGGTCCCAGAACCGGAGGTGGGCGGCCAGTATGCGGCTGACCTGTCCGACTTTCTCGGGGCTGACTTCCACGTCGAGGTGGTAGTAGCAGGGCACTGCGGTTTTCATGGTTGTCGGCTCCTCACCGCGAACGCTCGCGCTCCTTCTCGCCCACTTCGGGACGAACCCCCGAACACGGAATGTGAGCGGGTTTCGCTTCTGAGTCACCTTCAGAGTGCGGGGGTTGGTCCATTCGTGCAACACGAGCGAACGGCTGAGGCGTATGAGCCGTAATGACGCGTATGAGGCGAACAAGTGAGCGGACGAGAGGGGTGTCGCCGCACGGAAGACCCCCGCCAGGGCGGTTGAAAACCCAACAAGACGTTGCGTCATCACCCGTGCACCATGTGGGAAGACCTCGATCGCCGTTACGGGTCCGTGCATCTGTGCGCACGCGCCCGCCCGACCGTCGGGACAACGCGCCTCCATCGAGCCCCGGAAAGGTGAACGGCGCATGCTGCTACCCGCCAAAGCCGAAGTTGCCCGGCAGTTGCGTCGCTACCGGGCCTGGGAACGCGTGATGCTGGCGGCCCCCACCGACCACACGGTACGGGCCACCTTCGAGGACTCCGGCTACACCCTGTGCGTGCTGATGGGAAAGCGCTGCGCGCGGGAGGCGGCGGACGCCGCCGAACGGTATCTGCGCACCACCGCGGTCACCTATCTGCAGGAGCGGAACGACAGGCCCCGTCCGGCCGCCACGGTCAGAAGGGGCCCGCCGGCCTTCGAGCGGCGCTCTCCGGCGGGAAGGCCCTGACCTTCCCGCCGCTGTCTGTCCCACGCCCGGGCGTCCGCCCGGGCGCCGAGCACGGCGGAGGTGCGTAGACCCCATGAAGACCACCCGGACCATCGGTCGTGTCCCGGTACGGGACGTCCGCCCGTCCGTCGACTGCGGCCGGCGGCCGGCGAAGGCCGTCGTGGGTGAGGCGTTCGAGGTCACCGCCACCGTGTTCCGGGAAGGTCACGACGCGGTCGCCGCCGATGTCGTGCTGAGGGACCCGCAGGGGCGTCCGGGACCGTTCACGCCGATGCGGGAGCTGGCGCCCGGGACGGACCGGTGGGGCGCGGAGGTCGTCGCGGACGCCACGGGCCTGTGGACGTACCGCGTCGAGGCCTGGGGAGACCCCGTGGCCACCTGGCGCAGGACCGCCGGCATCAAGGTTCCGGCGGGCATTGACGCCGGACTGGTCCTGGAGGAGGGCGCCGACCTCCATGAACGCGCGGCGGCCGGAGTACCGCGAGGCGAAGGACGTGACGCGGTGCTGGCGGCGGCCCGCACCCTGCGCGACGACTCCCTGCCCTGCGCCACCCGGCTGGCGGCGGCGTTGACGCCGGAGGTGGACGCGGTGCTGGCCCGGCATCCGCTGCGGGAACTGGTCACCAGCAGTGACCCGCTGCCACTGCTGGTGGAACGCGAACGGGCCCTGTACGGCGCCTGGTACGAGTTCTTCCCCCGCTCCGAAGGCACACCCGAGCAGCCCCACGGCACCTTCGACACCGCCGCCCGCCGGCTGCCCGCCATCGCCGCGATGGGCTTCGACGTCGTCTACCTCCCCCC
>NZ_JBFAWL010000041.1:0-19612 GCF_040680275.1 Streptomyces sp. NPDC052079
TCCGGCGTTTGAGGAGCGGGGGTCCGGGGGCAGCGCCCCCGGGGACGGGACGGGACGGGAAGGGGCGGCGGGGGCGAAAAAACCCCCACCCCTACAGCCGCGCCGGAGCCCGCCCCCTCAGCGCCCCCAAATCAAAAACCTCCGCCATCCGCGCATACCCCCGGTCACTCGGATGCAGATGATCCCCGGAGTCATACACCGCCCGGAACCGCCGCGGATCATACGGATCCCGCACCGCCGCATCGAAGTCGACGACCGCGTCAAACACACCCCCCGCCCGAATCTCCGCGTTGATCCGCTGCCTCACGGCTTCCCGCGCCTCCGTATACCCCCGATGCCCCCCGAACGGCATCAGCGTCGCCCCGACCACCCTCAGCCCCCGCGCATGCGCCCGCGCCACCAGCGTCTCCAGCCCCGCCAGCACCCGCGACGGAGGAACCGCACCGGGCGTCCGCAGAATGTCGTTGATCCCGAGCACGATCACCACGGCCCTGACATTCGTCCGCCCCAGCACATCCCGCTCGAAGCGCCGCAGCCCGCTCGGATTCTCGGCCGGCCGCCCCAGCCCATCCATCAGCACCTGATTCCCGCTGATCCCCTCGTTGACGACGCTGTACCGCGGCACGCCCCGCCCGGCCGCGACCGCCGCCCGCAGCCGGTCGGACAGCACGTCCGGCCAGCGGTTGTTCGCCCCGGCCGTCGAGGTGATCCCGTCGGTCAGCGAGTCGCCGAGGACGACGACCGTCCCGTCCGCCTCGTCGCTCAGCACGTCCAGCGCGGTCACATACCGCCAGACCGAGCTTCGCCCGGTGTACGCCGCCCCGCTCACGTCCCGGGTGTGCTCGCCCTCGGCGACGTACGAGATCTGGCGTGCGTGCGGGTGATAGGTCACGGGCCCGGACTCGGTGGGCGAGTAAGTCGTAATGAGCACGTCCCCGTCCTGCGGCACCCGAATGCGCACGACGTCGCTCATCACCTCACCCCCTGCGGGGACGACGACCGACGGGCTCCCGCCGAACACCAGCGGCCGCATGCTCTCCGTGGCCGCCGCCGGCGTGCCCGGCCCCGCGGAGACGGCGATCGAGGCGCTGGAGACGGTGAGCGGCGACTGCCCGTAGAGGTTGGACAGCGTGACGCGGGCACCCGTGCCGCCTGCGCTGGTGTGCACGACGTTGCGTACGGAGTGGCCCGCGAGCCCCGTCAGCTCGGTGCCGGGTTCGCCGCCGACCGGGGAGGTCGCCCAGGAGGCGACCCAGGTGCCGGTGGAGGCGGGTGCCGCCGGGTTGTTCCGGGCGCCGCGACCGCCGGCGAGGGTGTCGCGGTTCTTCGTACCGTCGCCGGTGGCCACACCGACGTAGACGGCCGCGGAGGCCGCCATGATCGCTGCGACGATCGCGGCGAGCAGGGCTCGCTGCCTGGCGGGAGGCGTCACCGCGCCCCCGTCACGACGACGGGTCATGCTGTTCTGTTCTCCTCGGGAGACGGGAGCCGGATGCTCCGATCCGATGAACCCATGATGAGCCATGGGCCGGGAAGACCGACGGGAGGGATCCCCTTAGGTGATTCCCCGGAACAATCCCCCTCCGGACAGACGCCGGGAACTCCTGTTCCGTTCCAGGAGTCGGTCAGGAAGGGACAATGTGTGAGAGATCACCGAGCGGGTGGAGCGGATGGAACGGGCTGAAACGGAACATACGTCGGAAAAGACGGGAGCGGCGGGACCGGTCGGCACCGCGGACCGGGCCGCCGAAGGGCAGCATGCCCGCTCCGTCGCCGTCACCAACCGCGCGATGCACACGTTCAGCCCCGCGGACGAGGAGAAGCAGCGCGGAGTGCGCCGGATGAAGCTCACGGCCACGGGTCTGCTGCTGTTCGTCGCCCTGGTCTACGTCCTCGCCAAGTGGGGCTCCCACCAGGGCGCAGGTCCCTGGGCGGGCTATGTCGCCGCCGCGGCGGAGGCCGGCATGGTCGGCGCGCTCGCCGACTGGTTCGCCGTCACCGCCCTCTTCCGCTACCCCCTTGGCCTGCGCATCCCGCACACCGCGATCATCCCCACCAAGAAGGACCAGCTCGGCGTCTCCCTCGGCGAGTTCGTCGGCGAGAACTTCCTCTCCGAGGACGTCGTACGGCAGCGGCTGCGCGCCGTCGGCATCGGCAGCCGGCTGGGCGCCTGGCTCGCCGTCCCCGAACACGCCGACCGGGTCACCGCCGAGCTCTCGACCGCCCTGCGCGGCGCGCTGACCGTGCTGCGCGACTCCGACGTCCAGGCGGTGGTCGGCGAGGCCATCACTCGTCGCGCCGACGCCCAGGAGATCGCCCCCGGCATGGGCAAGATGCTGGAGAGAATCGTGGCCGACGGCGGCCACAAACGCGCCGTCGACGTCATCGTCGCCCGCGCGCACGACTGGCTGGTGCTGCACAGCGACACCGTGATGGACGCCGTCCACGGCGGCGCCCCCGGCTGGACCCCCAGGTTCGTGGACCGCAAGGTCGGCGAGCGTGTCTACAAGGAACTGCTGCGCTTCGTCACCGAGATGCGCGACATGCCCTCCCACCCCGCGCGCGGCGCCCTCGACCGCTTCCTCACCGACTTCGCCACCGACCTCCAGTCCGACAGCGACACCCGGGCCCGGGTCGAACGCCTCAAGGTCGACATCCTCGGCCGGGGCGAGGTGCAGGACCTGATCGCCTCCGCGTGGACCGCCGTACGGTCCATGATCGTCTCGGCGGCGGAGGACGAGCGCAGCGAGCTGCGGCTGCGCCTGCGGGCCTCGCTGCTCTCCCTCGGCGCGCGCCTGTCGCTCGACCCGAAGATCCAGGGCAAGGTCGACGGCTGGCTGGAGGGCGCCGCGGTGTACGTGGTGACCACGTACCGCAAGGAGATCACGTCCCTGATCACGGACACGGTGGCGGGATGGGACGCCGAACACACCACGAAGAAGATCGAGGCCAACATCGGCCGCGACCTCCAGTTCATCCGCATCAACGGCACGGTGGTCGGCTCACTCGCCGGTCTCCTGATCTACACGGTGTCGAGGGCCCTGGGCGCGTAGCCCGCCACGCATGGTGCAGGCCCGCCGTGGCTGATCGCGCAGTTCCCCGCGCCCCTGGGGAAGCTACCAACACCGGCCACCACAACGCCCCAAGGGGCGCGGGGAACTGCGCGCCAAGCCCCAACGCTCCCGCAGGAACCCACGACGCCAGGCCCCTCAGGGGCGCGGGGAACTGCGCGACCAACCACAACGCTCCCGCAGGAAAGCATGGCGGCCTGCCACCCCCAAGGGGCGCGGGGAACTGCGCGAACAACCACGATGCTCCCGCAGGAACGCACGGCGGCCCGCCCAACCAAGGGGCGCGGGGAACTGCGCGAACAACCCCCACGCTCCCGCAGCAACCCACGGCGGCCAGCCCCCGGCGCGGGGAACTGCGCGAACAACCACAACGCACCGTCGGCAGACCAGCGCACCGCAACCCAACAGGCGGGCGGGCGTGAAAACGCCCGCCCGGGGGCACTCGACGGACGTTCGCTTCACCAGGGAGGGAGCCCATGACCACCGCGCAGGTCGAGTCCGGCCGCACCATCACCACCACCATCCCCGCCCGCCTGGACCGCCTGCCCTGGTCCCGCTGGCACTGGTCGATCGTCATCGGTCTCGGCACCGTGTGGATCCTCGACGGCCTGGAGGTCACGGTCGTCGGCACCATCGCCAGCCGGCTGTCCGAACCCGGCAGCGGACTGCCCATCACCTCCGGCGAGGTCACCGGCATCGCCGCCGCCCTCTATGTCGCCGGCGCCTGCTCGGGCGCCCTCTTCTGGGGCCGGCTGACCGACATCTGGGGCCGTAAAAAGCTCTTCATGATCACCCTCGCGGTCTACCTCGGCGCCACCGCCCTCACCGCGATCGCCTTCGACACCTGGTGGTTCTTCCTCTTCCGCTTCCTCACCGGCTTCGGCATCGGCGGCGAGTACGCGGCCATCAACTCCGCGATCGACGAGCTGATCCCGGCGAAATACCGGGGCCGCGTCGACCTCATCATCAACGGCAGCTTCTGGCTGGGCGCGGTCGGCGGCTCCCTGTTGTCGATCCTCGCCCTCAACACGTCGATCTTCCCGGCGAACGTCGGCTGGCGGCTGACCTTCGCGCTCGGCGCCGTACTCGCCCTGGCCATCCTCCTGGTACGCCGTCATGTGCCCGAGAGCCCGCGCTGGCTGCTGATCCACGGCCGTGAGGAGGAGGCGGAACGCATCGTCGGCGGCATCGAACAACGTGTCGAGGCCGAGCGGAAGGAGCCGTTGCCCCGCGCGGAGGGCGGGCTGACCATCCATCAGCGCAGGCGGACCACGTTCACGGAGATCGCCCGCACGGTCTTCGCCAAGTACCGCAAGCGCTCGGTCCTCGGCTTCTCCCTCTTCATCGGCCAGGCGTTCCTCTACAACGCGATCACCTTCGGCTTCGGCGCCATCCTGACCACGTTCTTCGACGTCCCCTCGGGCAACACCGGCTACTACTTCGCCGTCATCGCACTGGGCAACTTCATGGGCCCGCTGCTGCTGGGCAAGCTGTTCGACACCGTCGGCCGCCGCGTGATGATCTCCGGCACCTATCTGGCCTCCGGCCTGCTCCTCTTCGGCACCGCCTGGCTGTTCGACCGCGGCTCGCTGGACGCCGCCACGATGACGGCGTGCTGGTGTGCGGTGCTCTTCTTCGCCTCGGCGGGCGCGAGCAGCGCGTATCTGACGGTCTCCGAGGTGTTCCCCATGGAGACCCGCGCGATGTCCATCGCCTTCTTCTACGCCATCGGCACCGCCGCCGGAGGCATCAGCGGCCCCCTGCTGTTCGCCGAGCTCACCAGCAGCGGCAAGGTCGCCGACACGGTCCTGGCGTTTCAGATCGGCGCGGGCCTGATGTGCGCGGCGGGCATGGTGGCCGCGCTCCTGGCGGTGAAGGCGGAACGCCGCTCCCTGGAGGACGTCGCGACGCCGCTGTCGGCGGCGGCGACAACTTGAGCCGGAGGTTGTCAGGTTTCCTCCTTCGGGTTATATAAGAAGAGCCAGGGCATCGCACAGATGGCACCGTAGAAAGGAGTGGTCTGTGATGCTCATGCGTACCGACCCGTTCCGTGAGTTCGACCGGCTCGCGCAGCAGGTCTTCGGCTCCACGGACGCCGCCCGTACCGCGGCGATGCCGATGGACGCCTACCGGTCGGGAGACGACTTCTTCGTCCACTTCGACCTTCCCGGCATCAACCCGGAGACCATCGAGCTGGACGTCGAACGCAACGTCCTCAGCGTGCGCGCCAAGCGCCGTTCCCCGGCCCCCGAGGGCGCGGAAACAGTGGTCGCCGAACGTCCCACCGGCACCTTCACCCGCCAGCTGTTTCTCGGGGACACGCTGGACACGGACCGCATCGACGCGTCGTACGACGCCGGTGTCCTGACCGTGCGCATCCCGGTCGCCGAGCAGGCCAAGCCGCGCCGCATCGAGATCAGCGGCGGCGACCGGCGCAAGGAGCTCGCCGGCTGACCGCAGCACCCCCGCAACGCGTCCCGTGGCCCGGCCGCGGGACGCGCCCGCCCGTCCAGCGCCGGTGGGCGACCAAGGCCCTGGAGATGGAGAGGAGCCGTACAGCATGACCATCCTGACCCCGCACAGCCCCGCCCTCACGAGCCCGGAAGCGGTGATCCCCGCCCCGCGCCGCGACCACGCGGCCCGCGACGACGGCTGGCGTGAACTCGTCGACGCCGTGCGGGAGTCGGGCCAGTACGCGACGAGGAGGGAGGCCGAGAGCGTCACCCGGATCGTCCTGTCCGCCCTCGGCGGCCACGTCGTAGGCGACGAACGCGTCGACCTCGCCCGGGCCCTGCCCGAGGAGGCGGCGCGGGTGGTGGCGTCCCAGATCCCGGCGACCCGCAGGCTGACGGCGGCGGAGTTCGTCGACTCCGTGGCGCGCCGCATCGAGGGCGCGACCCCGGCCACGGCACGCTGGGACGTCAGTTCGGTCCTGAGCGTCCTGCCCGCCCTGGTGGGCGACGACCTGGTGACCCGCATCCTGGCCCAGCTGCCCCCGGGCTACGCCCTGCTCTTCGGCCGGGCGGAACTGGCCCCGGCGGAGTAACCGGCCGGTATCACCCTCGCCCGCCGCGCCCTGCGCCGCGACAGGTACCCCGCCTGGCGCATGGACGCGCGGCGGCGAGGGCGGGGCCGCCCGGGGCCGAGCGGCCGTATGGTCAACGTCCTGACCCGCACCCCCCGGCACGCTCACCCGCGCCGGTCGGCCACCGCCCACGAAGCGAGCGCCACGGCCCCCGCCGCCCCGAACACCGCGGGCCAGGCCCCGACCTTCTTCGCCAGCGGATGCGATCCCGCGAACGCGGCGACGTACGCCACCGTCAGCGCCCCCGCCGCCTTCCCGCCGGCCCGTTCCCGCCACTGCTGCGCGGCAGCGGCCCCGGCGGCGGCGAGGACGACGCCGCCCAGCTGCCGCTTCCGGGTCCAGCGGGCCACGCCGTACCCGCCGACGAGTCCACCCGCGGCCAGCACCGAACTGGGAACCTTCGCCATGCCTGCCTGCCTTCTGCCACGACGCCCGGAAGGGCGGTCTCTCACGGTCTTCCGAGGCTAACCCCCCGCCGGGCCCCCACCGCACCGGCCCACCGCACCCGCGAGCACCCAAAGGCAGCACCAAGCCAGATCCGGCGGCGATGTCGAGAACCCGCGTCCGGCTCCGTCCCCGGGGTGAACGCGGCCACAATGGCCGTACCGCACCGAGGAGACAGACGATGGCCAAGTACCTGCTGCTGAAGCACTACCGCGGCGCCCCGGCCCCGGTGAACGACGTGCCCATGGACCAGTGGACGCCGGAGGAGATCTCGGCGCATGTCCAGTACATGAACGACTTCGCGGCCCGGCTGGAGAAGACGGGCGAGTACGTCGACGGCCAGGCGCTCGCCCCCGAGGGCACGTGGGTCCGGTACGACGGCGAGGGCCGCCCGCCGGTCACCGACGGCCCCTTCGCCGAGACCAAGGACCTCATCGCCGGCTGGATGGTGATCGACGTCGACACCTACGAACGCGCCGTCGAGCTGGCCGGGGAACTGTCGGCGGCCCCCGGGGCGGGCGGGAAGCCCCTCCACGAGTGGCTGGAGCTGCGCCCGTTCTACGGCGTGTCGCCCACCATCACGGAGTGACGCCCGCGATGGACGAGGCCCTGCTCCGCGGCCTCACCCCGGGCGTCCTCGCCGTCCTCCGCCGCCGCGGAGCCGACTTCGCGGCGGCGGAGGACGCCGTACAGGACGCGCTGGTGGAGGCGATCCGCGTCTGGCCCGCCGGCATGCCGCGGGACCCCAAGGGCTGGCTGATCACCACGGCCTGGCGCAAATTCCTCGACGCGACCCGCGCGGACACCGCCCGCCGCCGCCGCGAGGACCGTATCGAGGAGGAGCCGGCGCCCGGCCCCGCGCCCGGCGTTGACGACACCCTCCAGCTCTACTTCCTGTGCGCCCACCCCTCGCTGACGCCGTCGTCCGCGGTCGCCCTGACCCTGCGCGCCGTAGGAGGGCTGACCACCCGCCAGATCGCCCGCGCCTACCTGGTCCCCGAGGCGACGATGGCGCAGCGCATCAGCCGCGCCAAACGCACCGTCTCCGGCGTCCGCTTCGACCGGCCCGGCGACGTCGCCACCGTCCTGCGCGTCCTGTACCTGGTCTTCAACGAGGGCTACTCCGGCGACGTCGACCTCGCCGCCGAGGCCATCCGGCTCACCCGGCAGCTCGCCGCCGCCATCGACCACCCCGAGGTGGCGGGGCTGCTCGCCCTCATGCTGCTCCACCACGCCCGGCGCGCAGCCAGGACCGCCCCCGACGGCAGTCTCGTACCGCTCGCCGAACAGGACCGGAGCCGGTGGGACACGCGCCTGATCGCCGAGGGCGTCGCCATCCTCCAGTCGGCCCTCGCCCGCGACCGCCTGGGCGAGTACCAGGCCCAGGCCGCCGTAGCGGCCCTGCACGCCGACGCGCCCACCGCCGAGGAGACCGACTGGGTCCAGATCGTCGAGTGGTACGACGAACTCGCGCGCCTGACCGACAGCCCGGTCGTCCGGCTCAACCGCGCGGTGGCCGTGGGCGAGGCCGACGGGCCGCGCGCCGGCCTGGCCGCGCTCGCGGAACTGGACGACTCCCTGCCCCGCCACACCGCGGCGGCCGCCTACCTCCACGAACGCGACGGCGACCTGGCGACGGCGGCCCGGCTCTATGCCGAGGCGGCCCACAAGGCCCCCGACCTCGCCGAACGCGACCACCTGACCCGCCGGGCCGCCCGCCTGAACACGCGTCTGCGCGGCTGACGGCGGAGCACGCGCCGGCGCACTGGTCGCCTACGGGGTGGCATATTCACTTGTCCCCAGTCGGCCCCGCCGGATAGGAAGACCGGATGCTGAGGGGAAGCAAGGTCGGGCTGAGGGCCCGGCACGAGGACGACATCCCGGTCCTGCGGGCCGAACTCTACGACGACGTGGTGAACGGCTCCCGGGTCGACAGCCGGCCGTGGCGGCCGATCACGCCGGGTCACCCGGACCCGCGGCTCGTGGTGGACGACACGGCAGAGGACCGTGTCCCGTTCTCCGTGGTCGAGTTGGAGGGCGGCACCCTGGTCGGCGCCGCCACGCTGTGGGGCATCGACACCCACAGCCGGGGCGCCCACATCGGCCTCGGGCTGCTCCCCGCCGCCCGCGGCAAGGGCTACGGCAGCGACGTGGTCGCGGTGCTGTGCCACTACGGCTTCGTCGTACGGGGCCTGCACCGGCTGCAGATCGAAACCCTCTCCGACAACGCCGCGATGCTCCGCGCCGCCGAGCGCAACGGCTTCGTCCGCGAGGGCGTGCTGCGCTCCTCGGCGTGGGTGCTGGGCGAGTTCCTCGACGAGGTACTGCTGGGCCTCCTGGCCGAGGAATGGAAGCAGGGCGAGGCGGCCTAGACAGGGCCGCCGGGCCCGTGTCCGACACGCCGTTGCCTACACGAGGTGCGCCCCAGCCGTCTACTCCCCGCGTGCTCCGTCATCCGGCGTCAGGGCGACAATTGCCACCGTCGGAGGCGGTGGCGACGGGGTGTACACATACGCCACGGCCAACCCGGGCATGTTGTCCCGGGCTTCGATTCTCGTCTTGCGCACCTCTGCGCCATCCCGACGCGGAGGCCCGAGACGCACCCCGAGGCGCGGGGCTTGTTCGAGCTCCTGCCGCAGGGCGTCCAGCGCCTGTTCGGCTCCCAACTCCTTCGCCCGCTGAGCAGCCCGTACGGTAACGGCCGCGATGACACCGCTCACGCGCGCGGACCCTCCTGCTTCATCTGTGCGGACAGGTCGAGGCCTTCCTGTATGGCGATCTCGAAGTCGGGGTCCTGGTAGAGGCGAATCCGGCCTCGGTAGTCGACGATCACTGCCGCGACAGCGTTGAGATCGGTCTCGGACGAGGCCTCCAGCGCACGCTGCAGATCCGCCTCAAAGGCTTCCTGGTCGCCCGGAAAACCCTGACCGGACCGAAGAGCAGCCCTGATGTCGCCAATGGTCCTCAACGGCAGCGATGCGGTGATCGGCGTCTCTGCGTAATCTGCGCTCACGGTCTCGCACTCCTAGATCCTTCTGTCCTACGCAGAGTGTCCTACATGTCCGCATGCTGTGCAGCTGTCGTTGACAACAGAGGCCCGGACGTCTCATGCCCCGAGGTCCCCTCTCGGCAGAGTCGAGCCCGGCGTGTGCCCGAAGGTGCGGCGGAAGACGTCGATGAAGGTGCTGGCGGACGACCAGCCGCACCGGTGGGCGACCGCGGTGACGGAGACGCCGTCGGCCAGCAGGACCAGCGCGTGGTGCAGCCGTATCTGGGTGCGCCACTGCGGGTAGGTGAGACCGAGGTCGTCGCGCAGGCGGCGGGAGAGCGTACGGGCGCTCGCGCCGATCTCCCGGCCGAGTTCCTCCAGGGAGCGGTTGTCCGCCGGGTCGGCGCGCAGGACGTCGTACAGGTCCCGGAGCACGGGGCTCGTCGGGGCCGGCAGGTGCAGCGGCTGCTCGGGGGAGGCCTTGAGCTGGTCGAGCAGCACGGCGCGCAGCCGCAGCCGGGCCGGGCCGTCGCCCTCGGGGCTGCGCGTGTAGGCCACGATGAGCTCGCGCAGGAGAGGGCTGACGGCGAGGACGGCCGGCTCGTCGAGACCGAGCGGGTTCACCGCGGCGGGCAGGCCGACCAGATGAAGGTCGAGTTCACCGTGGGCGGTGTGGCGGTGGACGGTGCCCGCCGGAATCCAGATCGCGCGGGTGGCGGGCGCGACCCAGGAACCGGCGCCGGTGGTGACGGCGATGGTCCCCCGGCCCGCGTAGACGATCTGGTGGTCGTCATGACGGTGGGCGTCGATCTCACCGCCGGACGCTAGACGCTGAGTCCGCGTCGGCGCGACCGGCGTATGGCGGATTTCCTGCATCACTTGGCAATCTACCGAAAGCGGGACACCGGTCGCGCCGCCAGCATGGACCGGGTGCGAAGGAACACACCGATCCTCCTGCTGGCCGTGGGCCACGCCTGCGTGGACGTCTACCAGGGCGCCGTCGCGGCGCTGATCCCGTTCTTCGTGGCCGAACGCGACTACACCTACGCCGTCGCCTCCGGCATCGTGCTGGCCGCGTCGCTGCTGTCGTCGGTGGCCCAGCCGGTGTTCGGCGTGCTCACCGACCGGTGGGCGATGCCGTGGCTGCTGCCGGTCAGCACCCTGCTGAGCGGCGTGGGCATCGCCCTGAGCGGCCTGACCGGCTCCTACGGACTCACCCTGGCCTTCGTCGCGATCTCGGGGATCGGGGTAGCCGCTTACCACCCCGAGTCCGCCCGCGTGGCCCGGCTGGCCGGCCGGGGCAGCCACCGCGCGATGAGCTGGTTCTCCCTCGGCGGCAACGTCGGCTTCGCCCTCGCCCCGATCCTGGTGTCGCTCGCGGTCGGACAGGGCTCGCTGCGCTGGACCCCCGTCCTGGCCCTGCCCGCCCTCGCCGGAGTCGCCCTGTGCGTGCCGGTGCTCCGGATCCTCGGCCGGCAGCGGGCCAACACCCCCGGAAAGACCCCGGCCCCGGTCGCCGACGACGTGCCCGCGTTCGTGAAGCTGTCCCTGGCCGTGATCTTCCGCTCCATCGTCTTCACCGGCCTGAGCGCGTTCATCTCCCTCTACGCCCAGCAGCGCATGCACGGCAGCACCACCGCGGGGACCGTCGCCCTGTTCCTGCTGTTCCTGGGCGGCGCCGTCGGCTCGGTCCTGGGCGGCTCCCTGGCCGACCGCTACGACCGCGTCCGCGTCTCCCGCTGGTCCTACCTGCTCTCGGTCATCGCCGTCGCCGGAGTGATCCACGCACCGGGCCCGGCCATGTTCCTCTTCGTGGCGCTCACCTCCGTCGGCCTGTACGTCCCCTTCTCCCTGCAAGTCACCCTCGCCCAGGACTACCTGCCCTCCCGCGTCGGCACCGCCGGCGGCGTCACCCTGGGCCTCACCGTCAGCGTCGGCGGCCTGGTCAGCCCCCTGCTGGGCCGCCTCGCCGACGCCACGTCCCTGCACACGGCCCTGACACCCCTGATCGCCATGCCCGCCCTGAGCTGGCTGCTCTTCCTCGCCCTGCCGGAGCCCACGGACATCCACAAGCTCCGGCCTACGGAACCGGCTCGACCGGGTGACGCCCCGCCGGAACGGGCAGTGCGCCCGGACCCTCGGTGATCGTCCCGGATGTCAGCCCGCCCAGACCTCGGCCTCGTCGGCCGGGATGGTGGTGGCAAGACCCAACTCCTCGCGCGCGGCGACCGACTTAGGCCGGAGACGCATCAGGAACCCTGACCAGCGGTCGAGGCCGTGTCGGCCGCGACCCCAGGGACGGCCGGCTTCGCGGCACCAGGCGGCGTGCGGTAGGCGCGCAGGGGCGCGTTGGTCGCGGCCACGGCGGCGATCGCCAGGATGGCGGACAGTCCGCCGAAAACCAGGGAGAAGGAGGCGGAGGTGGCCGACGCCACCAATCCGCCACGGAAGTTGCCGAGTTCGGGACCAGCGACACCGATGACGTGTTCCACCGAGGAAACCCGGCCCCGGTACGCGTCCGGGGTCTCCCACTGAACCAAGGCGCTCCGGGTGACGACGGACACGGTGTCGGCAGCCCCCGCCACGGCCAGGCACCCGAGCGCCAGCCACAACGGCCCCGCCAGACCGAAGCAGGCCAGCGCCAGACCCCAGACCCCGGCCGCGGACAGCTGGACCAGGCCGCCACGGCGCCATCGCGTCACCGTGCCGGAGAGCAGACCGGCCGTGATCCCCCCGACCGCGACGGCCGAGAGGAACAGGCCAAGGGTCCCCGGGTTTCCCTCGAAGCGGACCTCATTGACCAGCGGGAAGAGCGCGACGGGCATGGCGAGCAGCGTGGCGGACAGGTCGGTGGACATCGAGCCCCACAGCGTCGGGCGGCGCAGGACGATCCGCCAACCGCCGCGCTCCGGCCGGCGCCTGCCGCCTGCCGCGTCGGTGCCTTCGGGCCGCATGGCAGGCAGGCGGGTCACCGCGAGCATCGAGACTGCCGTGGCCACGGCCTGGGCCGCGTATGCGGCACTGAGGCCCCACCGGGCGATGATCAGCCCGGCCAGCGCGGGCCCGGCCAGCATCGCCGCCTGGAAGGAGACGTTGGTCAGCGCAAGACCGGCCGCGACCTGGTCGCCCGGCAACAGCCTGACCGGGAAGGTGCGCCGGGCAGGAGCGCCGAGCGCGCTGCAGCTCGTCCCCACGGCTACCAGGACGAGCAGCAGCAGCACGTTGCGGTTGTCCGCCAGGGCCTGGGCACACAGCCCTGCGGCGGCCAGCAGTTGGCCCGCGGCGGCGGCCCGTACCACCGCACGGCGGTCGAAGGCGTCGGCCAACGTGCCGCCGTACAGCCCGAACAGCACCATCGGCAGGCCGGTGGCGAGCCCGATGGCACCGGTGCCCACCGGGCTGCCGGTCAGGTCCCAGACCTGCGCCAGCACCGCCACGTTGGCTATCTGTCCACCGACTTGGGAGAACGAGGTGCCGATCCACAGGTCGCGAAACGGCGGACTGCTGCGCAGCGGGCGGATGTCGAGCAACCGGACGCGTACACGTCCTCTCATCGCGGTGGCTCGACGAGGTGGTGGAGGATCCGCTGCCGCATCGACCGGCGTTCCAGCGCCCGCCGCACCTCCTCCACCACGGCTGTCATCGCGTACGGCACCTCGCGGTCCAACTCGGCGACCGTGGCGTGCGTGGCGCGCCACTCCGCCTCCAGAAACGGCACCAGCGACCGGCCGCGCTCGGTCAGATCGATCCGCCGGGTACGGGCGTCGGGCCCCGGCTCGGAGGTCACCAGACCCTCCTTGCGCATGGCGGCGACGGTCTGGCTGATCGCGGAGTGCGAGCGGCCCAGCGACTGCGCAAGCTCGCGAATGGTCAGCGGCCCGGTGTGGGCAAGCCGGATCAGCGGATAGGCGAACCGAGGCCGCACCCCCTCGATGCCACGCTCGACGTAGACCTGCTCGATCTCGGCGTCCATGGCCGCCAGAAGCTCGTGCAGGGCATGCCAGGGATCGGGCAGCGCGGTGGGATCCGAATGTGTCACAGCGCTAATATAACAGCGCTGCGATAATTCAGGCTCGTGATCGAACCAGAGCCTGCGGTTGTACGGCTGACCTGCAACATCCGCGCCGGGCGCGAGAGTTTGGCGGGCGAGCCGCTTGGCCGTAAGCCGGGGCCGCGGGCCCAGGCCTACGCCGTTCGGTCGCCGGATGACTAGAGCGCGGCCGGCCAGTCCTGCGTGAGCGCCTCCCGGACCGTGCGCATCCACGGACTCCGAACGCCTGGCAGCCGGACCAACGTGTGCTGGAACGTGCCCCAGTCGGGCCGGAACAGGTAGTTCGGGCGCGGCGGAAGCGGGTCGTCGCGGAGAACATCCTGGGGCAGGCCACCGGACGCGGGAACGGGCAACGGCGGCTGCGGAGAGACCAGCCACAGCCATACGCCCAGCGGCAGGGGCACCGGGTACGCGGCCGCTGCCGGGCCGCCCGTTGCCCACATCCGTCCCGTCCGGGGATGGACGGGTACGAGGAGGATGTCGACGCCGGTGTCGGGGACGGGCCGTCCCGGTCCGGCCAGAGCGGCGTGCCGCGCCGACGGGCCCGCAGGCAGCAGGGCGTCGAGCGCGCGCTGGAACACGTCCGAGGTCAGACCGTCGGGCACCGTCACCGGCCGCCCTTCCGAGGCCACCAGCAAGTGGGCGAGCGCCTGTCCGGCCGCCGCCTCCCACCGGGGGCTCCACGACCAGTAGTGACTCGTCCCGGCCCGCCCTCCCCACGTGGCGATCGGCTCGAACGGGGGCGTCCTCTCGCCCTTCTCCACCAACTCCGCCCAGGACGGCGGGGCAGTGTGGGAACCCTCAACGAGCAGGCGACGCACGGCATCCGAACCCAGCCGCACCGCTTGCCAGAGCGAGCAGTCATCCACCCTGGTGGCCACGGGCAGCCCGCACGCCTCGCACGCCAGATTGGGCCCGTCCGCCCCGTCGAGGCCACAACAGGCACCGTCGCGCTTCTCGAGGATCAGCCGGGTTCCACGGACATCACCGGGCGCGATGACGTACGCCCCGGCCGTGCTGTCGGACAGGCCGTGGACCGGCGCGTAGATGCCACGCGCCTCCGCCTCGTCCGGATCGACCTCGTCCCACAACCGCCACGGACCTCCCCACGGGGCCGGATCCACGGCGAACGTCCCCGCCTCCATGAGCACCGGAAGCTGAGCCCCGTTCCCGTACTTCTGCCGTGCATGGGGCGGAAGGGCGACCTGGGACAGGGGCACGGTCAACTCGGCACCGCACCCGGCACACACGAAGACGAACACGGGCCCCTTCCTGCGGGAGCGGTCACTGGCCTTCCCCGCTCACCGGGTCCCTCCGACCGTTGAGCGGGGTAACCCTCGGGTCAGTGAGCCAGCTGATCGGTTTTGAGGGCTCGCAGGAAGACACCCCAGGCCGGGTGCCCCACCGTGATCACAACGGTTCCCCCGTCCTTCGAGTCCCGTACACGGGCGCGGTCCTGGCTGATCGCGCACTCCACGCACTCCGTGCCGCTGCCGCCGCTGTAGGAGGACTTGAACCACTGAGAACTGGAGGCCGCTATCACCGTCACTCCTCGCTCAAACGCTGGATGAGCTCTGCCGACGACTCGAGGTTGATGGCGAAGACGCCGAGGGCTTCCTTTTCGGGCGGGTAGATGTCGCGGCAGACGGCCAGCAGCTGGTCGCGGGTCGTGCCTGCTTCGCCGATGGCGGTTGTGTCCTCGGCGTTCAGCATCTCCTCGAAGGACTCGTACTCGTTCACTGCGGTGAGGGCTTGCGGATGTTCAGCGCGGGCTGGGCTGGGGGCGGTGTGGTCATCGTCGTTCTCCTTCACACTTCGGACGGGGTGGCGGGCAGGGCCGGGTGGGCGGCGTTCACGGCGTTGAGCCGTTCGCGCAGGCCCTCGACGGCGGCCTGCCGGGATAGCGACGGGTCAGGAACGAGGTGAGGCCACCGGCCCGGCCCAGGACGGAGCCGACTACGCGGGCGGAGTCGAGGGGCCTGGTGGCCCAGGGCGACGGCGTCGTCAGGTTGCCGAGCTGGCGTCGGCGATTGCGAGGTCGGAGCGACCTACGCCAGGGACTGTACGAACACACGCCATGGAGTTGCCGCGACCTCAACCACGGGGCCGTCCACCCGCTTCGAGTCACGTATCAGCGTGCCGCTTGGGACGTGGGCGCACTCCACGCACTCGCCCCCGGCGCCATTGCTGTAGGACGACCTGAACCAGTGGGGAGCGCGGCCTGTCGGTGTTGTGGTGCTCACTTCGCGTACTCCTTCACGACCGATTTGATGAGCTGGGCGGAGCGCTGAGGGCTCAGGGCCGCCGCGCGCAAGCCGTCGAAGGCTCGGGTGTACTCGCGCACATGGTGCTCGCCCTCCAGGTAGACGGCGTCCGTGATGCCATCGCGGTAGACCAGATCCGGATCCTCCGGAGCGGGGAAGCCCAGCATGGTGAAGGAACCGACAGCCGGGTAGGTGCCGGAATCGAAAGCAAGGACCTGGAGGGTCACGTTCGGCAGGGCGGCCGACTCGAGGAGCCGTTCGAGCTGCTCTCGCATCAACTCCCGATCGCCGATGACGTTGCGCACCGCACCCTCGTTGACGATGAACCAGGCTTCCGGAGGGTCCGGGCGGGTCAGCATCTCCTGACGCTCGAGTCGTACACGCACCGCGCGGTCAATGTCCTCGGCGGACATGTGCGCCCCGATCGTGTGCAGTTCCCGGGCGTACGCCTCGGTCTGCATGAGTCCGGGCAGCAACTCGCACTGGTACTGGCGGAGGGTGGAGGCGTCCTGCTCCAAGCCGATGTAGATGTTGAACCACTCCGGCACGCCGGCGCCGTGCACCTGCCACCAACCGCGCGTCTTCGCCTCCCGAGCCAGTGACTTCAAGAACTCGCGCAGTTCGTCGGTCGTCCCGTAGAACCGGCAGAGTGCGTCGATGTCCGACGGTTGGACTCTGCCGCTACCCGTTTCCATGCGATTGACCTTGGAGCCGCTCCAGTCCAGCGCTTGGCCGACCTGGGCGCAGGTCAACGCGCTCTGCTCCCGGAGCTTCTTCAGCTCGATCGACAGACGCCGTCGGCGTGCCGTCGGTGAACCGGCCATGTCGTCCCCTTCAACCCTGCGGTGTGTAGCGAGAGTTCAGTCTCGTGCCAAGAGGTCCGCCTGCCAATCACACGGAAGTGGGAATCCCGTCGTGCACATTGCACGACGGGATGCGATCAGGTCATTGTGTAGCCCTGGAGCGACGGAGAGTAGTCGAGGGTCACGCTCCGGGAACAGGCCAGGAACGCACGTGATGGGAGAAGACGCCGTGATCAACGGACACCGAGTGACGCGAAGGTCGTGGGACGTGGCCTTCACCGCTCACCCCGAGGAAGTCGCCCGCCTTCGCCGGGTTGTGCGGCTCCGCCTGATGGCATGGAGTCACGATGATCTGGTCGATACAGCACAGCTGTGCGTCAGTGAGCTCGTCTCCAACATCGTCACGCACATCGGCACCGGCACTCCCGGCTCGCTCGTACTGTCCGAGCACGGGGCGCGGCTGCGCGTCGAGGTGCACGACCCTGACACACGGGCGCTGCCCACCCTTGTGGACGCCGAGGTCGACGCGGAGGGTGGGCGGGGGATGGCGCTCGTGGACGCGCTGGCCGACCGCTGGGGCGTGCAGCTGTACGACGATCACAAGGTGACGTGGTGTGAGTTCGTCGTGGAGGGCTGGTCGGCACCGGCTGCCCCGGACGGGCATCCGGCGGTGGAACGCGCCGAGGCCTTGCTGGATGTCTACGCGACCTTGAAGCCGGCCTCGTGCTCGTACGACCGCGAGGCCGGCAGGGTGGGCCGGCAGGTCGAGGAGGAGTCCGTGATCGACATCGTCACGGACCTTCTCCACCGGCTCCGCGCCCGTGGTTGCGATGTGGAACGTGTGCTGGACTGCGCGCAGAGCCGCCTGGAAGCAGCGTCGCCGGTGGAGGTCGGGGCGGCCTGGAGCGCCCTGAACCTGGGGGCGAAGGCCGCCCGTCAGCCTTGAAGGAAGTCGTAAATGGCGGACGCTATCGCTTTTCCGAGAGGAATCGGCACTGCGTTCCCGATCTGCGTGGCGATTTCGGTCTTCGTCCCGCACCAGCGGAAGTCGACGGGGAATCCCTGAATTCGCGCCGCCTCGTAGTGAGTGATCGGGCGATGCTCCTCGGGGTGCAGATAGCGCCCTTTTTCCGGCTTGTAGAACTCCGTCCGGATGGTGACCGAGGGCTCACCCCGGCGAAGGCGTCCCATGACGTCGCCGGTGCCCGAGTTGTGACCGTCCCAACTCTTCGTGGACAGGTACACGGAGGACTCGTGAGAGGCGGCCTCTTCCTCCGTGAGAATGTGGATGTCCCCGGAGCCGTCCAGCACGAAGTACTTGCCCCGGAGGTCCTTGCGGTTGCCTCCTGCCGGAATGGCGCGGTACCGGGCCTGGGACAGCAGCTCGGGGTTGCGACGGAAGTGCAGGTTCTCCGTCGTGAAGATCCCCGGCACCATGGCATTGATCTCCGGAACGAACTTCTTGCTGTCGGGCAGCTCCGTGCCGCGCAGCTCGCGACGGGCTGACTCGGCGAAGACACCGTCCACTGCGTTCCAGTAGGTGACCGAGGGTTCCACGCCGTCCAGCAGGGACGTGGCGGCGTCCCCCACCGGATGCTTCGGTCGCCGGAAGTGGGTCCGTCTCGGGTATGACATTTCCCGTCCGGTGTCCGCGTTCTTACGGACACCGATGACGATGGCTCGGCGCCGTGCCTGACGCGCCCCGTAATCGGCCGAATTCAGTAGATACCGCTTGGCCTTCGTCTCTGCATCGTCCGTCGGCTGATGGCCCGGAGGATCCACGAGACGGTAGTCGGCCAGACGACCCTCCGGCTCGACCTCCCGGAGCAGACTGCGGAACTCGTCGGACCGAACGAAGCGATCGACGTTCTCGATGACGAAGACCTTGGGACGCACCTCGGCGACGATGCGTACGTAGTCCTCCCACAGACGATTGCGTTCGCTGCCCTTCTTCGCGCGGTTCAAGGCCGAGAAACCCTGGCACGGTGGGCCTCCGACGACAACGTCCGCGCCGAGGGCGTCATGGGTGGGCTTCCACTCCTCGATGTCCCCGACGTGCACTTGAGCCGGCGGGAGTTGCTCGCCAAGGCGGAGTTCGCCGAAGTTGACCGCGTACGTGGCTGCTGCGGCGGTGTTGTGTTCCACCGCGGCGACGCTGTGGAACACAGGTCCGACGTCGTTGTCATGCGAGGGGCGGAACTCGTGGAAGCCCTGCGTGAAACCACCGCAGCCGCTGAAGAGGTCAACGACGGTGATGGGTTTCGGAGCAACCGGACGGAGCGTACGCATGGATGGATCCTAGTGCCGCATCAGGCAACGTTTGCCCTGCCCGTTCGGTCAGGGCCTGGATGCCCGCGGCGAGCCAACTCTTGATGAGATCGAAGAACGCTTCGTTCGGCTGGTCGCGGGTCGGTGGCCCAGGGACGAGGCCGATCGCTGGGCGGCGAGGTGGGCTACCAACGGAAGGCGTTGACCAGCCGGAACGTGGCTCCCGTCGGGTTGGATTCCCGCTCAGGGACGCCCATGTTCCCGCCCCTCAGCGTCGGCGCTGACGCGCCACCGCTGTTCGTGGCCAGCAGCATCGTCCGCATGGGCAGGGCTGAAATGCGAACAGATACAGGCCGCGCGCCCCTCCCACCGCCAGCTCTGCTGCAGATGCCCACGCGCATGACGTCAGCGGTCCCTCGGTCCGCATAAGGGACACGAGCTGCTGGTTTGTCACACCCCAGATCCGCACCGTCTCGTCGTCGCTGGTGGTGGCGAGCCAGGTGCCGTCCGGTGCGATCGCCACCGACCACACCCAGTGGGTGTGGCCGGTGAGGGTGGCGGTGCATGTCCCGGAGGCGCGGTCCCAGATCCGCACCGTCTCGTCGTTGCTGGTGGTGGCGAGCCAGGTGCCGTCCGT
>NZ_JBFAWL010000041.1:19706-21814 GCF_040680275.1 Streptomyces sp. NPDC052079
GCTCCGCACCGTCTCGTCGTTGCTGGTGGTGGCGAGCCAGGTGCCGTCCGGTGCGATCGCCACCGATCTCACCCAGTCGGTGTGGCCGGTGAGGGTGCGCTGGAGGGCATTATGGGGGTTGTCCGGGAGTGGCCATTGGTTGGTGAGGCTCGGGTGCAGTGCGGGGTCGTGCCGGCGTGCCGCGATTTGGGGGTGCCAGTGCGGATGGTGGTCGAGGCGGCTGTGAAGGATGCCCGTCAGAACGCGGGGTGCGGTGGTGGGGGTGAGGAGGTGGGCTGCTTGGGCCAGGCTGTGTGCCAGCGGTCGGGTGTGGGGGGTGTCGATGCGGTCGAGGTCGGACCACGGGGCGCTGGAGCCGCGCTGGTGCAGGCGGGTTTCGACCCAGCGGATGTCGCCGGCGACCGCTTCGGCGGCAGCCGTACGGTCGGCGTCGAGGAGATGGCGGATGAGGTTGTCCAGGAGGTAGGTCTCCGGGTGCTGCCACCAGGCCCGTTGCGGGGCGGGCCCGGTGGCGGTGAGGGGTGGGGCTGCGGGCAGGGTGGCGGCCAGCGCGTCGAGGAATGACCGGTTCAGGTGGGCGAGGCGGGCGGGGCCCAGGGTGGTGCGCAGGTAGTCGCGGTAGACGTCGTGCAGGCTGATCCGGCCGCCGCGCTGGGGGGTGAGGGTCAGCAGCGACAGGCGTTCCAGGCTGCGGCACAGGGCTCGGGTCTCACCCTCACTCAGCCCGGCCGTGGCCTGCCACAGGGCGGCGACGAGGGAGATCGGGATGGATTCGTCTTCGGCGAAGATGCCCAGCTCCATGTAGCGGTCGCTGCCGCCGGGCGGCAGCAGGCTGGTCGCGGCCTCGATCGACGCGCGAGCGGCCTGATTGCGTTGGGCGGGATCGGCGAGGTCCCATGTGGCCGACGCATCGTCCAGCGCGGCCGGCCCGTGCTCTTGCAGCCGGCGCAGCAGCCTGTCTGCGGTGTCGGCGGGGTCGGCGCCGGTGGCCACCTGCTCGGCGATCACGCGGTTGGACAGCCGCACCAGCAGTGCCCAGCGGCGGGTGGCCCGCAACAGCGCGTCGACCACCGAGTCGGGCAGCGAGGGCAGTTGCCACGTCAGCAGGGACCGGGCCTGGGCCGGTGACAAGTCATCCACCGGGATATGCCGTACACCGTTCGCGATCAGCGCGGGATTGCGGGTGGTCACCAGCCGCACCAGCCGCACACCGCCGTGCAGGAACGGCGCGAGCTGCTCGGGCTCCCACACATCGTCCAGCACCAGCAGGGTGCGGGGCCGCTGAGCGAGCAGGCGCCCCAGATGAGCACCGGCCAAGTCCGGGTCGTCGAACTCGGTGCTGTCGCCGGTGATGAACCGGGTGACCGCAGCGACCTTGGCCGCCACCTCAGCCCGTCCTCGAACGTCCCGGCCGATGGTGACGAAGTAGATCCGGGTGCGGAATCGCCGCCGTACCCGCCGATCCGCACAGACCGCGGTCGCCAGCGTGGTCTTCCCGAAACCACCCGCACCCACCAGGGACGTGGTGATGGCGACCGTGCTGCCGCCGTGGCACACCGCCGCGACCGCGCCACGGGTCTGGGCGCGGTCGACGAACCACCCGGGCACCGCCGGAGGCGGCGGGGGCGGCGGATCATCCCGGCCCACCGGCTGGCGCTCCTGCAGCCAGACCGCGCTACCGGCAATGGCAGCAGACAAGGCCCCCAGCAGCCCGACCCACAACCACGGATCCTGTCGCAACCAGTCCAGCGGACCAGGCCACCGCGATTGGGCCGTCGCCGCGTTGCCCGCCAGGGCGAGCAACACCGCCAAGGCGGCCACGATCCCCGCCGCGGCTATCAACCCCACCACACGGACCCGCACCTCAACCCCTTACCGGACCATCCGAGCGGATCCTTCCAGGCCTCGCCCGATGGCCCCCACACTCCGCCCGACCGACTTGCGTCAGCGAAACTCCCCTCAGGGGATGAGCTTCCCGCACAGTGATCGCCTCTCGCGCGACGAACGAGCAATTAGCCTCGATCTTGCGTGACGGTCCGCCGACGGAGTCGGTGGACCGTTTTCGTGCCGTGGGCTGAGGCGGGGCAGGCCAGGGGCCCGAGTGTCGT
>NZ_JBFAWL010000042.1:0-19324 GCF_040680275.1 Streptomyces sp. NPDC052079
CACCGTGGCCGTGGCCGGCGGAGCGATCTACAACGCCACAGACCCGGCCGCGGCCGCCTACGAACTCAAGAAGCGCGCAACCGCCTGACAGGACCGGCACGCTGTGTGCCGGGCAGTAACCCGGCACACAGCTGCCGGACCGGTCTCAGCATTCCGGCTTCACGGCCCACGGTGCGTCGTGTTCCGCACCGTTCTGACCGATTGATTCGTGGTGTTTCCGGATCTGGTTGCGGCCATGAAGCAAGACCAGTCCTTCAGCTGTCCGACCTGTCGACAGCCGGAAATGGTCGACGTTCATGAGGCTCCGGTGAGCCGCATGGGGAGACTTGAAGAGGGAAAAGGGAGTCGGCGTGAAACCCCATGAGTCATGTGCTCGGTCCAATCGGGTGCACGAGGCCAACTGTTCCCTCCTGCGGCTGGCCGCGGGAGTGCTGCGGGTACGCTACGCGCATTTCAGCCGAGACACCGGCCTGTCCCCGGCCGCGGCAGACGGGCTGGCAAACGTCTTGGAGGGTGTCGCCGAGGGGCATTCCGCCTTTGACCAGATCGATCCGAGGGAGGCGATCGCCTTGGCGCATCGCCTGGTTGACGACGACCATCCTGAGTTGTCAGGAATGTGGCCCAGGACCCGGTAAGCGGTCGGAGGTCTCACCGGGCACGCACGGGCCGGTGGCCGTGGCGGAGATCTCGGATCGATACGGTGGCTGTCTTCCCTCACGAAGATCGCCCCGGCAAAGTGAACGAGACGGCCGGTCATGACTGCGGCGACGACGTTCTCGCCGGACACCTCCCCAAGGCACCTGCTCGCATCGCAGGTGGTCTCACGTCGCGGGTCGAGGGCGTTCTTGACGCCGACTGCAGCCATTTCCGTCGCTTTGACCCTGCGCTGGTGAGCGCGCGGAAAGCGGGTGGTGCGGTGGCGTCCTCCGCTTCCACTAACAACCGGCCGAACCAGGACCGCCGCCCAGTTGACAGCACTGGGAATCACTCGCAGCTCACCGAGGAACACATGATGGCCGCTGCCGCAGAAGCCCCCGCCCGGTCCACACCCGCGGGCGACCCCGCCCTGATCGGCGTGCCCACCTTCGTCGTCGGGGCGGTCGCGCTCGGCCTGGTGCTGACCGGGTACGTTCCGGCCGGCGCCGTCGGTGCCTCGATCGCGATCATCCTGCCCGCGACCGGCCTGGGCCAACTCGTCGCCGCGGTGTGGGCAGCGGCGCTGGGCCAGAACGCAGCCGCTGCCGTATTCGGTGTGTTCAGCGGGTTCTGGCTCAGCTACGCGGCACTTGTGCTCGGCCTGATCCACGGCTGGTTCGGCGTCTCCGGCGACGCGGCGGTCGCCACGCAGGGCCTGTTCCTGATTTCCTGGCTCGTCACGATCGTCCTGCTGACGCTGGCCACCCTGCGGTTGCCCGCCGCATTCACACTGCTGTTCACGTTGATCGATATCGCGCTCGCGCTCGTGCTGTACGGCACGGTGAGCGCCTCCGCGGCTGCCACCACCGCGGGCGGGTACGTCGTGTTCGCGTTCACCGCGGTGGGGGTGTACATGTTCGCCGGCGCACTGTTTGCCGCGACGGGCGGCAGGCCGCTGCCGCTGGGCCGTCCGGTGCTGAGCTGAGCGGACACTGGGTGGGCGACTCAGGTTGCCCGCAGGCAGCTCGGCACGGTCGACGCAGGCCCGTGAAGTCGTCGTTCGCAGCTCGTTGACAGCAGAACAGTGCCATGGGTCACCACCCGCCCAGTGCTTCTCTCTCGAGAGGATGACCAGACGAAGGGAAAAGCCATGCGCTTCGAAATCGTGCGGCTCGACGACGGCACACCCGTGGAAACCACCGTCGTGGACGCCGCCTCCGTCAGCCGTATCGTTCAGCAGGCCGCCGCCCTCGGACAGCGGCTGTGGATCCGCCCGGTCGAAGCCTCGGACTCATGACCAGCGGAGCCCCTCCACATGCGGTTGAGGACCCCCGTACCCGGTTCCCGGTTCCGCGCCGACCTGGTCATCAGCACGTTCACACCAGTGGCAGAGAAAGCAGCCGCAACGATGAGCGCGATCGAAGACCCTGGTGACGAGCGCCTGCCCGTCACGCCGCCCAGGACGTGTGCGCCCGGCATGCCCGCCGTCACACACGCGATCCAGTACTCCCTGGGGCAGACCTCGGTGCGGCGCACTGCGCTGACGCTGCTGAGCGTCAACCAGGCTGAGGGTTTCGACTGTGGAACGCCGCGCCCCGGGCTTTTGGTGGTCCCGTACCCTACGCCGCCGCCCGGCTCCGCCGCCACCTGCTACCCGGAGACCATCCGGTTCCCCTCGACAGCGTCGCCGACATCAGCAACACACCCCCCACCTCGAAGAGTGTCATCGTGCGCCTGGGGAGCCTGTATGGGAGCCGGCGGGTGCATGGGCCGGGTGACAGCTCGGCGTCGCGTCCTGCGCGTCCGGGGCGGGAAGACCGCCTACCGCCCGGACACCTCGGCCGTGGAAGAGCCGATGGAGATACGGGTCGCCGACCGCCGGCTTGCCGTGACCATGCGCACCCCCGTGCGACGACTTCGGCCTCACGGCCGGTTCCCTGATTGAGCGAAGGTGTGGAACAGGCGGCAGAGCGCATCACCAAAATCCGCTGCCCAGGTGCCGCGGCAGACGGCGCCAACGCCTGCAACATCGTCGACGTCGTCCTGGCCCCACGGGTCGTACCTCCCGACACCTCACTGGAGCGGAACTTCTACACCACGTCCTCCTGCGGCCTGTGCGGCAAGGCCAGCCTCGACCCCGTGCGCACCACCGCCGCCTGGAGCGTGGCCGTTGACGGCCTGTGCATCGAGCCGGAGACGCTGGCCGTTCTCCCCGAACGCCTGCGGGCGGCGCAGCGCGTATCCGACACCACTGGCGGGCTGCACGCCGCCGGTCTCTTCACCACCGAGGCCGCGCTGTTGTGCCTCAGGCAGGACGTCGGCCGCCACAACGCCGTCGACAAGGCCGTCGGCCACGCCCTGCGCTCCGGCATGCTGCCGCTACGCGGAACAGTCCTCATGGTGAGCGGCCGTTTCCTTTGAACTGGTACAGAAGGCCGTGACGGCGGGCATCGCGCTGCTGGCCGCAGTCTGGGCCCCTCCTCGCCGGCCGTCGGCCTCGCAGCCGAGAGCGGGCTGACACTCGCGGGCTTCCTGCGCGGCACGTCCATGAACGTATACGCGGGCCACGAACGCATTCTCGCCGCAAGAGCAGATGCGCTTGAGTAGCACCGCTGATGGAGGCGTTCGTGTGGCTGGAGGTGGCGGCCGCGGGAGACCTCACGCCCCGGCAGCTGCGCGCGTACGCGCTCATCGCCTTTGCCCAAGAAGCGAGGCATCGCGCTGACCGAGGCGGAGCCGGCTGCCGATCTGGAACAAAGAGCGCGGCAGCAGGAACGGGGGCTCCGCCCGGCGCCGCCGTACAACGGGCCGCGGTTGACCATGAGCGCGCAGATATACGCCGTGCTGAAGCCGGTGTGCCTGCTTCTGGAGCGGGTGAACAACGCTTCGTCGCGCGGAAGATCGCCCGTGAGGCGGGCCGTCGGCTGCGTCAGGGCATGACCCCTGAGCGGCTCCGTCACCGGCTGAACCGCCCGGTTCGCCGGCGTGATGCACTCAGACATCCGCGACCGGGGCCGGTGGCTGCTCGGGGCGGCGCTGCCGCGACGGGGGGTGCGGGCACCTGGACTGCGCGTCCGGGACGATGCGGTCAGCCGGCCGCAGGTGCGACGTGTGCGTCGAGGTCGTCGCCGACCGTGCCGCGGCCCGGCAACGTGCCTGGCGCATCGAGCAGGGCCTGTGCCCCGAGCACGGAATCCGTCACGGCCCAGTCGGTGCCTTAACCGCCTGCGAGTTGGACGACCTGATCCGGGGTCCTGTCGTGGTTCCGACGGCACGGGAACCCCATGGTCCGCTGCGTGGCTGTGGCGGTGACTGCGGCAGGCGGATCTTCCTGATCGGTCGCGTCCTCGGACGTCCTGTGCAAGCCCTGCCGCGAGGAAGCCGCTGCCCCGGCCGACAACACGTCCGTGACCTTCGCCGCCAGCCGGGACGGCGTCCTGCCTCCGGCATGGACGGCAGTGTCCCGTGCAACCGGGCAGGTGTGGTCGGTCGAGCCCGGGCGCGCGATGAGCCGGCCAGGCGGCCGCCGGCGTCATTGCGCGGCCAGGCGTCCGTGAGGACGTATGGAGAGCGTGACCTCACGGACAGGTCGGCATGTTACAGCCGTAACGGCAGTCATACGCCAGCCTCACTCGGTGCCGGGAATTTCACGCCGTGCAGGCCCGAAGTGCGATGAGGCGACTCCGGCGTGACTGTTACGGGCGTATCATTGTGGGCGTGACGGGTGACGAAGACAACAGGCCGGGTCCGCAGCGGGAGGAATCGGCAGCCGAGGATGCCTGGTTGCTGGTGGCGGTGAGCACCGCAGGCGGCGCGGATTCCCTGCGCGTGCACGTGTGGCGCAAGCTGCGCGGGCTGGGGGCGGTGTACGTGCAACAGTCGGTGTGCCTGCTGCCCGACCGCCCGCCGGTCGCCGGAACCGTACGCAAGCTGGCGGACAAGGTACGTGCCGGCGGCGGCACCGCCCGCTGCCTGCACCTGACCCTGACCGACCCGGTCGAGCGCGGCAAGCTGATCGGCGAGTTCCGCGCATCCGTCACCGCCGAGTACAGCGAGGTTCTGGAACGCCTGCCTGCCTTCTTCGCCGAGATCGAGACCGAGACCGCCAAGGGACACACCACCTTCGCCGAGGTCGAAGAATCCGAGGCCGACCTGGCCCGCTTCGAGGCATGGGTAGCCAAGATCGAGGCCCGGGACTACTTCGCCGCCCCGATCGGCGCCGAGGTCCGCGCCGAACTCGAGCGCGCCCGCAAGGCCATGAAGGCGTTCGAGGCCGCCGCCCTCGCCGCCGAGACGGCTCCCCACACCGGCACCGGGCGCGGTGCGGTCCAGCTGGGCGCCGTCGAAGGACAAGGACACCGCCCGTGAACACCTGGCTCTCCATCGCCCTCGCCGTCGCCGGCGGTCTGCTGCTGGCCTGGCTGCTCGTCATCGCCGCCCTGCTGATCGTCCGGCCGCGCGGCAGCCTGCTCACCGAGGCCATCAGGCTGCTGCCCGACCTGCTGCGGCTCATCCCCCGCCTGGCCCGCGACCCGAGCCTGCCGCGCGGGGTGCGGGTCCGGCTGTGGCTGCTGCTGGCCTACCTCGCGATGCCCATCGACCTGGTGCCGGACTTCATCCCCGTCCTGGGCCATGCCGACGACGTCATCGTGGTCGCCGCCGTCCTGCGCGCGATCGTCCGCTGTGCCGGCCCACAGGCCCTCAACCGCCACTGGCCCGGCACCGACGACGGGCTCGCCGCCGTGCGCCGCCTCGCCGGCCTGCCCGCCATTACGAACCGGTAAGAGCAGCCGTGGAGACGATACTGACCGCCAGTGCAGCGGTCGTGGCCGTCTTCGATACCGCCGCGCTTTCGGCGGTACATCAGCTCACGTCAGGGACGACGTCTGGCAATTGACCTCGAGATCCCCCATAGTACTGTGAACGATTTTCGCACCTGACGGCTACTCGGACTGCAAGGACCAGGAACCGAAGGCGAAGTCCGGTATGGAGAGAACGGAATGCAGACTGATGTCGGCTCGGGCCTTGCCGGAGACTTCCTGCTGGCTGTGTACCTGGACGGACAAGGCCGTGTTCCCCACTACCGCACCGGCCTCGACTTCGGTCTGAGCGCGGCGATGCTGATGGAACTCGCTCTGGGCGGCTTCATCCACACCGTTGACGGAAACATCGTCGCCGTCCACGGTACAGACCCGCGTGACCCCACGCTCCGCGAGGTCCTCATGCGGATCCGGTCGTCTCGCAAACCGCGCAGAGCATCGGAATGGGTCAAAGCCCTGAGCCTCAGCGCCCACAAACGTCTCTCGGCCGGCTTGATCGCCCACGGCGTCCTAGCTCGCGCGCCCAGGCGCATACCGTTGCCGACCCGGTCGGCTCGTCGCTACGACCTCCTCCGTGGCAACCGGCGGGACGCCGCCATTCGCTCTGTGGACGATACCGCCGATCCCTCCGACCGCTCCACCGCACTGGCTGCACTGGCGAGTGCATGCGAAGCCACATCGGACGGCCAGGAACAGAGCGAGCCCGAAGCAATGCTGCAATCCCTCAGCCCAACCTGCCGCCAGATACTGAACGCGGTCACCGACTGCGTGCGGCCGCTGAAGTTCACCTGGGACTGAACCCTGCACCGCCCAACAAACCATCCACGCACATCACTGAGCTGACCCCGGTTTCGTGGAGTCCCTGAAGCCAGGCTTATGATCCTGGCCCGGAGGAGACCACGAGCAGTGCCAGCACCACGTAAGTACCCGGATGAGCTCCGCGAGCGGGCCGTCCGTGAGGTCCATACCACCGGCCGTCCGATCGCGCATGTCGCGAAGGACTTGGGCATCCACAAGGAGGCCCTGCGTGGCTGGGTCCGCCAGGCCGAGGCGGACGTCGGCGAGCGTGACGACCGGCTGACCACCGCCGAGCGCGAGGAGCTGAGGCAGCTCCGCTGTGAGATTGCGGAGTTGAGGCGGGCGAACGAGATCCTGAAGGCCGCGAGCGCGTTTTTTGCGGCGGAACTCGACCGTCCCCGGACGAGGCCGACCAGGTGATCGAGCACCTCAGGGACAAGGGCCTCGGGGTCGGGTTCGCCTGCCGGGTGCTGGGGCTGTCGGAGTCGGCGTACTACGCGCGCAAGAAGCGGCCGAAGTCCGCCCGCCGGCTGCGTGACGAGCAGCTCATGCCGCTGATCGAGCAGGTCCATGCCGAGTCCGGCGGCACCTACGGCGTCCGCCGGATCACCCGCGCACTCAAGCGCAAGGGTGTGCAGGTGGCCCGCTGCACGGTCGAGCGGTTGATGGACGAGCTGGGCCTGGAGGGCGTCATCCGCGGTCAGCGGCGGCGGACCACCGTGCCCGAGCCGTCGGCACCCCGCCCGCCGGATCTGGTCGACCGGCAATTCACCGCATCCAGGCCGGACCAGTTGTGGGTGGCGGACATGACGTATGTCCGCACGTGGACGGGCTGGGTGTATGTGGCGTTCGTCCTGGACGTGTTCTCCCGGATGATCGTCGGCTGGCAGGTCGCGAACCACATGCGGACCGAACTCCCGCTGGATGCCCTGGAGATGGCGCTGTGGAGGAGGCGGATCAAGAAGGACTCCGGGCTGATCCATCACAGCGACAGGGGGTCGCAATACGTGTCGATTCGCTACACCGACCGGCTCGCCGAGATCGGGGCCGCCGCGTCCGTCGGCTCGGTCGCGGACTCGTATGACAACGCGATGGCCGAGGCGCTGAACGGCACGTTCAGGCCGAACTGATCGAGATGCAAGGCCCATGGACTGGCTTCGACCAGGTCGAACGGGCGATCTTCCAGTGGGTCACGTGGTACAACGAGGAACGGCTCCACTCCGCCCTCGACTACGTACCGCCCGCCGAGTACGAACGCAACTGGTGGCGACAACAGGGAGCCACCCCGCAGTCCGCCTGAAACAAGATCACCGGACTCCACGAAACTCGGGACAGCTCATCACACAAGGCAGCATCCACGCTTGCCGGCCCCGCGGAGGATACGGTCACACAGAAGCCTTGGGCCTTCCCCCATGAAGGTGGACACGCAGGCGTACGTCATGCGGCCAGCGTGAGCTTTGAACCGTCCAGGCGGGGCGTCCCGCTCCGGCCCGCCACTTGTAGTAGCTGGACCGGTTCACGTCCAGCACCCGGCACAGCCGCTTCACATCGAAGGCGTCCCGGCAGTCCTCGACGAACCCGAAGCGGCTCACCAGCTCATCTCTCCGGCGAAATACTTCGCGGCCTTGCGCAGGATGTCCCACTCGGTTGCGAGCTTGCGTTCGCCGGCCTCGAACTCGGCCACCCAAGCTTCCAGCTGCCCGATCCGCTCGTCCGGATCAGCGACCGGGGCCGTCTGCCCGGCGCAGGCCGGTGCCTTTCCGCCCGCCGGCGGGGCGGCCGGGGCGATGCCGCGGCGTTCACGGTCCCGCAGCACCCACTGCCGCCGGGTGGCCCGGTTGATGCCCAGGTCAGCGGCAATGCTCTTGTACGTCGCCCCGGGCGCGGACTCGTACAGGGCGACGGCATCGGCCCTGAACTCGTCCGAGTAGTCCTTCATCGCCACCGGCGGTCTCTCTCGCTTCCTGCGGATCAAGCAGATCCGGTATCAGCGTGTCCACCACTCAGCAGGAGGCCCCTCGCTCGGCTGCTTCCATCCGCAACTTCTGGTGAACCGTTCCGGGTTCGGTAGAGATCTCAGACGTTGGGTGTGACCTGGGGTTTCGTGGTTGCGAGGTAGTGGTTGTTCGCGTATTCGACCGGTGCGACGTGGCCTATCTCACCGTGGAGTCGCCGGTGGTTGTACCAGTCGACGTACTCGGCGGTGGCGAGCTCGACGTCGGACAGCGTCTTCCACGGCCGCCGGGGCTTGATCAGTTCGGTCTTGAACAGGCCGATCGTGCTCTCCATCAGGGCGTTGTCGTAGGCGTCGCCGACCGATCCGATGGAGGCGGCGATGCCGGCGGCGTCCAGGTGATCGGCGAGCCGGAAACTCGTGTATTGCGACCCGGCATCCGAGTGGTGTATCAACTCGCCCGGCTGGACGGGGCGTTGGTCGCGGTCGCGTTGCCACAGCGCCATCTCCAGGGCGTCCAGCACGAAGACCGTTTCCTTCACGGTGGCTGCGGACCAGCCGACGACCCGGCGGGAGAAGGTGTCCACGACGAAGGCGACGTAGACGACACCTGCCCAGGTCTTCACGTGGGTGAAGTCCGCGACCCAGCACCGGTTCGGGGCGCCGGCGACGAAGTCGCGGTCGACGAGGTCCGGGGCCCGGTCGGCCTGTCCGCCGGGCAGCGTGGTGATCACGCGGCGGCCGCGGACGGCGCCGGTGATGCCGAGCTCGCGCATCAGGCGTTCGACGGTGCAGCGGGCCACCGCGTGGCCCTGCCGGTTCAGCTCCCGCCAGATCTTCCTCGCGCCGTAGACAGGGTCTGTCAAACGAGCGGTGTAACCAGGGTGGTTGGGGTTACTGACGGGCTGCGGAGAGCCGGCCGTCGAAGGTGATGTCGAAGGCGTTCAGGGTGGTCTTCCAGCGCATGGTCCAGCGAGCCTGGCCCTTGCCGGTGGGGTCCAGGCTCATGATGGCCAGGTAGACGCACTTCAAGGCGGCGGTCTCGTTCGGGAAGTGTCCACGGGCCTTGACCGCACGCCGGATCCTGGCGTTCACCGATTCGATCGCGTTCGTGGTGCAGACGATGCGGCGGATCTCGGTGTCGAAGCGGAGGAACGGAGTGAACTCCTCCCACGCGTTCTCCCAGAGACGGACGATCGCTGGATACTTCCTGCCCCAGGCGTCGACGAACTCCGCGAACCGCTCGAGCGCGGCTTCCTCGGTCGCGGCGGTGTAAACGGGCTTGAGGAGCTTGACGATCTTGTCCCAGTCCTGGCGGGCGGCATAGCGGAAGGAGTTCCGCAGCAGGTGGACCACACAGGTCTGCACCGTGGTGCGGGGCCAGACGGTCTCCACGGCCTCGGGCAGGCCCTTCAGCCCGTCGCAGACCAGCATGAGGACGTCGGTCACACCGCGGTTCTTGATCTCGGTCAGGATGTGCATCCAGTGCTTGGCGCCCTCACCGCCGTCGCCGGCCCACAGCCCGAGGATGTCGCGGCGGCCCTCGGTGGTGACGGCCAGGGCCACGTAGATCGGCCGGTTCGCAACGGCGCCCTCGCGGATCTTCACGTGGATCGCGTCGATGAAGACGACCGGGTAAACCGGGTCAAGAGGCCGGTTCTGCCACTCGGCCATGCCGTCCATGACCTTGTCGGTGATGGTGGAGATGGTCTGCCTGGAGACGTCGGCGCCGTAGACCTCGGCGAGGTGGGCCTGGACCTCGCCGGTCGTCACGCCCTTTGCGGACAGAGAGATCACCATCTCGTCGACGCCGGACAGGCGCTTCTGCCGCTTGCGAACGATCTTCGGCTCGAAGGTGCCGTCCCGATCGCGGGGCACGGATATCTCAACCGGCCCGACGTCGGTGAGCACGGTCTTGCCGCGTTTCCCGTTGCGGGAGTTCCCGCCGTTCTTGCCGGCCGTGTCGTGCTTGTCATAGCCAAGGTGATCAGTGAGCTCGCCCTCCAGCGCGGACTCCAGCACCCGCTTCGTCAGCTGCTGCAGCAGTCCGCCCTCGCCCGTCAGTTGCCCGCCCTCGGCCTGCGCCCGGCCCACCAGTTCGTCGATGAGCTGGTCGTCCACCACCCTCGACGGCTGCGGCTCAGGCGTCTCGACGAACTCGGGCTCGGTCACGTTCTCACTGGTCATCGACGCATCTTCCTTGATCAGCAGTTACACCGAACGTTTTACAGTCCCCGAGCGAACACACCTTTGCGAGTCGGGGCCGGGCAGGGGCATCTCCATGTCGGGTTCACGGAGGTAGCCGACGGCGACGGCGGTGGGCAGGAACTTCATGAGTGCGGTGACTGCGGCGGAGCGTGGCCGGCGGGAGGTCTGCGTGGCCAGGTGTCGCAGGATGCGCAGAAGTGTGCTGGTTGAGGGCTTCGTCGATGCGGCCCTGGCGGGAGGGGTTTTCGGTCGGGGGCGGGGGTTGGACCTCATCGGTCCGGCGGTGCCACCACTGGGCTGTGTCGTCCTCGCCCAGTGAGAGGTGGTGGAGGTAGAGGCAGTATGCGGCGGCTGCCTGGCCGGCGCCGACGGCGTACTGCCACCAGAAGCGGGCGCCGTCGTCGGTGTCGGTCAGCTGCAGGACGCAGGCCAGGACCATCGCGCTACGGGGCTCGGGTACCTGTGGGTGACCAGGGCTTCGCAGAGTCCGCGAAGGTCCTGTGCCGCGGTCGTGTTCGCCGCCTGGCCGGCTTTTGCCGGCCGGACAGTGGTGTGAGGGCAGTGGTCGGGGCGGCTGGGCGGGACGACGTCGCGTGGTACGGCGCGGTCGCGGACCAGCAGTGCCCTGGCAAGGATTTCTTGAAGTGGTGTCACGTGGCGGGTCCTTCGGTCTCGGGCGGCAGGGTGACGGCGCTCTTCAGGAAGCGGTGGGCGTGACGCTCGTCGGACCGTACGGCGGCCAGCGGCACACCGAGGAGATGGGAGGCCTGCTCGTCGGTGGCGCCGCACAGGTAGCGGAGCACCATGACGTCGAGTTGAGCGTCGGGCAGTCTGCTGATCGCTTTGAACAGCTCCAGGCTTTTCGTCAGCTGTGCTGCACGGCCGGCCGCGGAGCGGTGGCCGCGCAGGGCGACGGTGTCGAAGACCGCGCCCTCCATCTCGGGGAGGTTGTCGCGGCAGTTGGCCTTGGCCATGACGGTGGCCCGCAGGATCTTCCAGGCGTAGCGGCGGATGTCCGGGCCGGCCAGGGCGTCGTCCCAGGAGAGCCAGAGGATGGCGAAGCTGTCTTCGACCGCGGCATCGCACACCTGGGCAAGGAGGAGAACCTCGGCGTAGTAGCGGTAGTCGTCTTCCATCATGAGCCGGAACGGACCGTGTTCGAGGGGTGGTGCGCTGTCGGTGGTAGCCCAGGCGCCCGCGCTGGACCGCTCGATCCATTCCCTCGTCTTGCCGATGTCAAGGGCCGCCTGCCGCCACAGCCGGTACAGGGGCCAGTTGGGGATGTCCAGTGCCGTGGACAGACGGTGGACGACCTCCCACCGCGGGTAGTGGCCTACGCCGCGCAGCAGCTCGGAGAGCTTGGACCTGGCCAGCAGCGCGTGATCGCTCAGGTCGCTCAGTGTGCGGCCGCTGGAGATGTAGTAGCAGCGGGTCGGCTCCAGCCAGGCCCGGTCTGGAACTGCCCTCGGCGGGCCCGCGACGTGTTCAGGCGGCTGGAGGCGGTGCTGGAAGCAGGGCCCGAGGGAGGGACCGCAGACGACGGAACTCCCGTGTATCGCGGCCGATGAGCCTGGGCACGCCCGCCTTGCCGTGCCGGACGACGAGTTGGTGGCTGCAGCACTGCGTCTGCGCCAGGCCGTCGCTCCCGCGGAGGTGGTCGTCGTCTGCCGCGACATCGGCGTGCGGACCCGCGCCCGCACCTGGGGCTGCCAGCACGGCCCCTGCCCGATACGTACCTGATCGAAGGCGGCGAACTTCACCGGCAGGCACTGGAGCAGGCGGCCGCCGAGCTCGTGCCAGGCGGAGGCATACCACAGCAGTCCGAGTCGAAAGAGGCCGCCGCAGGCCCGGCGGAACGTCAGACGGGGAGCGGCTCATGAACGAAGAAGACGAGCAGGACGGGCAGGGCCGCCAGGAGCATGCGGACGCGGTGGACCGCGAGATGGCCGCACGCCCGCTGCCCGATGCCGTGATGCGGGCGCTGGGCCGCTATGGGAGGTGAATGCGTCGGCCTACGCGGACGGGACGCCCGGCGCGCACACGGTCCGCTACACGCCCGGCCGGTGGGCGCAGATCACTCCGAGGCCACCCGGGCTGGCGCCTACCTCCACAGGCGATGATGCGGCCGTCAGCCGGGCGCAGGTGGCCGCGGCCGTCGCCGACGCGCTGCGGCGGGACGCGCCTCGGGGACACCCGACGCGCCCGGGAGAGCCAGCAGCGGGCGCTGGAGCTGTCCGCGCCAACCAGCACCATGACCCGCACCCTGCTGAACATCGACGCGGCGGCGTGCTCCTGGACTCAATGAGCGAGCGGAAGACCGGACGGGCTGCGCTGGACGGCAGGCCAATCACACGCCCCGATCTGCCAGGTGGCGTCTTCGCCCCTGACGCCGCACCGGCATCCGGCGCGAGGCTGACCGTGATGACAGTCGGCGTGACCAGCAGGCTCATTCCGACCGATATGAGAGAGGGCCCGCGCAGGCCTCCGTGCAGCTGACGCTCAGAACACGGCCTGGCCGCCAGCGTCCTGTCGGTCAGCGCACGCAGATGCCGTCCTGACCGTCCTGCGCTCCCACTTCGGCCAGTTGTTCCATCCACCCGCCACCGCCGCTGGCCGAGACCGCTGCAGCATCGAAAGGTGCTGCTCGTGTGTCGCCGGTCACGGGCCGAGAGATCGAACTTGAAAGGTCAGCCCTTGTGTGCTGTTCAACCGCAGTGAACGGCCGTCGTTCTGATCGGCTGGGGTGAGGACGTCTCCACCCTGACTGCGTACGCAAGCAGCAACGCCTTCCAGGTCGTCGACGCCGATGGCGAGTTCCCACTGGGGGGCGGAAGAGACGGGCTCGCGTGTCGTGATGAAGTCGGCGTCGGTGACAGGAGCGCCGGCCATCTGCGGGCAGAAGTGCCGGTCCTGGTCTGGTTCGTTGCAGGCAACGATCATGCGGTGCGGGGCGTACGCAGTATGCGGCGGGAATTCCCAGCCGCCGCCGGTGGGCCTGCCACAGGGAGAAGGCGATCGCGTGCATCACCATCCGTCCCCGCGGATACGCGAGCGAGCCCCGGACCATCGACGGCCGGCGGGTCCGGCGCTCGCCAGCTCGGGGCGCGGCTGCTACAGGTCGAACTCGAGGTGCTCGATGTCCGTGAAGCGGACCTCCTCCAGGGAGCCGGCGCGGCGGCCGCTGTCCTGGAAGTAGACCTCCTTGAGTGCTTCGGCGGCGATCTGCTGGAGCTGCTGGTCGCTGGCGCCGGTTTGCTGGGCGTCGAAGAGGCGGGCGGCGTGCTGCGGGGGCAGGGCGACGGTCAGGTGCCGGATGCGGGAGTCGTCCGTCGACCCGATCGGTGCGGTGTAGCCGAGGCGGGCGCGGGTGTCGATGACGATGCCGCCGGTGGTGGCGGCCCTCTGCCGGGCCCTGGCCCTGATCTGCGGCTGCCACCGCTTGTTCACCTCGCGCTCCAGGCGGGCGGCGAGGTCCGGGCGGGGCTTTTTGATCTGGTTCTTCACGTACCGTTCGACGGTGCGCTGGGAGATCCGCAGCAGCTGGGCGACCGCCTTGGTGCCCTTCATCTGCTTGACCAGGTAGCGCATCTGCGCGGGCGCGGTCTTGGGTGCCGGGCGGGTGAATGCCTTGTGGACCGCGGCGTCCAGGCCGTCCCCGAACAGAGTCATGGTCGCCCCTTCCCTATTCTCCGTTGTCGGTGTCGGTGACGGTGCCGTCCTTGATGTAGCGGGCGAGGTTGAGCTCCGGTGCGTTGAACCGCTCGCGGACCTCTTCACCCCACAGGACGCTCTGGGTGCCCTCGTGCTTGACCAGGCCGGGGTTGACGCCGAGCTTGAAGCCACCGGGCAGCGGCTTGCCGTCCCGGTAGGGCAGGAAGTCCAGCGGCGAGGGCCCGTCGGCCGCGTAGACGACGCAGTCGGACAGGATCGCGACGGGGTACTGGCCGGTGAACGCAGCGTGCTTGACGATCTTGCGGTGCAGGTTGATGCGGGTGCGGGAGATGACGGCCGCGCGGATGTCCGGCCGCCACGTCGGGCGGGACAGCGCGCGCCACGGCCGGCCGGGCTTCCAGCCCTCGCCGCGGGGGCGCTCGCGCAGTTTGCCCAGGCCGCCCTTGACGGTCGCCTTGATGGCGGAGGCGACGATCGCGAGCTGCGGGTCGCGGTCCTGGTAGCCGTCCATCGCCGTCAGGAAGTCGGCCGGCGTCATGTCGGCGTGCACGCCGAGGTCGGCCATGGTGGCGAGATAGGCGTCGCGCAGCCGCTGGTACCAGCCGTCCAGGTAGCGGCCGCTGCCGTACCGGACGTATGCCTCGAGCGGGCGCACCCCGTAGCCGAGTTCGACCGCGTAGGCGACGGTGGGCGTGGCGTACCAGGCCGGTCCCTGCGGGCGCTCGCCCTTGGGGGTGAACGGGGAAGGCAGGAGGTCGCTGTTCAGGTCCGCCCACTCCTTGCCGGTCTTCACGCGGGACAGGTCGACGTGGGAGAGATCGACCAGCCAGGAGCCGGGCACCTTCGCATCGAACACGGGTGCCTTCACGTGCGTGGGGGCGCCGAGGCCGACGGTCAGGCCGTTGGCGCCGGCGGCGAAGGCCATGTTGACGTCGATGCCGACCAGGTGCCGCAGCATGCATTCGTCGTCGGTCATGGGCCGGGCCCAGTCGTAGGCCTCCTCGAACAGCTTCTCGCCGGGTCCGCGGACGTGGAAGCGCGGCAGGTCCGCCAGGAGCGGGTGGCCGTCGGGGGCCTCGCACGGGGCGCAGTCGACCGGGTCCTGGCCCAGACTGCCGGGGTTGTGCTCGGAGTGCCGCTTGCCGTCGGCGTCGGGCTGGGAGGCGCGGGTCGGCGGGTGCAGCGCGGTCATCAGCTCCAGGCCGGTGACGGCGGTCGACCCGCGCGGGGTCATCACCCTCGAGGCGTACACGCCCAGGACGCGGGCGAGTTCGGCCGGCGGGAGCTGCCCGGCCTGGCCCCAGTGCCGGGTGTCCAGCGCGTGCCAGGACGGGATGCACAGCTGCACGCAGGCCCGCTCCGAACCACTGGCGGGGCGGTAGATACGCGCCCACGGGCCGAAGCCGCGCCGGGTCAGCTTCCACTGTGCGCGTGCGAGCTGCTTGATGACCTTGTGGTTCTCCGGGATCCGGCCGGCGAGCCGCTCCTCGTCCGTGAGCGTGGCGGGAAGGCCGTAGCGCTCCACAGCGGCTTGGGTGAGCACGAGCAGCGGGTCGGCGTCCTTGCCCGGCCCGGACAGCTTCGCCTGCCCGAGCTTCGCCTCCGCCAGGGTCCAGTCCACCAGGGCCGCAAGGGACTTGGCGGGCACGTCCAGGACCAGGCCGCCCGTGCAGTACGCCAGCACCTGACCGCCGGTGTCGACGTCGACGACCGCCAGCGGGCCGTTCTCGAACCGCGAGTCCGTACCGCCGGCCGCGGCGGTGCGGAGGGAGGCGGTGCTCTGTTTCCCGTCCGCACGCCTGGCCGACTGTCTCCCGCCATACGCCGCCGGGCGGGACGGGGCCGCGGACACGGCGGCCGGTGTCGCAGGTGCGGACAGCGGAGCGGCGGCCGGGTCCGGCCGCGGCCGGCCGGCCTCGCTGCTGCCGGACAGCGGAGCGGCGGACGCGGGGAAACGCCGGGACAGGCCGTCCAGGAGTCTGCGGTAGGCCTCCAGGCGTTCGGCTTTCGGTTCGGCGCGGCCTGTCTCCCAGGCCTGGATGCTGGCAACGCGCACGCCGAGGGCCTGTGCGACGGCGGCCTGGGTCAGTCCGGCCGCCTCGCGCAGCCTGACCCGTTCGTCCAGGGCAGGCAGCACGCCGCCGTCGTCAACGGTGGCGAGCAGTGCATCGACGGCGGTGAACAAGGGCTGCGGCTGATCCGTCATCTGTTGCGCTCCTCTACCGGACGCCCTGACGGATTTCTTCCAGGCGGGTCACCAGCCGCTGATAGCGCTGGGAAGCCGCCTGGGAGGAGTTCAGGCCCTGATACTCGGCGATCCGCCGCCAGTCCATGCCGCGACGCCGGGCCTCGATGACGACCTGGGTCTCCAGCCGGTCCAGAGTCACGCGCATCTCTCCGAACAGGCTCAACCCAGCAGCGACATCGTCGACGCTCACGTCAGGCCGCTGCCCACCGCTGTGCCGGTGGCCGGCGGCGGCCGTCAGCAGACGCCCCAGCAGCGCAGCGTCCTGTTCCACACGGTGCGCCGGAGCCCAGCCCGCGACCGGATCCTCCGCGACCACGGACAGTTGCGCGCGGGCTCGGCCCTGACCTTCAGCTGGCATCCCGGCATGCTACCGCCACCAGACAAGGAAACAACGAAACATTGTCTCCTTGCACGCCGGGGCGAGGCGTCTCCCACAACGGTCCCGGAGGGGGCACCTCCGCCCCCGGGCCGGAACGCCCCACCCTTGACGCGGCCCCGCACACAGCGGCTCAGTCCAGCGCCGGCGCCCCGCCTTCCGACACCGGCCCCGGAATCATCCGCTCCACCACGGGAGAAATAGGCCCGGTGTCCACTCCCTAGGGTCACGGCCCAGGCCCTGCAGGTGCCGGCGGGTACAGCCTCACCATGCCGGTGAAGATGCCGACGATGCGGTGACCACAGTGGCGCAGCAGATGCGCAAGGTCGTCCGGCAGCGCGGCATGGTGCACGAGAACAAGATGGGCAAGGGGTGCTGCGATGCAGGCGGACCAGATCCGCCCACCGGCCGACGCCGAGCACGCAGGACCGTCACCTGGCACGGACCCGCGGCGCGCAGAGCCGCGCGGGCGGCACGCTCCTGATCCTCCTGGCAGGCACGGGCAGCGGACCGTGTGTGCCCAGCACCTGGAGGATGTCCTGCCACAGCAGCCGGCCGCTCGGGGCGATAGTGGGATGGACCACGGCCCGGCCGGCCGCCGGGCCGTGCGAGACCAGGGCCGTGGCGGGTGATACGCACATCGTCTTCACGGTCCGCCACCACCGTGCAGGGCGGAGCCCCCCCTGGGTGCGCAGCACGCCCGGATCAGGACGCCCGGACCACACAGTCCCGCACGACACGACATCGACACCGACCTCGCCGAGGGCATTGATCAGATCCATCACCCCCCCATCTCCCTCACCCCTCCTGTCCCTCGCCCGCGACGACGTCGTGCTGGTGCGACAACCCGAACGTTCCTGATCTGCGCGTTCCGGCACGACAACGCGCTCTGCATACCCGCCCCTGGTGACACCGCGCCGAGGCAGTAGGGCTGCCAACTTGATGTCAGGGCCCCGGCGGTCTGCGCAGTGGCGTCGTGAGCTTCGGCCAATCTTGCGGAAGTTGCCGGCGTTCCGCCGCAGTCGGCTGGGGCAACACCGTCCGCACCGACACGCACGCACGTCAGAAATGCGGAAAAAAGCCGACGAGATCGACCTCAAGGCCGGCCTCCTCCCGAAGAAGCTGCCACAGCAGGACCACCAAGATGAACGGATCCGCATCCGTGACGCCATGGACCGGCTCCTCACCGGCAAGGCCACCGTCTGTGACGCCAGCATGACCGCGGCCGCCCTCGCCGCCGAAGCCGGCGTCCACCGCACGGCTCTCTACAACAGAACATGTCGATCTGAAACGCGAGTTCGAGGAACGCGTCGGCAAGGAGACCAGACAGCTTCCAGAAACGGAGAAACGGCTCAGAGACACCGCGACCAGGCCAAAGGACGATCGCGAACCAGAAGACCGGGATCACAGGAACTCCGCAAACCGGTAACCAATCTCACCCTGGCCAGCGCCGTTGTCACCGAACAGAAGAGCACCTCAACGAGCCCTGCCCCGGTTGCCGACAACGTCATCCCGCTTCGCCCACCCACCACCTCATACTCCACTCACACTTCGCGATCTGGTTCGATGACCGCGGAAGGCTGGCAGCCTGGGGAGTTGTGGAGATGGGGGCGGATGGACGAGCGCGTGGTAGTCCTCAACGGGCTGGCGCAAGGCATCCGTCCGCTCGATCAGGGCATCGACTGGTTCGAGAGCCTGGCCGGCACCGAGCAGTTCGAAGTCCTACGTGACCTGGCAGGGTTTTGCATCCAGGCCCGCGCCCTGTCCGAGGACGGGCCGGAGAGCATCCGCAGGGCACGGATCCGGCCCACCCACACCCCGGCCGTACTGATCACGCGCGGGCATCTCACCGACCAGCTGACAAAGATCATCAATCTGCCGCACGACGAACGCGTCAAAACTTTCCGGCTGCTGGTCGCGCTGCTCGGCGTGGCTGACGAGCGGCGACGGGCCCGGTTCTGCACTCAAGGATGCAGCCATGCCTGGCACCACCTGAGCGCTGGTGCCGGAACCTAAACGGCCACTGCAGCGTCGCGCCCAGCGGGTACCGGTGGATCGGAGTAACGACCGCGGCCCGGCCACGCAACTCTTCAGGACCGCAGCCCCTGCGCAGGGGATAGCACGGATCCTCCACCGATACGGTGTCCGTCCCCTGTGCGGCAAGGACAGTCCGTGATGAGGCCAAAAGATGGTGATCCTCTTCGGCCTAAGTGATCACACCGCGGGTGCGGTCCTTGTTGTCGGCCAGGGCCTGGCGCAACTCCGGCCGGCCTCGCGGATTTCCGTAATCCAGCGCCTCGGCAGGTGCCGGCCGCAGGACCCGCTGGGTGGATTTGACCCAGGCGGTGCGCGGGAACATCGTCACGTCCGGCAGACCAGGCCTGAGATTCCATTGCCACGGGCTGCGTGCATGCAGCGGCGGCGGCCGGCGGCCGCGGGCCTTACCATGCGGGGCAACCACCACCCTGGTTCCCGAACCCGTGCCCCGGGACAGGCCGAGGTCGGCCGCGACGCCGCGGGGGTGCCTCTATGTCTTTCGTCAAGCGAGGCGTGGGGGTCTGGGTTCGTAGAAGGCGCCGTCGCGGAGCATGGCGAACAGGACGCTGATGCGG
>NZ_JBFAWL010000043.1:0-18185 GCF_040680275.1 Streptomyces sp. NPDC052079
GGGGCGGTTCAATTACACGTGGCAGGAATTCTCCACCGAGGCGTGGAAGGACCCCTGCGGCGTCTCCGGGCTGTGCACCTCCCTGGGGCTCACCCGCTCCCGGGTTCCGGCCCTTCCACATGACCGGCGTCACGCCGGGGCGGGTCTGGACGCGGCGCACGGGGTCTCAACGGGAGTGCAGTACGGCAGGTCGTCGACGGGACGGTCGGTGCAGAAGCGGGCGATCAGGTCCGCGGATTCCTCGCTGCGCTCGACCGTGACCAGGTGATCCGCCTCCTTGACGGTGGTGAACAGCGACCCCGGCATCGCCGCGGCGAGTTCGCGGCCCATGTGTGGAGTGCACAGGGTGTCGTACTCCCCGGTGAACACCAGGGACGGCACGGCGGGGACAGGCAGCGGCCGGTAACAGCCGTGCGTCACCAGCCGCGTGTTGTGCTCGACCGCCTTTTTGATCTCCTCCGGCGTCTGGTTCTGGAACTGCCTCTGGAGCAGCCGCGCCACGGCCGTGTGCCTGCGCACCTTGCCGGGCTCCGGGTTGGACATGAACAGCCGCACCAGTCCGTCGGCGGCCTGCGCGATGTCGCCCCGCTCGATCGTCTGCGACAGCCGCGGCACGGCCTCGCTGTAGAGCTCGGGAAGGCGGATCGCCGCGGCCGCGAAGACGATGCGCCGGACGGACTCCGGGTGCCTCTGGGCGAACCGCAGGCCCACGACCTCGCCGAAGCAGCCGCCGAACAGATTCACCTGCGGCACATCGATCTCTGTCAGCATGTGCTGCACCGCGTCCGCGAGGAAGTCGATGTCGTAGTGGGCCGGGAGGAAGTCGGAGCTGCCGTAACCGGGAAGATCCACCGTGATCAGCGTGCACAGCGGCGCCAGCCACTTCTCGTGGCTCTGCCAGGAGTACCGGTTCTGCGACGACCCGCCGAGCAACAGCAGCGGAGCCGTCCGCGGAGCGCTCTGATGGACGATCCGGCAGGTATACGCGAACCCCTCGAAGTCGAGCCCCCGTTCCTCCACCTGCTCGAGCGCTGAGGGGAGGGGCCCGGATCGCCCCGTGGGGGACGGGTCCTGGGCGGCGATGACGGCAGTGCGCATGAGCGGCTCCGGGAAGGGCGGAACGACGGCGAACCGTTCCATGATTACCAGGAAAGGCACCATTCGGATGTCATCACTCAATTGTGGGCGATCCCCAGAAACCGCCTGCTGAAGAGCACTCGGCAACAGCGAACAAGCCCCAACAGACCAACCCGAACGGCCCACACCGACGCCCTGCCAACCCGCCGAGCCTCACCGTCGTCCGCCGTCCCTGATCGAAAGACCGCCGAACGTACGCCCGCGGCAGTCTCCTCGGATACCGGAGATGACAGACGACTCCTCGTGCCCCCGGGCGGCATACCGCTTCAACGCCCTGCTGGAACACGCCCTGCAGGCTGCAGGGATGTCCATGCCGGCGGTCGGCCTCACTGGGGGCCACGGACCGCAAGGCCGACCCCGGTCTGTCCGAGGTGAGCCAGTGTCGACAGTCGCCGGCAACCGATCGCGGCAACGGTGCGGCTGACGAAGAGGTGGTCACCCGGCGCCGGCCGGGCCCGCCGGTGTGGCCAGCAGGACGTCGTACTCCTCGGGCAGTTGGGCGGTCGCGTCGCGGAACTCCTGGTCGCCGACCGCTTCCCTCAGGGTGGCCAGGACTGCGCGGATCCCGGCCTCCGCGAGCTCGCGGGGCACTTCCGCGCGGTCCGCCACACGTCGGACGAACGAGTGGGCCCCGTAGCCCTTCGCGAGCTCCTCGTCCGTGCGCAGCCAGCTCTTCAGCGGCTCCGGCAGCGGCTCCGCGAGGTCCTCGGCCTCTCCCCCGCTGATCCGGTCGGCGAGTACCTCGAAGGTGGCGCGTGTGAGGGTCTGGGCAACGTCGGGGGAGACGCCCGCCCGCTCGGCTGCCTTCGCCAGGAATGTGTCGTACTCCATGCGACCCTGCCCCAGTCCTCGTCAGGCCGTCCGCCGGCGTGATCACTAACAGATCCAGTCAAACCCATACCTGTCGCCTCGGCCACTGGGCAGGGCCGGCATCGATCCCGCCGTGTCGCGGACGGGCCATGAGTTCCTGCAGGTCAGCGCATACGCCCCGGTGGGGGAAGACCTGCCGGTTGCTGCCGCATGCCCGGCGGGGTCCACTGGAGTAGAGGGGCCTCATCCGGAAAGGGGCTGTTCCATGGAACAGCAGGCGAAGGACCACGGAGCGCGGCTGACTGCCCGCAGCGGAGCGCTCACGGCGGTGATGTCGTGACCGCGCGGGTCGAGCGCGTGGTGACGACCGGAGTGGTTCCCGGGCCGGACGCCGACACCCGGCCGATGGAGAACAACGTGTGGATCATCGGTGACGACGAGCAGGCGATAACGGTCGACGCCGCACACGAGCCGGACGTCATTGCCACGGCGCTCGGCGACCGCCGCGTGGTGGCGATCGCGTGCACCCACGCTCACAGCGGACACGTCGACGCGGCGGTGGCTCTGTCGGACCGCACCGGCGCTCCGATCATGCTGCACCCGGACGACCTGGAGCTGTGGCGCCGCAGCTTTCCCAGCCGTGTCCCCGACGAGGAACTCGTCGACGGCCGGGTGATCGACGTCGCCGGAACCGCACTGGAGGTACGCCATACTCCGGGCCATACGCCGGGATCCGTAAGCCTGTACGATCCGGCGCTGCGCCGCGTCTTCACCGGGGACATGCTGCTCTCGCGCGGCCCTGGAACCATCGGGCCGGAGGACTCCGACTTCCAGGCGATGATCCAGTCGATCCGCGAGCGCCTCGTCACCCTGCCCCCGGAGACGGTGGTGTGCCCGGGGCACGGCGACATCACCACGGTCGGCGAGGCAGGCGAGCGCGTGGAGGACTGGCTCCGCCGCATCGCATGAGAGCGAGAGGCTCAGGCGCCTCGTGGGACGGTGTGCAGGGCCGTTCACCTGCGGTCATGCCCATCTGGGCGCTCGGCCTGCGTCGAGGCTGTTGAGTACGCGGATGCACGCTGGGCACAACTCGACGGCAACAGCCGTAAGAACGTCGCCAATAGCCTGACGGCGACCACCATCGCGCTGCTGCGGGCCAAGCCCACCCAGTTCGCACCGCCATTCTCCGATGGGCTGACCGGAACTCCCTGCCCGGAACCCGGAGCAGGCGGCGGCCATCCTCGACTGGATACGGCGTCGGCCGCCCCGGCGGCGATCGACTTCACGCCTTCTTCGCCACGCTGTACTACCCGGACGCCCAGGGGCGTGCCGGCCTCCAACTCGAGGTGACCGCGGCCACGGTGCAGCGCGGCGACGTCATCCAACTCGGCGGCCGGTCCTGCCGGGTGCAGGACCTTTCCAGCTCCCTCACGGTGCCAAGCAGTTGCTCTTCGAGTCGGGCGAGCTGCTGACCATACACACGCGTACCGGCTCGTCGCCGTGCGGACGATGAGAAGGCGGTGACCGGTCCGTGTCGGCGCGCCATCGCCGACGACGTCCGGCACCAGATCACGAACGGCCCATCAAGCCAGGCGAACGCCTGCCGTCCGATGCCGGCCTGGCCGACCGGTACAAGGTCAGCACGGTGACCCTGCGGAACGCCCTTGCGGGCGGGTGAGCACGTCGCGGAGCCGGTTGGCCGTTCGCCCTCCGTCGGTGACCAGGTCGGTGCGGTGAGCGTTTGGAAGTGCGAGGTCGGCGGCCGGCTCGACGCTCTCCCGGCGCCCCACGGAAACAGCCGTCGTAGGGACCTTTAAGCGCCGCCCGAAACGGCCTCTCCCCGGCAGTTCGTAACGATCAGGTGAATAACGCCAGATCGAGGCAACCACACAGCAGCCCCACAAGTCACACACTCGCAAGTCACAACGCAAGCCCCAGGGAAGACCATGAGCCAGCAGTACCCACCCCAGCCCCAGCAGCCCGGCTACGGCGAGCCCCAGCAGCCCGGCAGTAACGGCCTGGCCACCGCCGCACTCGTCCTCGGCATCATCGCCGTCGTAGTCAGCTTCATCCCTGTCCTCAACGTTGTCGTGTGGCCGCTGGCGATCCTTGGCATCATCTTCGGCGCCATCGGACTGTCCAAGGCGGGCAAGGTCCGCAAGGGCAAGGGCGCCGGCATCACCGGCCTCGTCACGTCGGCCGTAGCGATCACGATGTTCTTCGCCATGAACGCCCTGTTCTTCTCCGCCGTCGAGAAGGCCGGTGAGGAGCTGGACAAGTCGTACGACTCCACCACCGTCGGCGACGGTAAGTCCAAGACCGGCGGCGCCAAGGAGTCCGACGTCATGAAGGACTTCAAGGTCACTGAGTGCGACGTGGTCACCGGCGACTTCGGCATCAAGGAGATGGCCATCCACGTCGACTACGTCAACAACGGCGACCGTCGATACTCGTACTTCGTTGAGGGCGAGGTCCTGGCCGACGGCAAGAAGGTCAACGACTTCATGTCAACCGCCGAGAACCTCGCCCCGGGCCAGAAGTTCACCGACAAGGACGCTGGTGCGCTGGTGACCGCGGACGAGGTCAAGGACGCCAAGAAGCTCGAGTGCAAGACCATCAAAGCGTCCCGAACTGACTTCTGATCGCTGACGTCGCCCCACGCTGACCCCACCCGTAGGCCCCGCCGCGCACCCCGCAGCGGCGGGGCTCGGCGCGTGTACGACAACCGGCACAGGCGCCTGACCAAGTGGGCCGGTAACAGCGTGGCTGTGCTCCTCGCCACGTACGCCCGGTGCGTCGACAGGCAGCTGCCGGATCTGAAGCGGCGGCTCGAAGCCGTAGGGAACCTGCCGGACGCGCACCACGCCAACTGATTCTCCGGCCGAGAACTTCGACACGTCCCGGTGACAGCCGGACAGCCCCGGAGCCGTGCCTTGATCATCAAGCGGGCGTCCGGGGCTTCCTCGCGTCGGCCGGCAAGCGCCCTGGCCAGCGAAAAGCCCTCCCCGGCGGGAGGGCAGAGATGTGCGCCCCCGGCAGGACTCGAACCTGCGGCCAAGCGCTTAGAAGGCGCCTGCTCTATCCACTGAGCTACGGGGGCCGGTGTGATGGCCTGGCGTCATGGTGCGCTGGTGGGGCGCGTCCCTGACGTTGCCGGAGACAAGGATAGGGCTCCCGCATCCTTGTCCCTGCCGCCTCGCCTCCGTGGCTCGATGTGGAGGTTCGGTAAAGCGGTCCTGATAATCGCAGGCAGGTACGAATCGTGCACCGCTTTTGGCCTCTCGCGCATCGGGTGTTGTCCACTCGTTATGCCTGGACTGCTCCTGCGCCTCAGTCGTCCCTTCCATCCCTTGTGTCCTGTCGGCACGCAGGCATGCTCATATGCTTCAGAATTCCCCTAAAATTGGGCATTCTTCGCATGTGGTGACCTTGGACGTACGGCCTCAGCTGCTCGACGCACTCTCCGCCCTGCGCGACCGTGTCGCCGCCGCACGCTTCCCGCTGCCCCTGGCCGGGGCCGCACGCGCGCGTGCCAACCGCGACGAGCTGCTCGCACAGCTCGACGACTATCTGGTGCCCCGGCTGAAAGATCCCGAAGCGCCCCTGCTGGCCGTCGTAGGAGGCTCCACCGGGGCCGGGAAGTCCACCCTGGTGAACTCCCTGGTGGGAAGGCGGGTCAGCGAGGCGGGCGTGCTGCGGCCGACCACACGGACGCCGGTGCTCGTCTGCCATCCGGAGGACCACCACTGGTTCAGCGGAATGCGGGTGCTGCCCGACCTCACGCGCGTGTGGGTGCCCCACCACCAGGACCCGGCGGACGACCTGCTCCTCCCCGGTGAGAACCCCGCCCGGGTGCTGCGCGTCGAGAGCGCCGACACCCTGCCGCCCGGCCTCGCTCTCCTGGACGCGCCCGACATCGACTCCCTGGTGTCCGACAACCGGGTCCTCGCCGCCGAACTCATCAGCGCCGCCGACATCTGGATCATGGTCACCACCGCCGCCCGCTACGCCGACGCCGTCCCCTGGCACATGCTGCGGACCGCCAAGGAGTACGACGTGAGCCTGGTCACCGTCCTGGACCGGGTACCCCACCAGGTCGTCTCCGAGGTGTCCCGGCAGTACGGCGCCCTCCTCACCAAGGCCGGACTCGGCCATGTGCCACGCTTCACGGTGCCCGAGCTGCCCGAGTCGGCCTCGGGCGGCGGTCTGCTGCCCGCGACCGCCGTGGCGGCGCTGCGGACCTGGCTCTTCCACCAGGCGCTGGACCCCGCCGCCCGACGGCACATCATGGCCCGCACCGCGTACGGCGTCCTCGACTCCCTCAACGCCCGCCTGCCCGAACTCGCCGGGGCCGCCGCCGCCCAGTACGCCGCCGCGCTGCGGCTCACCGCGGCGATCGAGGGCGCGTACGACAGCGAGCACTCGCGCGTGCGGGGCCGGCTCCAGGCCGGGGCCGTGCTCGCCGGGGACGCCCTCAAGCGGTGGCACGCCTTCCCCCTCGACTGCACCCCGGGCGAACTCCTCGACACCCTGGTGGAGAGCCTCAGCGCGCTGCTGCTGTGCGCCGTCGCCGCCGCCGACGAGCGCATCGAGGACGCCTGGCGGCGCGAGCCCGCCGCGGACGCCCCCGAGCTCACCGCCCGCGCCGCCGCCGCCCCGGAGAGCGCCGAACACCGCATCGGTCTGGCCGTACGGCGCTGGCGGCGCGAACTCGAGGAGTACGCCGAGGACGAGGTGCGCGATGTGGACCGCGGTCTCGCGCCCGACCCCGAGATGGTCGCCGCGCTGGTGGCCACGGTGCTCCTGGGCGGCCGTCGGGCCCGGACCGCCGGAGAGAGGCTCGCCGAGCGGATCGGCGCGCACGGCGCGCTGCGCCTGAGGGACCGCGGCGGACGGCTGCTCGTCGACTACGTGGACCGGGTCATGCACGCCGAACGCGAACGCCGGCTCGCCCCCATCGACGCGCTCGAGGTGCACGCGGAACCCCAGCCCGAACTCATCGCCGCGTTGTCCGTACTGCAGAAGGAGAGGTGACCGGTGACCGCCGTCACTGACCAGGACCACACCGAGCACCCGGAGCAACCGGAGCACCCGGAGCACCGCGAACGCTCCGGTGTTGACGCCGAGGGCGCTCCCCGCGCGGACGCCGGAGACCCCTGGGACGACGGGCTGATCGCGCGGCGGGTCAACGGGAGCGCGGGGGAGGAGCAGCACCGGGTGGCGGAAGCGGAACCCCGCTCGTCCGCACCGCAGACGGTGACGCCGTTGACGTACGGTCCGCAGCTGGGATCGCGGCTCGACGCGCTGGGCGAACTGGTGGGCCTGTCCCGCACCCGGCTGGACAACCGCACCCTCACCCAGGCGGGCCGGGTCCTCGACGAGGCCGCCGCGCGACGCGCCCTGTCCGGACAGCACACCGTCGTCGCCATCGCGGGCGCCACCGGCAGCGGCAAGTCCCAGCTGTTCAACGCGCTGGCCGGCGTGCCCATCTCCGAGACCGGCGTACGGCGGCCGACCACCGCCGCGCCCATCGCGTGCAGCTGGAGCGACGGCGCCGCGAGCCTCATCGAGCGCCTCGGCATCCCGCCCCGGCTCAGGCGGCGCCCCCTCCAGGCGACGGCGGACGCGGACGACCGGCTGCGCGGCCTCGTCCTGGTCGACCTGCCCGACCACGACTCGGCGGCCGTGCAGCACCGCCGGCAGGTGGACCGCGTACTGGGACTGGTCGACGCCGTCATCTGGGTCGTCGACCCCGAGAAGTACGCCGACGCCATGCTGCACGAGCGCTATCTGCGGCCCATGGCGGCCCACGCGGAGGTCATGTTCGTCGTGCTCAACCAGACCGACCGGCTGCCCGCGGAGGCAGCCGAGCAGGTCCTGGACGACCTGCGGCGGCTGCTCGACGAGGACGGCATCGTCCTCAGCGAGTACGGCGAACCCGGTACGACCGTGCTGGCCCTGTCCGCGCTCACCGGCGACGGGGTCGGGGAGCTGCGGGAGGCGCTCGGCCGGTTCGTGGCCGAACGCGGCGCCCCCGCCCGCCGGATCTCCGCGGACCTGGACATCGCGGCGGCCCGGCTGTGGCCCGTGTACGCCACCCGCCGCCGCACCGGACTCAGCGAGGAGGCCCGCGAGGAGTTCTCCGACCGGCTCGCGGACGCGGTGGGCGCCACGGCGGCGGGCGAGGCGGCCGAGCGTGCGTGGCTGCGCAACGCCAACCGCGCGTGCGGCACGCCCTGGCTGCGGCTGTGGCGCTGGTGCCAGCAGCGGAGCGAACCGAGCACCGGCAGGGTCGGGCCGCGCGGGCAGCCCGACGAGGAGGCCACCGCGCGCCAACGCGTGGAACAGGCGGTGCGCACCGTGGCCGACCGTGCGTCGGCCGGACTGCCGGCGCCGTGGGCGCGGGCCGTGCGGGAAGCCGCCGTACGCGGCTCGCAGGGGCTGCCGGAGGCGCTGGACGAACTGGCCGTCCGCGCGGGACTGCCCCCGGGGAGACCGCCGCGGCCCGCCTGGTGGCCGGTGGCCGTGTTCGCCCAGGTCTCGATGACCGTCCTTCAGTTCATGGGCGGGCTCTGGCTGCTGGGGCAGATCATCGGGGTCACGGCGCCGAACCTCGGGGTGCCGGTGCTGCTGATGGTGATCGGCATCGTCGGGGGGCCGCTCATCGAGTGGAGCTGCCGCATGGCCGCCCGCGGGCCGGCCCGGCGGTACGGACTGGAGGCGGAGAGACGGTTGCGGGAAGCCGCGTCCGGGTGCGGGCGGGCCCGGGTGCTGGATCCGGTGGCGGCGGAGTTGCTGCGCTATCGCGAGGTACGGGAGCAGTACGGGCGGGTGGTGGGGGTGGGGACCGGGGGCAGCTGAAGCTGCCGATCCCTCGTTCGGGTGGCGGAGTTTTCCACAGCCCGTGGATGGTCCACAGCGCTCGGCGGGCCCGGTCCGGCGGAGGCAGTCTGGCTCCACGGCGATCGCGGGACGGCCCGAGATCGCCGGGCCAGACGGCAGCCGTACGGGACGGGCCCGTACGCGTGTCCGCCCGGCGCCGGCACGGACGCCGGCGGGTCCGGGCGAGGGAGGGAAAACGCGATGAACGAGACGATGGTGTGCGTGGTGGGGAACGTGGCGACCCGGCCGGTGTACCGGGAGACCGCCTCCGGCCCCGCCGCGAGGTTCCGGGTCGCGGTCACCGCCCGGTACTGGGACCGGGAGAAGAACACCTGGGCGGACGGACACACCAACTTCTTCACGGTGTGGGCCAACCGGCAGCTCGCCACCAATGCCGCGGCATCCCTGTCGGTGGGCGACCCGGTTGTCGTCCAGGGCCGGCTGAAGGTGCGCACGGAGACCCGGGAGGGACAGCCCGGCTGGATGTCGGCGGACATCGACGCGGTGGCGCTCGGCCACGACCTGGCACGCGGCACGAGCGCCTTCCGCCGCGCACAGCGACCGGATCAGACGGCCGCCCCAGCGGAACGCCCGGACCCCAACTGGGAGTCATCGCCCCGCAGTTCGCCGCAGGCGGACGGAACCGCGTCACAACAACGGCCGGAGCCCGCTGTGGTGACATGACGTCAGCGGACGGCCACACGGTGCCACCGCCCGCCGAACTGAGGCTTATCGGCAGATGCGTACCGAAGCATCCCGGGTGGATTTGTCGATAAGCCCCGTTCGAAAGAGCTCGGGCGATAACGATTCCGATTCGGATCACTCCTCCGATGCGATCATCGGCAAGCGCTGTCCGCCGTCTCCTTAGGATGCCGGGATGGCTCCCGGAACTCTCGGGGCCGGAGATTCTGCTGGTGGGACCGTCCCCGCTCAACGGGTCCTGCTCGGAAGGGAATTCGGTGTCTGTTTCGTTCTCCGCGCGGTCCGCGCGCGGACGTGGGTCGGCCCGCCTCGCGGCGGGAACGCTGGTGTCCGGACTGGTCGCCACCACCGTGCTGGCCGGTGCCGGAACGGCCGCCGCCGACGGCGACGGCGGAACGGCACCCGGGCACACCGGACGCAGCGGAGCCACGGCGACCATAGCCGGACTCAAGACATACGGTGCGGCCGTCATACACGGCGCCGACGGGGACCAGCAGGTGTCGGCGGGACTGTTCGAGATGTCCGTCGAGGGCGGCGGCATGCTCCAGACGTACTGCGTCGACATCCATACGCCCACGCAGACGGACGCCAAGTACCACGAGACCGCCTGGAGCGGGACCTCGCTGGGCACCAACAAGGACGCCGGCCGCATCCGCTGGATCCTGCAGAACTCCTACCCCCAGGTGAACAACCTGGCGGCGCTCGCGAAGAAGGCGGGCGTCCGCGGCCAGCTCACCGAACAGGACGCCGCGGCCGGCACCCAGGTGGCCATCTGGCGCCACTCCGACGACGTGGAGGTGGACGCCGCCGACCCCCAGGCCGAGCAGCTCGCCGACTACCTGGAGAAGAACGCCCGCAACCGGGCGGAGCCGAAGGCGTCCCTGACGCTGGACCCGCCGGCGGTCTCCGGCCGCCCGGGCGAGCGGATCGGCCCGGTGACGGTACGCACGGACGCGCGCAGTGTGACGCTCGTCCCGCCCACGGACGCCACGACCGGCGGCGCGCGCATCGTGAACAAGGACGGCGAGCCCGTCGCCACCGCCACCAACGGCAGCCAGATCTTCTTCGAGGTGCCCGAGGACGCGGCAGCGGCCACCGCCGAGCTGACCGCGCAGGCCGCGACCACGGTTCCCGTCGGCCGTGCCTTCGTCTCCGACAGCCGGAGCCAGACGCAGATCCTCGCCGGGTCCAGCGAGTCCACCGTCTCGGCGACAGCGACCGCCACCTGGGCGCTCAAAGGCGCGATACCCGCGCTGTCCGCCCGTGAGAACTGCGCCAAGGGCGGTGTGGACGTCACCGTCGCCAACCAGGACGACGAGCCGTTCACCTTCGAACTGGCGGGTGCGGAGTACACCGTCGCGGGCGGTGAGTCCCGGACGGTGACGGTTCCGCTGAGCGAGGACCAGCCCTACGACTTCACGGTCACGGGCCCGAACGGCTTCGAGCAGCGCTTCACCGGCATGCTCGACTGCCTCACCCGAGCCGCCGAGATCGGCACCACCACCCACACCCTCACCGGCCCGACCCCCACTCCTCTCACCGACACCAACCTCGCCGAAACCGGCTCCTCCAGCGCCACCCCGTGGATAGCCGGTACCGCGATCGCCCTGGTCGTCCTCGGCGGAGCGGGCCTGGTCATCACCCGCCGCAGGAACACCCCCTCGGATGACTGAGGCACCCTTCCTGACCCCGCCCACCGGCTGGGTACGGACGTGCACACGCTGATCCACCTCGGTGATCCGCACGGCAGGGGCCAGGCTCTGCCGGACCTGCTCACCGACGCGGAGAAGCTCGGCGTGCGGCGCCTCGTCCTCGCCGGTTCGGCCGCGGTCCACCGCGGGCCGGGCGACGAGGAGTGCGCCGAGGACGCCGTGTCCGCGCCGCCGCCGGACACCGAGGCGCTCGCCTGGTGGACCGCGGAGGAGACGTGCCGGCGCGGGGGTGCGGAGACCGGCGTGCCCGTCCAGGTCGTACGGTTAGCCGAGCGGGTGGGAGCGCACGCCCCGCCGAGCGGGGTGCCGGCCTCGTGGATGCGGCGGGCCTGGACCCGGCGCCCCATGGAGCTCCTCGACGGCCGGCGTCACCAGATCGTCGACCATCGCGACATGGACGGCGCGCTCGCCGTGGTCCTGGCCGCCCCCGGGCGCTCAGCGGTCCACAACGTGGCGTCCGCACGCTACGAGGAGACCGAGCCGGCCCAGCTTGTCACCGGCTGGCGTCCCGGAGCCGACGTGCGCGGCGGGGCCCCGGCCCAGGCCCAGTGGCCGGCCTGCGACACCCACGACGACGTGCTCGGTCCGGCGGAACGGGGCGCCGATGGCTGAAGGACGGCCGGTGCCCGGTCCCGCCGCTGCCACCGAGCCCGGCATCTTCTCGCGCCCGTACACGACCGCCACCACGACGTTCGCCGTGGTGATGTTCCTGACCGGGTTCGCCGCGCTGGCCGTGGTGCCCACCTTGCCGACGGCGGCCCGGGACCTGGCCGGAGTGTCCCTGTTCCCGCTGGTGGCAGGCTGTTTCGTGGCCGCCAGTCTGCTGGGCGGCGTACTCGGCGGGCACTGGGCGGACCGGTCGGGGGCACGCCGTCCGCTGGCCCTCGGCATGGCCCTGTCCGTTCTGACGCTGCTGGTGTCGGCCTCCAGCGGGTCGATCTGGCAACTGGCGGCCGGCCGGTTCGTGGACGGCCTCGCCGCCGGGATGGTCGCGGTCTCCGTGACCACCGCGATCGGCCAGTCCTACCCCGAGCGGTTGCGGCCCAGGATGCTCGCACTGATGAGCGCGAGCTGGGTGATCCCGTCGCTGGTCGGACCGCCGCTGGCGGGTGTGGTCGCCGAATGGTGGTCCTGGCGGGCGGTGTTCTACGGCCTGGCCGTCCTGACCGTCCTGCCCGCGATCGCACTGGTGGTCGTGCTCCGCCGGCCCGCGGCGGACGACGGCACCGGTCCTGCCGACCTGCCGCCGGCCGAGGAACGCGCCGCCCGTCCGCCCCTGTTCGTGGCGACGATGCTCAGCCTCGGCGCGGCGCTCGGACAGTACGGGGTGTCGGAGTGGGACCTGAGCCACTTGGCGTTCGTCGCCGTCGGCGTCGTGCTGCTCGTGGTGTTCGCCCCCCGCCTGCTGCCGGCCGGCACCTGGCGGAGCGCCCGCGGACTGCCGACCACGGTGCTGCTGCGCGGCCTCACCTCGGGCACGTACTTCACCATCGAGGCCCTGGTGCCGCTGATGCTGATCACCGAACGGGAGGTCGCCGCGGTGACGGTCGGCGTGGCGTTCACGGCGTCCGCGGTGCTGTGGGCGGGCGCCTCCTGGGCGCAGGGCAAGGCGCTCCAGCACGTCGCCCGGCACCGCCTCGTCACCGTCGGAGCGCTGGTCATGGCCGCCTCCGTCGCGCTGGCCGTCGCGGGAAGCCTCCACGGCGTGCACCCACTGGTCGCGGCGACCTCCATGCCGTTGGCCGCCCTCGGGATGGGCCTGCTTGACCCGTGCGTCACCGTGCTGTCCCTCAAGCACAGCGCTCCACACCGGCAGGGCCACACCACCAGCGCCCTGCAGACCAACATGAACCTCGGCCAGGTCGTCGTCCTTGCGCTGGCCTCTGCCGTCCTCAACGCCTGTCTGGCCGCGGGCGCCGGCCCGCTCGGCGGCTACGCGGCGGCCTTCACGCTCCTCCTCGCCCCACCCCTTCTCGTCGGGGGCGCCGGCACCATCGCAAGGAGGCGCCCCATGCGCTCCGCCGTCAAAACACCGACCATGGCACGATGCCTGGTCACAGACGAGCACAAGGAGATCCCATGAACGATCAAGGCACTCCTGGCTTGGCAGATGGCTTCAGGGTCGTCGCGGTTGATGCCGACTGGCCGGAATCACGGCAGTTCATGGGTAGCGGCGACAACCGAGTCACCGGCGACATCCATGTGTACCTGTGGTTCGGCTCTGCGTCCTACGACACAGAGGTCGAGCACGTCATGGTTTTCAGCGCCTCCTCCGGCAATACCAAGGCCGGCGAGGCCCTGAAGGACGCTTTGGAGGACTACTGCCACCCCGGTGAGGGACCACCGGCCAGCCTGCCGGTGTCCGAACCCATCACCATCACCGCGGAGGGGAAACCCGTGACGTTCGAACTCTGGCGGAACAGCAGCAACCCTTACTGGGTCGCCCGGGGCCGTGTCGAGAACACCGAAGTGGTCCTGTCCGGCTCCGAGATAGAACCCACCGATCTGCGCCTGGTCCGCGTGAACGACCTGGCCGCGTACTCGGCCCCGATCGAATTCCTCCCGGCCCGGGAAGCGATCTCCGTTGCCATGGGCAGCGATCTCCAGGCGGCGGGGCCCCGTCGGCAATTCCAGGTCGAGGAGGCGGACACCGCGCTGCGGGCCCTGCGCGACATCGCCGCCCGGAATGCCGCCCTCGGGGGACCCGGCCGGGAATTGCACGGCGAGGAGGCGGACACGGTGATGCGCGCCATGCGCCACCTCGCCCAGGATGCCGGCCCCGCGGGAGAACGGGGAGCAGAGAGCTGATGAGATCCCGCCGCCCTGGCCCACTCCTCGAAGGCCGTCGAACTGCAACCTGTGCCCCGAGCGAGTACCTGGGCCATACGCTGAAGCCGGCGTGAGTCCTGACCGATGCCGGAGGAGGTGCTGGTGTATCCCCGGGCATGTCAGCAGCTCTCTTGAGCGGATCGCGCGACGGCACTGACGGCAACGAAGCGGATGGCGACAGCACCCAGCAGCCTGCTACGGCGGCGATCCGTGTCCGCCCGGCTGAGCCAACAGGATGTGCCCACATCTTCTGACCGCTCCGGCTGTCGGCAACCGTCGTGGCCGGATCGCTCCCTTGTGTCCCGTTCGCGTGCGTGTCACACAGTTGAAAGGCGGGGGATCGGGCGGAGGGGGGCGCTGCATGTCTGTGCCGGGTGGCGATGTGGCGGGGCCGTCGGACTGGGCCGTCGAGCGATTTGGGAGGCATGCTGACGCGCTCGCTGCCGCGGTTCCGATCCAACTGGCCAGAGCGCATGCCAAAGCGCATGCGGCACACATAGCGGCGGGACTGAAGAAGCGGAGCCCCTACGGCGTCGCCCTGGCTGAGGCTGTGCGTGAAGGGCTGGCGGACGCGGCGCGCGAGCTGGGGGAGTCTGTACGGGACGTCCGTGGATACGAGTACGCCGTGATCAACGAGCACGCGCTCTTCCCCTTCAGGTACGCGGACAAGCCGAGGCCCTTGGATCGAGCGCGGCTGCCCGCCAACGCGTCCCCGACTCGGCGTCGGCTGTTCCGGGCCCACGGACCGCAGGACCCCGACGGACTGTTCGAGGTTGACGCCGGCCTGGCGACGGAGGAGTACCTCGGACTGCACGAGGCGTTCGAGGAACTGGGGGCCTCTACCAGGCTCGTCTGTGTGTTCTTCACGGCCGACACTGAGAACGGCATCCATGCCATCCACTGGGGAGAGGCTCACCTCGAACCGGACCGCACCTTCACATGGCTCCACAAGGAACAGCTCCCGGTGGCTCCCACGCCGCTTGAGTGATGGCTGTGGTGCGCTCGGCAGCTTCCGTCCTGGGCCGTCTCTGGCCGTCCGAGGCTCGCCGAGGCCGACCAATGGTGACCGACAGTGACAGACGTGGCGCGGCCCTCAGTGGCGAAACCGCAGGTATGAGGTTGTCCGCCCCAGCTGGTTTCCGCCCAGGGGTGGCGGTACGGCAAGATGGGGTGTATCTGCCCACTGCCTGATTTCAAGCTGCCGGACGGTTTCTCTTGGCTGAGTTCATTTACACCATGCGCAAGGCGCGCAAAGCGCACGGCGACAAGGTGATCCTCGACGACGTCACCCTGAGCTTCCTGCCGGGGGCGAAGATCGGTGTCGTCGGTCCGAACGGTGCCGGTAAGTCGACCGTTCTGAAGATCATGGCGGGGCTGGAGCAGCCGTCCAACGGTGACGCCTTCCTCACCCCCGGTTACACCGTGGGCATCCTGCTGCAGGAGCCCCCGCTGAGCGAGGACAAGACCGTCCTGGAAAACGTCCAGGAGGGTGTCGCCGAGATCAAGGGCAAGCTCGACCGGTTCAACGAGATCGCCGAGCAGATGGCGACCGAGTACACCGACGAGCTCATGGACGAGATGGGCAAGCTGCAGGAGCAGCTCGACCACGCCAACGCCTGGGACCTCGACGCGCAGCTCGAGCAGGCCATGGACGCCCTGGGCTGCCCGCCCGGCGACTGGCCCGTCAGCAACCTCTCCGGTGGCGAGAAGCGCCGCGTGGCGCTGTGCAAGCTGCTGCTCGAGGCGCCCGACCTGCTGCTGCTCGACGAGCCCACCAACCACCTCGACGCCGAGTCTGTGAACTGGCTGGAGCAGCACCTCGCCAAGTACGAGGGCACCGTCGTCGCCGTCACCCACGACCGGTACTTCCTGGACAACGTCGCCGGGTGGATCTGCGAGGTCGACCGCGGCCGGCTGCACGGCTACGAGGGCAACTACTCCAAGTACCTGGAGACCAAGGCCGCCCGTCTGAAGGTCGAGGGCCAGAAGGACGCCAAGCGGCAGAAGCGGCTCAAGGAAGAGCTGGAGTGGGTGCGGTCCAACGCCAAGGGGCGGCAGGCCAAGTCCAAGGCGCGTCTGGCCCGCTACGAGGAGATGGCCGCCGAGGCCGACAAGATGCGGAAGCTGGACTTCGAGGAGATCCAGATTCCGCCGGGCCCGCGGCTCGGCAATGTCGTCGTCGAGGTCAACAACCTCAGCAAGGCCTTCGGCGAGAAGGTGCTCATCGACGACCTCAGCTTCACGCTGCCGCGTAACGGCATCGTCGGGGTGATCGGGCCGAACGGCGCGGGCAAGACCACCCTGTTCAAGATGATCCAGGGGATGGAGGAGCCCGACTCCGGCTCCATCAAGGTCGGCGAGACCGTCAAGATCTCCTACGTCGACCAGAGCCGCGAGAACATCGACCCGAAGAAGAGCCTGTGGGCGGTCGTCTCCGACGAGCTCGACTACATCAACGTCGGTCAGGTCGAGATGCCGAGCCGCGCCTACGTCTCGGCGTTCGGTTTCAAGGGACCGGACCAGCAGAAGGCGGCCGGGGTGCTCTCCGGCGGTGAGCGCAACCGGCTGAACCTCGCGCTCACCCTCAAGCAGGGCGGCAACCTGCTGCTCCTCGACGAGCCGACCAACGACCTCGACGTCGAGACGCTCTCCAGCCTGGAGAACGCGCTGCTCGAGTTCCCCGGGTGCGCCGTGGTCGTCTCCCACGACCGGTGGTTCCTGGACCGCGTCGCCACGCACATCCTCGCCTACGAGGGCGACTCCAAGTGGTTCTGGTTCGAGGGCAACTACGAGTCGTACGAGAAGAACAAGATCGAGCGGCTCGGCCCGGACGCGGCGCGTCCGCACCGTGCCACCTACAAGAAGCTGACCCGGGGCTGATCTCTTGCGCCACATCTACCGCTGCCCGCTGCGCTGGGCGGACATGGACGCGTACGGCCACGTCAACAATGTGGTGTTCCTCCGCTACCTGGAGGAAGCACGCATCGACTTCCTGTTCCGCCCCGAGAAGGACTTCAAGCAGGGGTCCGTGGTGGCGCGCCACGAGATCGACTACAAGCGGCAGCTCGTCCACCGGCACACGCCCGTGGACATCGAGCTGTGGGTCACGGAGATCAGGGCGGCGTCCTTCACCCTCACCTACGAGGTGAAGGACGACGACCTCGTCTACGTCCGCGCGTCGACGGTGATAGTGCCGTTCGACTTCGAGACCCAGCGTCCGCGCCGGCTCACCGGGGAGGAGCGCGAGTTCCTCCAGGAGTACACGGACGACGCCGCGGACGAGGAGAAGGGCGAGGAGAAGGAGGAGGCCGTCGCCGCATGACGGTGCTCCACCTCGCCGACGAGGGGGAGGCCGCGGATCTCGCGGCCTTCCTCTCCCGGCTGCTGCACTACGACCGTTCCGCCGCCGTCCGGTTGCAGGCGGCCGGCAAGGCGCTCGCCGTCTTCGGCCGGCCCCCCTCGTTCGAGGTGCTCGCCGTCCGCGCCGTACGGCTGGCGAAGCCGTACGAGAACGGGCTCGACGTCACGCTCGACGTGACCGTGTCCGCGGGTGAGTTGCTGGAGTCGGTGGACGAGTCCGCCGCCACGGCGGCCGTGCCCGGGGCGGTGACCGGTCCCCCGTGGGCCGGGGTGCTGCCCCCTCGCGGCGGCTGGCGGGCCGAACCCGGGCTGCCGGCGGTCCAGGAGCTGCGCGGACTCGTCACCGCGTCGGTCGCCGAATTCCGTTCCCGTACGGAGGAACTGGCGCCCGAGCGGCGTACCCGCGCCGAACTCGACCGCATCGGGCGGGAGATCTGGTCCCGCACGGTCGCGGACACCGGCCTCCCGGTGCGGGCGGTGCACGCCGCCCAGTCGCTGGGGTTCCTGCGCGGCGCCGAACAGACGCTGCTCTCCTCGGGCTCCTGGCTCCGCCTGCGCACGCCCTACGGATCGGTCGCCGTACGACGCACGTCCGGGCTGCTCGGCGCGCTGGACCTCAGCGTGCGCTGAGGGTCGGTTCGAACGAGGGCCCCTCGCGCTAAGAGGGCATCTGATCTATGTAGTTGGTAGTTAGGGATGGTTTTGTGACTGGTGGCGTTGGCGGTCGTTGGGCAAGGGGTGAGTGATCGCCGT
>NZ_JBFAWL010000044.1:0-14731 GCF_040680275.1 Streptomyces sp. NPDC052079
GCCACCGAGCACAAGATCGGTTACCAACCCTCACAACAATTGCCCACCACCCAAAACCCGGCAACACCCCGCGTCATGCAAAAGCACAATCCCGTAATGCGCACAATAAATAACCACCCACCACCGTCGGCTGCTTTACGCTTGGCGTCGTGTCGAACCAACCGTTGATCGCTCCGTCCATACTCTCCGCCGACTTCGCACGGCTCGCCGACGAGGTGGCTGCCGTGAAAGGACCACCGGGTCGAGGAGCGGATTGGCTGCACGTAGATGTCATGGACGCGCATTTCGTGCCTAACCTGACCCTGGGGCTGCCGGTCGTTCAGTCGCTGCTGGCAACCACTGACCTACCGTTGGACTGCCACCTGATGATCGAGAACCCGGATCGCTGGGCGGTCGGTTACGCGGAAGCGGGTGCCTACAACGTCACGGTGCACGTCGAGGCCGCCGACGATCCGGTCATGCTCGCGAAGAACCTGCGGGCCGCAGGCTCCAAGGCCGGGTTGGCGATCAAGCCGAACACGCCCCTGGAGCCCTACGTCGATGTGCTCAAACACTACGACACCCTGCTGGTGATGTCCGTGGAGCCCGGTTTCGGCGGCCAGAAGTTCATCGCCGAGGTCCTCGGCAAGGTGCGCAAGGCCCGAACGATGGTCGACACCGGCCATCTGAACCTGGTGGTGGAGATCGACGGCGGCATCAACACCGACACGATCGAGCAGGCGGCCGAGGCCGGCGTCGACTGCTTTGTGGCCGGTTCGGCTGTCTACGCTGCCAAGGATCCGGCACAAGCCGTGGAACGACTGCGCAGCCAGGTGCAGGCCCTTGCTGCGCGTACCAAGCGTTGACTGTCATCGATACGGCAGCCGCAGATAGTCACTGCTGAGTCATGCCCTCGATTCCTCAGCGACGGGCGATCGCTGACCAAACCGACGGCGGGTCGCCCGTCACGTCCGAGGAGATTGCGAGGTTGCCCCCCTTCCCGCTCCTTGCCGGGGACGACGCCGGGTCGTCAGGTGACGGCCGGCAGCTGGGTGAGCCGTCTCCGGCGGACGGTGAACGCCGCTGCCCAGGGCCAGGTCCGCACCATGCGCAGGTAGTGACTTCGGGCGTTGCAGGCCACACGGGCAGGCAGGCGGCAGAGGCGCACACGCATGGTTTCGGTGCGACGTTCGCCAAGTCCTTACTGTCGTGCCGAAGGCAGCAGCCGGAGCCAGGCTGGGAGATCGGCCGCGAGGTTCGCGGGGAGCATCCGAGCCCTATCGATGTGCCATGACTGTGCGGGCAGGTTGTGCCGCCCCATAGCCGTGGCGGTGCGGATCCAGTTGCCGCCCCCGGCGGATGCAGCCGCATCCCCCCAGTCGGCTCCCACGGGCGTGCAGACCGGTCAACTCCACGATCCGACAACCATCTTGAAGCCTGCCGTCCTGTATCAGCGAGGTCCGCACGCTCGTCGGGGAGCTGGGTGATCGCGTCTTGTCCTCCAAGCAGCGGTAGTGGGACACAGTGAGGCTTTTCCATCATCGGTCGAGCTGGCCAGATGGCAGAGCGAGGACAGCCTCGACGAGGGCGGTGATCCCGGTGGTCGAGCACCGGAAGCTTGCGGAGGAGACGCCGGAATGTGAGGGTGGCCATGGCCTGCTCGACAAGTGTGCGGATTTTCGCAGTGGGACCGGTTGACGGCCCTCCGACCGGTGGAAAGGGTCTCCCAACGACCCCAGCAGGGGCTGCGAACCGTGCCGCCGTCACCTCGGTACGCCTTGTCCGCCGAGCACTTGACGCCGGCCTCGTCGAGCGCGTCGACGATGCCGTGTTCGCGGGCCGCACAGACGTCATGGACGGCACCGGGCAAGGCCGGCGAGCCCCCAGCAGCCGACCGATAAAGATCCGTGAGGACCTGGCGCACCTTGCGGATCGCTTTGACCGGGCCGCTGTGGCTGTCGGAGATGACCAGGCGGACGCCGCACAGCCCGCGTTCGCGCAGGAACTGGGCCCAGAACACTTCGGTCTGTCTGTCGCCGACCATGACACCGGCAACCTCGCGGCTGCCGTCCTGAGTGAAGCCGGTGGCTATCACAATCGCTTGGGAGGCGATGCGGTGGTCGACACGGGCCTTGACGTAGTGGCGTGGAGGAACAGGTAGGGAAGCCGGATACAGCCCCGGGAGACCTCGCTCTTGGAGATCTTGGTGTCGGAGCCATGGCTTTGACCAGGTCACCGGCCGACCGGGTGGAGACGCCGTGGACGTACGCCTCCATGACGACCGCGTAGAGAGCCTGGTCGATGCGCCGCCGACGCTCCAGCAGGCTGGGGAAGAAGCTTCAGGCCCACAGTTTCGGGATGGCCAGCTCGAGGTTGCCGGCCTGCGTGGTCACCGTCTTCTCCCGGTGACCGTTGCGCCAAGTGGTGAGGGTGTCGGTGTGCTCGCCCCACTCGGCACCGAACTTCACACTCGCCTCGGCCTCGATCAGTTCCTGCAGCAGTCGCTCGGCGACCCCGCGGACAAGTTCAAGACCATCTGCCGAGCGTAGTGACTCAAGCAGGCGAAGCAGGTCTTGCCGGGACAAGGCCACCGTGCACCCCCTGGGGTCGAACTGCCCGTTCACTCCGGACAGTTACGCGGTGGCCTGCCAGTTGAGCAGGGAGCAGACACCGGCAGACGGTGCACCCCAGGGAGCGGAACCCGCGCACTCGACCGCGGAGATCCCCTACACCACACAGTGGGACACCATCCGACGCCGAACCCGCCCGCGAGCTCGGCATAGGTGTGTCCCATCCGCGGATGGGCGAGCGTGAGCAGGGCCGGCCGGCGCTCAGCCGACGCCGGCGGGAGCCGATCACGTGCCGGTGCTGCCGCGGACGAGTGGCCAGAAAGCGCAGGGCAGAGCTGGACACATCGATGGGTAGACAAGCAGGCGAAGCCTCCGGTGGAGACGGTTCTCTTGGTCGAAAACCCATCTACCAGGGGCTTCACCACGTTGTCAGTCCAACCACCGAGCTGCCGGGCCAGGTTGGGACGAACTCAGTGCGGGTGGAGCGGTTTCGGCGGACCAGCAGTACTGATGTCCCTGCATCCGGTCGTGCCCGTCGGGGCAGCGGTAGTTACCTGTCATTGCCCGGTCGTAGTCGCGTAAGCCCCTGTGCCCCGTGCCGTCTCCGCATCCGGTGCAAGGCCGACTTCGGCAGCCGGGCGGCGGCTTGATCACGCTCAGCTTCGTGGGCTGGTGACCTGATGGGTGGATGCGGCCGTGGGGTATGTCCGCCGCGAGGCGCGGCTTGGCCGCGGAGCACAGCCCGTCGGGGACGCCGGTCAGTGGTGTTCCTCGTTGCCGGCCCGCTCCTTGGTGAAGTACGGGCGCCGGCCGACCAGGCTCTGCCCGGTGGACGAGGTGAAGGCGAAGTGCACGGCGACCTGGCTCAGGCCCACGCCGCCGACCGAGCCCGAGAACTCGAAGTACGGCTGGAGTAACCGGACACCGAGACCGGGGGTTCACACACCGAGCATGCGCCGGAGTTCCGGAGCGTGGCGCCGCGAAACGGGAACGACCTCATGGGAACGAGCATTCATGATGAGGAAGAGCTCACCCTTAATGCCCCGCTCCAGTTCTGCCACACGGCGAAGGTTGACCAGAAAACGCCGGTGTACTCGACGAAATCCGTAAGACGTCAGCAACCGCTCGACATTGTCGAGACCGCGGGTCGCGGCCTGGATCCTCCCCCTTTCCGTGATCAGCCAAACGATGTTCCGGTCTGCCTCGGCATATCGGACCTCCGACGGAGCGAGCAGGACCAGCCGATCATTGCGCATTCCGATGACGCGCTGAGGAAGCGGGTTGACGGATGCTTTCGGATTACCCACGTAAGGTTCGCCCTCTTGCACCCCCAGAAAACACAGCATGCCCATCACGTGATTCGAGTCGACGATGGGCCGCATAGTCAGCGGAGTGGCCTCCCCTCCCGGGGACACCGGCAGACACGCGTAGCCGCTCCACTGCTCGGTTCCCCGCGCCTGGTCCATGGCCCACCGCAGCACGTCAGGAAGCCCCGAAATGTCCAGGGTCCAGCGCTGTGCCGGTTCGATGGCAGCCGCGACAATGGAGGGCTCGTCAGTCAGCCCGAGCAATCTGATAGCTGCTTCATTTGCAGTTATCACATTCCCTCCACGGTCCATCGCGATAAATGGACCACTGACCCGGGAGCATTTTTTCTTGAACTCGGAGACTACTTTGTCCGCCTCGTGGACGGCGCGCCGGTAAATCTCTTGTTCGATGCACGCGACTGATTTCGTCAGCCACGACGCAATGGACTTGGGGAGCGATGCGTTCCATCGCGAGATGTTGATCGACGCGACCGGCGAGCCGGTCACCACGTCGCGTATGGAAATGCCCGCGCAGGACCACTGGTGGAAGGCTTCGCACCAGTGCTCCGGCCCCGTCACAGTCACCGGGCCGGACACCTCGAACGAGGTTCCCATTCCGTTCGTGCCGGTGCACTCCTCCGACCACGACGACCATGGGGCGAGATTGTGCAACTCCGCCCGCCGCTGTGTGGTAGGGTCGCCCCACGCCCCAAGGACTCGTCCGTCCCCGTCCGTAACGGTGACGACGGCGTCATCCCGTTCCACTTGCTGGCCGGCCATGGCGCCGAGGCCGCCGAGCGCAGTGAAGATTACGCCTGTGTCGGTCCGGTGGACGTCGGCCGGCGCCACCGGTGCGGCATTCAACTTGCGGTCTACTTCGTACTGATCACGGCATCGGTACCATGAAGCGAGGATCTCAGGCCGGATGCCCGTTTCTATGTCTTCGCCCGCGGCGAAGCGTTCCCATGCACGAGCTACTTCTCTCGCCGATGAGGTAGCCACCAGAGAGCCATCCGCCGTGCGGTAGCCCTCACTGGGTCGGCTCGGTGCGATCGCCAGCGGTGGCACTGTCCCGGTCATCGTGACTCCTTGTTACCTGGCGTAGCGGTTCCCAACCACTGAGCAGGAAACCCTATGGCGCACGACATCTCAAGACGTGCGTGCGGTCTTCATCGTGTGTATTGGCAGGTCGTGAGAGTGTGGAGGCCTGGACGGCGCGGCTGGCCGGGATGAGAACCTGCCACAGGCCAGGCATGCCCGCCAGACGCCGTGGGCGCCGGCTGCGGCCAGGTCGTGGGCGCGTCCTGTATGTCGCACGGGATGACGGTGCCCGTTCGCCGACGAAGCCGCCCTCGTCCAGACCGACAGGGCTGCTTCATGCAGACTCGGCGCCCAAGCGGCCAGGACCTCGAGGGTCTCGTCCACATGCCGCCGGACCCGTCGCCTCCGAGACGCCGAAACCTGCCCCTACCTGCGCGAACCTCACGTGCTTGCGCAGGTAGGGGCACAAATCAGCGGGCCTGCTTGTCGCAGTCAGCCGCCAGGTCACAAAGGCGGACAACTCATTTAACACCTGACCAATCGTCAAAACAGCGGCCAGAACAACCTCAAGCTGAAGCGAAAGCATGTCAACCGCTCGTGGGTGGACGGCCACCGATGATCTCCGCTTCACGACCGTTCGTAGGTTGTTCCCGCACACTCATCCCGCTCTGCTTGTCCTCAAAGCGAGGGTCAGTTTAATTTACGTCGAAGGTCAAGCGACGCGGCCCGGCCGGATACGTACAGCACACGAGCGATCATCGGCACCAAGCGCATGTGTGCCGTCCGGGTTGGCAACAGACCAAAGGCGGTCCTATATGGCACAGGTACGCTGGCTCGACCCGACCTTTCGCAGTCATGGCGAGGCAACGGTGCACAGGGCGTTGGAGCGGTATCGGGGTGAGGGTGGCCTTCGTTGCCTGCCCCCCGAGACAGCGATTTCCCGGCATAGGTCCGACCACACCAGGGATTAAACCTGAACCCAGGCACAGGGTTGACACCAGCGGTATCTCCTGCCGGGGGAGCGGCGGGCTCGGGCTGGCCGTGGCGACGAATAGACGAATATCGGTATGGCGTGCTCGGGTGGCGTAGCGCTTGAAAGTTTCCGACTTTGCCGTCAACGAGCCGACTCTTTCCGTTGGTGACATGTCCCGCGAAAATCCGTCAGAATTTTCATTTCTTGCTAACGAGGAGGTGAAGTCCGATGACGACTGCCCAGGAACAAGCCGATCTCCTGGCCGAAATCGGCGGACAGAACAAGGCGACCGTGGGTGCCCTGCTCGGGACCGGTTCAATCGCCAAGGCAACCGAGCGTGCCGACGGAACGATGGAGGCGACCATCCGCATCCCGGAGGATGCGATGGCGTGGGAGCCCGCGGTCCTGGTGCTGCCGCACGCCGGCACCGTCGAGCTGACGATCATCAACGACGACAAGAACACCCATGCCTGCCTGCTGCCCAGTAACGGCGACAGGAAGTTCATCGGTCTGGTGAACCACTCGAAGGGCCGTGCGACGCTCGAACTGGACGGTCCCGGCTACTACTGGTACGGCTCGCCGGCCGGCAACGACGAGGGCAGGGGACTGACCGCCGCCATCGTCGTGACCGGCGAAGTACCGCCGGAAGCCAAGCTCGACCGACCCGCCCAGCCTCGGCCGTAGAAAGGTAGGAACCACCATGACCGTCGAATACGTCGACGCCGGCGAGGCGTTCAACCACGGCAAGCTTTCCAAGATGCCGCACAGCGCTCCGGACGTGACGCGCGGCATCAACTACGAGCGCATCCTCAAGGCGCGCAGCGAACCGCAGAACTGGATCACGTACTACGGCGACTACGACGGCAAGCGGCACAGCCTGCTCGACCAGATCAACGCCGAGAACGTCAAGGACCTGAAGGTCGCCTGGATCCACCAGGCGAGCGCCACCGGCATGATGGCCTCCACCTCGACCTACGCGTTCGAGGCCTGTCCCCTGGTCGTCGACGGCGTCATGTTCGTCACCGGCTGGGACGGCTGGCTCTGGGCGCTCGACGCGACGACCGGCGAGCAGCTGTGGCGTTACAAGCACGCGATTCCCTTCGACGTGACGCTGTGCTGCGCCAACGTCAACCGCGGCTGTGCGGTGGCCAACGGCAAGGTCTACATGGTGACCCAGAACGCCCAGCTGGTGGCGATCGACGCCACCAACGGCCAGAAGGTCTGGCAGAAGACCATCGGCGACGTGCGGGCGGGCGAAAGCGCTTCGATCGCTCCGCTGGTCATCAAGGACACGCTCATCACCGGTTCCGCCGGCGGCGAGTACGGCGTCCGTGGCCACATCGACTGCTGGGACCTGGAGACCGGTGAGCAGCGCTGGCGCACCTACACCGTGCCGAAGCCGGGTGAGCCCGGCTCGGAGACCTGGCCCGCCGACGGGGAGGCCTGGCAGCGCGGAGGCGCGAACCATTGGGTCACCGGAACCTACGACCCAGAGCTGAACCTCTACTACGCAGGCACCGGCAACCCGGCTCCCGACTTCGACGGCGAGGTCCGTGAGGGGGACAACCTCTACAGCGACAGCGTGGTCGCGCTGGATGTCGACACCGGCGAGATCAAGTGGCACTACCAGTTCACCCCCCACGACCTGTGGGACTACGACTCCACCATGGAGATGACCCTGTTCGAGCGGGATGGCAAGAAGCTGCTCGCCCACTTCGACAAGAACGGGTACATGTTCGTCCTCGACCGCACCAACGGCGAGCTGCAGCACGTCACGCCGTTCGTCGACCGGATCGACTGGGGCGTCATCACCCGTGACGGCAAGGTGACCCCGCGGAAGTACCCGGACAAGGAAGGCGAGCCCGTCCACTTCTTCCCCGGCCCCGCCGGTGCGAAGGAATGGACGCATGCGTCGTACAACCCGGACCACGATCTGTTCTACGTTCCGGTGGCCGACGTGGGTGCTACTGCCACCCGACGTCGTCGCGAGTTCAAGGAAGGCATGCCCTACTGGGGCGCCGCCGTCGAGGTCGACGTCGACAACATGGCAGGGTCGGTCAGCGCGTTCGACTCGCACGGTGAAGAGAAGTGGCGCTACCGGCTCGACATGATGCCGATGGCCGCGTCGACCCTCAGCACCGCGGGGAACGTGGTGTTCGCGGGCACACCCGCGGGTGAGTTCATGGCGCTCCATGCCGAGACCGGAGAGAAGCTCTGGAGTTTCCAGTGCGGTAGCGGTCACCACAGCAGCCCGAGTACCTACGTGGTCGACGGCAAGCAGTACATCACGGTGCCGGTCGGCTGGGGTGGCTGGCTCGAAGGCATTGTGCCCGGCCTGTCCGGTCAGGGTCACGGTGCCGCGGTGATCACGTTCTCCCTGTGACAGGGCGGTGCCACTGACGTGGCACTGACGCGAGACACGAGGTAACTCCCCGGAGGTTTCCTTTTCACTCGCCCGGTGATCGAGTCGTCCCGGTGACGCCGCGATCACCGGGCGAGTGTTTTCGCACCGACGGGCGAGGAGAACGGCTACGCCAGGTCCGCCGTAGTCTCGCCGGTGGTGGATGTTTCGCCCCGCACCTCGGCCGTGGGGAAGCCAACTTGAGGAAACAAAAGGTGATGTGATGAACCAGCCGCCGGTGCCCCAGCGGGACACTGTCGAGCGTCTGCCGTGCCACTACTGCGGAGAGGCCTACGAGCCCGGCGATCACGCGCGGCACACCGAACCGGTGAACTGCGGGCCCTGTATCACGTGCGTCGACAAGCCCCCATGCTTCAGCTGCCGTCTCATGTACTGCGTTTGCGACGTGCACAGGTATCGAGGCTGAAAAGCCCCCGCAGCCTGCAGCAAGCCGGCTGTGCCGAGCCGTACATCCTTGCACGGGGGAGGTTCCGGGAGAAGAACTGTCTTCCCACCGGGCGGGTGACGCCGGCCGTGGAAAGCTCCCCCAACGAGCTCGTGCACGCTAGGCGGTGAGGCGTCGAGTTCCTGATCGTCGACCATCGTCGTGTGGTCGCGAACGCGTCTCGTGCAGCGATCATCAGCGACCGGAGGATCACGGGCCTGTCGGCCGGCGTGATCGCTGAACTCGTGGCCGAGCTGGGCCCGTTGTGGCACGAACGGCACCTGGCCAGACTTGCGTCCCGGCCACGGAAGCGGGCGATCGGTGCCGGCCGAAGCACCGGCTGGTCTTCGTCGACCGGCTCCTGGCCACCCTCGTGCACCTCCGCCACGGAGCCACACACCACGTGCTCGCCTGCTGATTCGGCGTGGACCGCTCCACCATCACCCGCGCCGTCGGCGAAGTGCGGCCCCTGCTCGCCGAGCGAGGCCGCACCGTCAGTCCCGGCGTGCGGTTGCGGACGCCGGCCGAGGTCGTCGACCACCTCGGCTCCAGGGGTAGGACCGGGATCGTCGACGGCACCGAGATCCGGGTCCGGCGGCCGACCGCCGGGCGCAAAAACCGGGACAGGTTCGTCTCCGGCAAGAGCAAGCAGAACGCCGTCACGACCACGGGTGCACACGGACGGGGACGGCCGGGTGCTGTTCTGCAGCCCGACCAAGCCCGGAAGCTGCGCGGACATCACCCACGCCCGCCAGTTGGGACTGGTCAAGCTCCTGGCCGACGGGCCCGCCGTGGAAATTTCTCGCCGATGCCGGCAACCAGGACCCGGGCGCGCAGACCAGCGGTCGGGTGCTGACACCGCCGCACCGCAAGTTCAAGAAGAACGCCCCCGACTGGTACAAGGAGATGCACGAGCGGCAGCGGAAGGCACATTCCTCACGACGCATCCGCGTCGAGCACGGCATCGCCCACCTGAAGAACCGGTGAGCTCAGACCCGCCACCTCGGCCGCCGCGAGCACACCAGCGACACCGACCAGGCCGTCGCCGGCCTGCTGTCCCACCAGCAGACCGCGGGCCTGACGTCGGCGCGGCAGACGTGAACACCGAGCCCCCGCCGCCATCCTCGACGCCTCACCGCCTACCGTGCACGAGCCCGCTAGGCGCACTGAGGTGGGGGACGCGGCTGGCGGGTGGCTGGCCTTTCAGCACGGTGTGCCGCGGTGGTGATTGCAGGTGTGCAGCCACTGCGGGAACGCGGCCTGGCGCTCGGCTTCTGACTGGTAGGGGCGGGCGTAGGCCCACTCGTCGTGCAGGGTGCGGTTGAAGTGTTCGACCTTGCCGTTGGTCTGCGGGCGGTAGGGCCGGGTGCGCTGGTGGGTGATCCCGGCCGCTGCGAGGGTGTCGCGCCAGTCGTGTGACCGGTAGCAGGCGCCGTTGTCGGTCAGTACCCGTTCAACGGTGATCCCGGCCTGGGCGAAGAACGCTTGGGCACGGGTCCCATAAGCCGGTGGCGGTTTCCTTCCCCTCGTCCGCGTGGATCTCGCTGTAGGCGAGGCGGGAGTGGCCGCCTCGGGGGCCCCCGGCACCGGGACCGGGCGATCGGCCTTGTCACCGCCGTCGGCACGGACGGCAACGCCACTCAGGTCGCCCGGCACCCGTGGCACGTCCATGTCCGCGCGCTGGGAGTAGCGCTCGGCGGCGATGATTTGGGGATCCGGCGCGGCGAGCGCATCCCGGAAGCCACCAGCGGCGCCGATGCCGCGTTCTTGATGATGGCCCCGGTGCCGGGCCTGGCTCATCGCCCGCCGCAGCCTCCAGCACTCACCGAGTCAAGGCCAAGACGGCCGAGGACGTCACCTTGTCAAGGCCGCGCCCCGAGCAGCAGTTGACCGCGTGCTGGGCACGCCGCGGTCACCGGCCGCTTCGCCCAGAAGGCCTGCTGCCCATCCTCGACCACCAGGCCGACCTGAACACCGCCGAGCCGACCCGAGCGAGTGACACCCACAGCCTGCAGCCCGGCACCTCCGCGGGCCACACCCGGCCTCGCCCCAACCCCTGTATCCGACACCGGCACCGCGAACAGGACCGGTCTGCTCCGCGAGGTCCACGGCTCCGCCGGCGACTCGCTGGCCGAGGCGATCGACCTCACCCGCCGCCTGACACCCCCTCACATCCGCCGCATCCCGCCGGGTGATCCCCACCGTGAAGGTCCGACTCCGGGGACCCGGCCGAGGCCGTGGGCATCCTGCCGGCCGAAGGGGCCGCTGGACACGACCGCGTCAACCTGCACACCACGCCGCCGCAAGCGCGCCGGGTTCCCGTCCCGGTAAGACCTTCGGCGACTGGGACGAGCAGGTGTCCTCCGTGCCGCGCGCAACCCGCGCTGAACGCGCTGATCACGCAGGCCGCGCACATCCCGTCCCTGCCCCACGTACGAACTCGGCCCCGATCAAGGCGGCTTCGCCCGTCATCCCCTGGCGCAGGTCGAAGCGGTCGAGTTCCATGACTTTCACCCACGCGGCGACGAAGTCCTGGACGAACTTCTCGCCCGCGTCCTCGCTCCCGTAGACCTCCGCGAGCGCCCTCAGCTCGGAGTGCGAACCGAAGAGGAGGTCGACCCGGCTCGCGGTCCATTTCACCTCGCCGGTGTCCCGGTCGCGGCTCTCGTAGATCGTCGTCCAGATGTGCCCGTTCTGCCTCGGCGCCCACACCGTCCCCATGTCCAGCAGGTTGACGAAGAAATCGTTCGTCAACGACCCCTGCGCCGAGGTCAACACACCCACGGAGGAGCCTCTGTAATTGGCTCCGAGTACCCGCAGCCCGCCGAGCAGCACGGTCATCTCAGGCGCGCTCAGGGTCAGCAGGCCGGCCCGGTCGACCAGCATGTGCTCCGGCGGCATCCGGAAGCCTTTGCCAAGGTAGTTCCGGAAGGCGTCCGCCGTGGGCTTCAACGCGTCGAACGACTCGACGTCGGTCCATTCCTGGGTGGCGTCGGTGCGCCCGGGGCGGAACGGAACGTCGACCTCGTGGCCGCCGGCCGCGGCGGCCTTTTCCACCGCGGCACAGCCGCCGAGCACGATCAAGTCGGCCACCGAGATCCGCTTGTCCCCCTGTTGGGAGGCGTTGAAGCGCTCTTGGATCGCCTCAAGTGCGGACAGGACGACATCCAGCTGCTCAGGTTCGTTGACCGACCAGCTGCGTTGCGGTTCGAGCCGGATCCGCGCCCCGTTCGCCCCGCCGCGCTTGTCGCTGTCGCGGTACGTCGAAGCCGACGCCCACGCCGTGGAGACGAGCTGCGCGACTGTCAGCCCCGATCCGAGGATCTCGCGCTTGAGGGCGGCGACGTCGTCGGGGTCCACGAGCCCGTGCTCCAGTTCGGGCACCGGGTCTTGCCAGATCAGCCGTTCGGCCGGGACGAGCGGCCCCAGGTAGCGCTGGATCGGGCCCATGTCGATGTGAGTCAGCTTGAACCAAGCCCGTGCGAACGCGTCCTCGAACTGGTCCTGGTGCTCCAGGAACCGCCGCGCGATCGCGTCGTAACTCGGGTCCTGCTGCAAAGACAGGTCGGTGGTGAGCATGACCGGATGGTGTTTCCTGTCCGGGTCGAAGGGGTCCGGCACGGTGCCCTCGCCCTGGCCGTCGCTCGGGACCCACTGCCACAGGCCCGCCGGGCTGAGCTCGACGTCCCACTTGTACTCATACAACGTTTCGAGGAAGGTGTGGTCCCACTGGACGGGCGTGCGCGTCCACATCCCTTCCAGCCCGGTGGTGACCGTGTCCGCCCCGGTGCCGCTGCCGTACCCGCCGAGCCAGCCCAGGCCCTGCGCGGTGAGGGGCGCTGCCTCGGGCTCGGGGCCGCCGGTCACGTTCGGGTCCGCCGGACCATGTGTCTTGCCGAAGGTGTGCCCGCCCGCGATGAGCGCCACCGTTTCCTCGTCGTTCAGCCCCATCCGCTTGAAGGTCTCCCGGATGTCGCGGGCGGCGAGGACCGGGTCGGGATTGGTGGCCGGGCCCTGTGGATCGACGTAGATCAGCCCCATTTCGGTGGCCGCCAGCGGCTCGTCGAGTTCGTGTAGACCGCTGTACCGTTCTTCGGCCAACCACTTGCGTTCCGGACCCCAGTACGTCTCGTCGGGCTCCCATACCTCGGCACGGCCGCCGCCGAACCCGAACGTTTTGAAGCCCATCGACTCCAGTGCTCGGTTGCCGGCGAAGATCATAAGGTCCGCCCAGGATATCCTGCGCCCGTACTTCTTTTTCACCGGCCAGAGCAACCGACGCGCCTTGTCCAGGTTGCGGTTGTCCGGCCAGCTGTTCAACGGGGCGAAACGTTGCATCCCGGCGCTGGCACCGCCTCGGCCGTCGCTGACGCGGTACGTACCCGCGGCATGCCACGCCATGCGCAGCATAAGGGGACCGTAGTGACCGAAGTCGGCGGGCCACCAGTCCTGCGAGGTCGTCATCACCTCGTCGAGATCACGCGCCAGCTCGTCGAGATCCAGGGTGTTGAATTGCTCGGCGTAGTCGAAGTCCGCGTCCAGAGGGTTGTCTGCGGGTTGGTTCCGATGCAACGCCTTCAGGTTGACCCGGTCCGGCCACCAGTCGTTGGGATTTCCACTGGCCGTCGGATGATTCCGCCGCCGCGCCGGCTGCCCCTCGCTCAAGACCTTGTCGTAGGTGCGGTAGACGTGGGTGTCGGGATTCTCGGGCATTGGAGTCCTCCCAGGTGTTGCCGAGCCTGAGATGTCGGTGCCTGGGCGCATCGCGTCGGGAGAACGGCACCGCGGCACGTTCGTCCGGCTGCCCGCGGCCAATACGATTCGCCCTTGTAGACGCTGAACAGGGATGTCGCCCTGACCAGGCGCTTCAGCACCCGGTCAAGGCGAACCCGAAGAACGGGCCGGCGCGGCGGTGGTGCCCGCCGTTCAGCCGTTGAAGGCCAGCGGCAGCAGGATCGCTGCCCCGACGAGTGAGATACCGCTGAACAAGTCGGAACGGATCCGAACAACTTTGGCAGCCATCCGCCCCACGAAAAGTCCAGTGAACGACATGACCACCGTCATGGCACCGAAAGTCAGCATCGGGACCACGAGAGAAAACCCGGCGATCCCCAGACCGGTGCCTGCGAGGAAATTGTCGATGCTCAGTGTGAGCGGCATGCCGAAGAGCGTCACCCACGGATGGTCCATCTCTTTCGGCTCCGGATTCCGGATTGCGCTGACAAGGAAGCACAGACCGTATACCCCCAGCGCGGCCGCCCCGATGTACTCCGCCCACTCGCCCAGAAATCCCCCCAGGTAGTGACCGACCAGTCCTCCCAATAGCGGGCCCACAGTATCGAATATCCCGAAGATAAGGGATATCTGCACGGCGCGGCGCCAGTCAAACGGAATAGTCCCTATGGCGATCGCCGAGCGAAAATTGTCAAGACTGAGCCCAAAAGCGAGCGTTACCAGCGGAATGAATTCGAGAGCCATCTGAACCACCTTAAAGATTCAACGACAATCCAGATTGTTTCGGTAGCCAAACTCACTTGTTGCCGGGGTGTGCTCGCTTTTCCCGGTCGGAATCCCGGCCACGTGCGGCATTGCTGCGGGGCACCCCGCCTGAGCCCTGCACTTTCCCAGATCCGATCACGGATGCGATTGGCGTTAAAAGCTCGATCGCGTGATCGTCAAGGAAGAATTTTTACAATGTGAGGAGATGCGGTGACACCAACCGTTCCGCAGGCACGTCGAACGTGAAGTCCTGCTGACGCGGCACGCAACTGATCACGTGGCACGTCGAACCCGCTTCCAGCGAATGACGCAAGGCCCCTGGGCTGTTGATGCTCCGGGGCCTTGCGCCAACGCAGACGTAGTCCCGTCGCAGGGTTCAGTCACCTGCCGCGACTACGAGAAATCGTGCAGACGGCCCGTTAACCTCGCGCTTTCACGAGGTGGGGTGTCCGAGGCTTGATCAAATAAGCGGAGAGTGCTCCTGACCTGCAACGATGGGACTTGTCTAGGGTCCAT
>NZ_JBFAWL010000045.1:0-10775 GCF_040680275.1 Streptomyces sp. NPDC052079
TTCTTTAAAATTGTTTTTTCTTATTTTCTTGTCCCCGCGTTGGGTATTCCTGGCCCCGCCGCCCCCAACCCACCCCCCGCCGGCGCCGTGTTGCCGTCGCGCGGTCGCTGCCGTAGGGGTTGGTGTGCCGGGCGGGCGGGCCCCGGGTGTAGAAGTAGGCCGGGAGACGGGGCAGTCCGGAGGCCGCGCCGTTACGGCCGCACGGGGACGGGGCGGCCTTGCCGTACCCCCGCAAGCACCACCCCGCTGCGCGGACGAGTCGGGACCCGGTTCAGCGGGATCGTCAGATTCTGCTCCGGCACCGTGTACTCCATTCGGGCAAGTCGTGTCGCGAGCGCCTCCAGCACGCCGACGGTGATGCCCTCGCCGGGGCAGCGGTGACCCGCGGCCGGGTCGCCACCGCCCTGTGGGATCAGTTCGTCGCGGTCCACGGGCCGTTCGAGGAAGCGCTGCGGACGGAAGGCGTACGGATCGCCCCACAGCGCCTCGTCGTGGTTCTGCCCGTACACGTCCAGTACCACCAGTCCCCCGGCCGGCACCCACTCGCCCCGCCCTTCAGGTCGCGCGCGGCCAGGCCGCCGAGGAAGGGCGCGAACGGGTAGAAGCGGCGCACCTCGTGCGCGAACGCGGCGGCGTACCGGGGGTCCCCGCCGGCCAGGGCCTCGCGGTGCTCCGGCCACCGGTGGAGGGCGTGTGCCGTGAAGGCCACGAACCAGGCGACGGCGGTCGTCGGGCGGACCACGTTGAGCAGTTCCACCGCGGCGGTCTTGTCGTCCAGCGGCTCGCCGTCCGCGTCGCGGTGCCGGCACACGAGGTCCAGCACCGAGTCCGCCTCGGCGGTGACCTCGCCGGAGCGCACGTCCCGCACGAGGCGGCCCAGCCGCCGCTCCTGCCGTGCGCGGGCCCGCCGGGCGCGCAGATGACGCGGTCCGGTGGTGGCGAAGCCGTCGACCATCGCGATCATGTCGCGGGCCGCCGCCGCGGCCCCGTCGTCGCCCAGCGGTATGCCGGCCCACCGGTGGACCCCGGTGGCGAGCACCGTGCTCGCCTCGTCGAACAGCACGATGGAACCGCGCCGGGCCCATTCCGGTACGGCCTCGTCCCAGGCGGCGGTGACCTGGTCGACGAGGCTCGCCACCCGGCCGGGCTCGAGCAGCGGCAGGAACAGCGACTTGCGGGCCCGGTGGGCGGCGCCGTCGAGGGTGTGCACGCCCTCGTGGCCGAACAGGGTCGCCAGCACGGGTTCGGGGATGGCTCCGTGGCGGTGCACGTTGCGCTCGTCGTAGAAGAAGCGCACCGCTTGCGGCCCGCGCAGGGCGAGCGCCGGGCGGCCCAGGATCCGGGTACGGACCACGGGGCCGGCGGCGCGGCGCATCCGGTTGGGCAGCCAGGCGTAGCCCTCGGCCAGCAGGAACAGGGTCCGGTCGACGAGGGGGCCGCTGAGTACGTCCATGGCCGCCGGGTGCCCGACCGGCGGCCCCGGACACTCCGGGAGCGGGCGGGGCGCCCGTACGGGTGTGGCCGAGGCCACGCGGTGAACGAGGCATGGGTCACGCCGGGCGGGGCGGGCCGGGGGCTAGGGTTCCGTGCGGTCCCCTGACTCCGACGGTATTCGGACGGCCCGGCAGTGCAGACAGATCTCTCCCCGGTCATCGCGGCGACCGCGCAGTGGCTGACGCGTTCCTTTCCCGCGCCCGGCGGGGCGCTGGCCGCCGCGCTGTGCGAGGCACAGGCGCGGCAGGCGGTGACGGTCGCGGCCCGGCTCCGGTACCCCACGGCGATGGACGCCGCGCTGGTCGCCCTGGCGGGCCCGGGCGGTTCGGCGCGGCTCGACTGGGTCACCGGCGCGGACACGGACGAGGACACCGAAACGCACGCCTGGCGCACCTGGGTCGACGAGGTTGTGGCCAGCTGGGCGGCCTGTCTGCTCGCCGACCCGGCACTGGCTTCCCTCGCGGTGAGCGCCCTCGACGGGGACGCGGCGGGCGAGTTCCGCCGGCTCCTCGACCCCGACGACATCGACCGCCGTGCCACGGCCCTCCTCCGCCACCCCGATCTCCTCTCCCCGGTCGCCGGTCTCCACCACGCATCCCTCGTCAGCCGCCTCGACCCGGACACCAAGCTCGTGGCCTGACGCCCGCGCGACGGACTCCCGGGCGCGGGCGTCAGGCCCCGCCCGCCGGCTCTCCGACCTGCTCGAACGGCGGCCCGCCGCGTCGCGCTCACGCTCCGTGATTCACCGGATTGCAGTAAACGACCGTGCCATGGCGGGGGTGGCGGCTCAGGCTGATCGAGGGACCGACGGCCTCGGTGCGGGTGCCCGACGCACCGTGTCGGCCCGGACACCGACGCCTGACGACGGAGGGCTGAGCGACATGACCACCGCCACATCCCGGAGCTGGGAACACGTCGTCGTCACCGGCGGCGCCGGATTCGTCGGCTCCCATCTGTGCGCCGCCCTGCTGGACGCGGGCGCCGCCGTCACCTGCGTGGACGACTTCAGCACCGGCCGTCCGGAGAACGTCACGCAACTGCTGGAACGGCCCGGATTCACACTCGTCCGGGCGAACGTGGCCGAGGCGCTGCCGGTCGACCGGCGGCCCGACCTCGTGCTGCACTTCGCCTCCCCCGCCTCCCCCGCGGACTACCTGCGGCTGCCGCTGCACACCATGGAGACCGGCAGCCTCGGCACCCGCAACGCACTGCTGCTCGCCCAGGACGCGGAGGCCCGCTTCGTGCTGGCCTCCACCTCGGAGGTCTACGGAGACCCGCGGCAGAACCCGCAGGACGAGCGCTACTGGGGCAACGTCAACCCGGTCGGCCCGCGCAGCGTCTACGACGAGGCCAAGCGCTTCGGCGAGGCGCTGACCACCGCCCACGCGGACGCCCACGGCACCGACACCTGCATCGTGCGGCTGTTCAACACCTACGGCCCGCGGATGCGGGGCCATGACGGCCGCGCCGTGCCGACCTTCGTCCGGCAGGCGCTGGCCGGCGAACCCCTCACCGTAACCGGTGACGGCCGCCAGACCCGCTCGCTGTGCTACGTCGACGACACGGTGGCCGGCATCCTCGCGGCGGCCGCCCACGGCATGCGCGGGCCCGTCAACATCGGCAACCCCGGTGAGATCACCATGCTGGACCTCGCCCGCACGATCGTCCGGCTCGCCGATTCCACGTCCGAGATCCGCTACATCGAACGTCCGGTGGACGACCCGGCCGTGCGCTGCCCCGACATCACGCTGGCCCGCGACAAGCTCGGCTGGGAGCCCCGGGTGGACACCGAGGACGGGCTGCGCCGCACGATCGCCTGGTTCCGCACCGAAGCCGGCCACTGAGCACGGCTGTTCCAGGCCGGGACCTGCCGCAGAACCGGCCGTCCCGGGCCGTCTCCGAACCGCGAAAGGCCGCCCGCCATGCGCATCCTCGGAATCAACGCCCTCTTGCACGACCCCGCCGCCGCCCTGGTGATCGACGGGCGGACCGTCGCCGCCGCCGAGGAGGAGAGGTTCTCCCGGCGCAAGCACGGCAAGCGCCCCCTGCCGTTCTCCGCCTGGGAGCTGCCCGAGCAGGCGGCGGCCTGGTGTCTGAAGCGCGCCGGGCTGCGCCCCCAGGACCTCGACGCGGTCGCCTACTCCTTCGACCCCGCGCTCGCCCGGCCCGCCGACACGATGGGCCTGGACGACCCGTGGGACCACCTGCGGCTCACCTACGCGCGGGAGGCGCCCGGCTTCCTGCGGACCGCGCTGCCGGGTCTGGACCCCGCGGCCGTCCGCTTCGTACCGCATCACATGGCGCACGCCGCCTCCGGTGCCTTCGCCGCGCCCGACGCCGGGGACTGTTCCGTCCTCGTGCTGGACGGCCGCGGCGAACGCGCCTCGCACCTCGCCGCCCGCCGCGTCGGCGGCCGGCTCGCATCCCTGCGCGCGCAGGAACTCCCGCACTCGCTCGGTCTGGTCTACGAGGAACTCACCGAGCACCTCGGCTTCCTGCGCTCCTCCGACGAGTTCAAGGTGATGGCCCTCGCCTCCCACGGCTCGCCGCGCATGCTGCCCGAGCTGCGCCGGTACGTGTATCCCACCGGTGACGGCGGCTTCCATGCCAAGGGAGTGCCCTGGCACGAACTGTGCGCGCCGCGCGGCGCCGGCGAACCCTGGGGCCGGGCCCACGCCGATGTCGCCGCCAGTGCGCAGGCCGTGCTGGAGGAGACACTGCTGGACCTGGTGCGCTGGCTGCACGGCCGCACCCACGACTCCGTGCTCACCCTCGCCGGGGGCGTCGCCCTGAACTGCGTCGCCAACTCCCGTATCGCCCGCGAGGGACCGTTCTCCCGCGTCTGGGTGCAGCCGGCGGCCGGGGACGCGGGGACCGCGCTGGGCGGCGCCCTGCTGCTCTCCGCCGGGGCCGGTGACGAGCCGGAGCCCATGACCGGCGCCGACCTCGGCCGGGACTGGACCGACGCGGAACTGGGGGCGTGGCTGAAGACGGCCGCCGTACCCTTCGAACGGCCGGCCGACATCGCCGCCACCGTCGCCCGGACGCTGGCCGGCAACGGCATCGTCGCCTGGTTCCAGGGGCGCAGCGAATACGGCCCCCGGGCGCTCGGACACCGCTCGCTGCTGGCGCATCCCGGGCACGCGGGCAATCTGGAGCGGCTCAACGACGTCAAGGGGCGCGAGCAGTTCCGGCCCGTCGCGCCGATGGTGCTCGCCGACCGGGCCGCCGAGATCTTCGACGGCCCGCTGCCCAGCCCGTACATGCTGTTCGTGCACGACGTGGACCCCGCCTGGCAGGACCGCATCCCCGCCGTGGTGCACGTCGACGGCACCGCCCGCATCCAGACCGTCGACGAGGCGCGCGAACCCCTGGTGGCGCGGATGCTCGCCCAGTTCGAGCGGCTCACCGGACTGCCGGTGGTGGTCAACACCAGCCTCAACACGGCGGGCCGGCCCATGGTGGACGACCCGCGCGACGCCCTGGAGTGCTTCGGCTCCTCCCCGATCGACCTGCTGGCCATCGGCCCGTACGCGATCCGGCGCGGCGATCTCTTCCGCTCCGCCGAGGGCGAGGCCCCGCGATGACCGGGCCCGCCGCTCCGAGCGGGGAGTACGCCGTGGTGGTGCCGACGCTCGGCCGGCCGTCCCTGGCCCGGTGCCTGCGGGCGTTGGCCGAGGCGGACGGGCCCGGCCCGTCCCGGGTCGTGGTGGTCGACGACCGTCCGGACCCCGCCGGGGCGCCGCTGACCGCCGCCGTTCCGCCGTCGCTGCGCTCGCGCACCCTCGTGGTGCCCGGCGGAGCACGGGGACCGGCCGCCGCCCGCAACACCGGATGGCGGGCCGCCGGGGACGTCCCATGGATCGTGTTCCTCGACGACGACGTGGTCCCCGGCCCCACCTGGGCCGACGACCTCGCCCTCGACCTGGCCGGGGCGAGTGTCGCGATCGCCGGGATCGCGGCGCGGATCGACGTGCCGCTCCCGGCCGACCGCCGGCCCACCGACTGGGAGCGCAACATCGCCGGTCTCGCCGGCGCCCGCTGGATCACCGCCGACATGGTGTACCGCCGTCGGGCGCTGGAGGCCGCCGGCGGTTTCGACGAGCGGTTCCGCAGGGCCTTCCGGGAGGACGCCGACCTGGCGCTACGGATGCTCGACGCCGGCTGGACGCTGGCCGAGGGCCGCCGCACCACCACCCATCCGGTACGGCCGGCCGGACGCTGGGCCTCCGTGCGGCTCCAGGCGGGCAACGCCGACGACGTGCTGATGTCCCGGCTGCACGGGCACGGCTGGTGGCAGCGGGCCGAGGCGCGCAGGGGGCGCCTGCCCGGGCATCTGGCAGTGACCGCGGCGGGTCTGGCGGCCGCGGTCTGCGCGCTGACCGGCCGGCCGCGGGCCGCCGCGGCCTGCCTCGGCGGATGGCTGGCGGGGACCACCGAATTCGCGCTCGCCCGGATCCTCCCGGGACCGCGCACCCCGGACGAGATCGCCACCATGGCCCTCACCAGCGCGGTCATCCCGCCCGTCGCGGCCTTCCACTGGCTTCGCGGGCACTTCCCGCACGGCACGGCACGGGCTCGCCCCCAGCGGGCCGGGGCCCCCGCGCCCGGTCACCCGCCCTGGGTCGAGGAACGGCTGCCGTCATGAACCGCCCGCCGCCGGAGCGGGGGGAGCAGACGGACCGAGGAGCCGCCGTATGAACATCCTGCTGTGGCACGTACACGGTTCCTGGACGACGGCGTTCGTCCAGGGCCCTCACACCTACGTCGTCCCCGTCACCCCCGGCCGTGGCCCCGACGGTCTCGGCCGGGCCCGGACCTTCCCCTGGCCCGCGTCGGTGCGCGAGGCCGCACCGGCGGAGCTGCGGGAGACCCCGTTCGACCTGGTCGTCCTGCAGCGGCCGCACGAACTCGAGCTCGCCGAACGGTGGCTCGGCCGCCGCCCGGGACGGGACGTGCCGGCCGTGTATCTGGAGCACAACGCCCCGGACGGTGAAGTGCCGAACACCCGGCATCCGTTCGCCGACCGCGACGATCTGACGATCGTGCACGTCACCCACTTCAACCGGCTGTTCTGGGACTGCGGCACCACCCGCACGGACGTGATCGAGCACGGCGTCGTCGACCCCGGCCACCGGTACACGGGCCGGTTGGAGCGGGCCGCCGTCGTCGTCAACGAGCCGCTGCGGCGCGGCCGGTACACCGGTACGGATCTGCTGCCCGCGCTCGCCAGGACCGTGCCGCTCGATGTGTTCGGCATGGGCACCGACGGTCTGGCCGGCCGTCCGGGGCTGCCGCCGGACCGCTGCCGCACGGCCGACCTGCAGCAGCGCGAGCTGCACGCGGCGATGGCCGACCGCCGGATGTATCTGCACCCGATGCGCTGGACCTCTCTGGGGCTGTCCCTGCTGGAGGCGATGCACCTGGGCATGCCGGTCCTGGCGCTGGCCACCACCGAGGCGGTGGAGGCGGTGCCGGACGGTGCGGGCACCGTGTCCAACCGGCCCGACGTCCTCGCCCGGGCCGCCCGCCGCTATCTAGCGGATCCCGCGGCGGCCGCCGCGGACGGGACGCGGGCCCGCCAGGCCGCCCTCGAACGGTACGGGCTCAAGCGGTTCCTGGACGACTGGGAACGTCTCATCACGGAGGTGCGCTCATGACTCCGACCGTCGGTCCCCTCCGCACCGGCCGGTTCGGCGACGAGAGCCTCGCCCCGGGCGTGCTCTCCATCGCGCTGGTCTCCGAGCACGCCAGCCCCCTCGCCACGCTCGGCGAGGTGGACGCCGGCGGGCAGAACGTCCATGTGGCCGCCCTGGCCGAGGCGCTCGCCGACCGCGGTCACCGCGTCACCGTCCACACCCGCCGCGACGCGCCCGGGCTGCCCCACCGGGTGGCGCTGCGCGAGGGCGTCGAGGTGCATCATGTGCCGGCGGGTCCGCCGGAATCGCTCCCCAAGGACCGGCTGCTGCCGTACATGGAGGAGTTCGGGCAGCACCTGGCCCGGGTGTGGCGCACCCGCACCCCGGACCTGGTGCACTCGCACTTCTGGATGTCGGGTATCGCCTCGCTGCGGGCCGCCCGGGAGCTCGGGTTGCCGCTGCTGCACACGTATCACGCGCTGGGCACGGTCAAGCGGCGGCACCAGGGGCCCGCCGACACCAGCCCGCCGGAGCGGATCGGCTGCGAGATCGAGGTCGGACTGGGCTGCGACCGTGTCGTCGCCACCTGCCGGGACGAGGTCGCCGAGTTGGTCCGGATGGGGGTGCCGACCGACCGGATCGGTGTCGTGCCGTGCGGTGTGGACACCGACCGGTTCACCCCGGTGGGACCGGTCGCGCCGCGCGGGCCGTTCCGGTACCGGCTGATGCAGCTCGGCCGGCTGGTGCCGCGCAAGGGCGCCGCCGTCTCGGTGGCGGCGCTGGCGCGGCTCCCGGGGACCGAGCTCGTCGTGGTCGGCGGGCCGCCTCGGCACCGCATCGACGACGATCCGGAGGTGCGCCGGCTGCGCGCTGTCGCGCGGGACGCCGGGGTCGCCGACCGGGTCCGCTTCACCGGCGGGGTGGACCCGTCCCGGGTGCCGGCGCTGCTGCGCTCCGCCGATGTGGTGCTGTGTCCCGCCGACTACGAGCCGTTCGGGATCGTCCCCCTGGAGGCCATGGCCTGCGGGCGTCCCGTGGTGGCCAGCGCGGTCGGCGGTCAGCTCGACACCATCGCGGATCCGGGCACGGGCCGGCTGGTGCCGCCCGGCGACCCGGAGGCGCTGGCCCGGGCCGTGGCCGCGCTGCTCGCCGATCCGGCGGCCCGGGAGGCCTGCGCGGTCGCGGGCCGCCGTCGGGTGCTCAGCCGCTACGGCTGGCCGCGGATCGCCGCGGCCACCGAGGCCACGTACTGCGAGGTCCTCGACGCGGAGCCCGCCACGACCGTCAGCCGGCTGACGGGCCGGCCGTGGTGAGCGCCGACGTCCGATGTGGGAAGGAGGTGCGGGACCCGCCGTGCTCACCGAGGCGGTGCGCCCCACAGCCATGACGGAACACTCCGCGCTCGACGCCGCGCATCTGCACTGCCGGTCGCTCCAGGAAGCCCTCGACGGACTCCGCCGGCACGGCCTGCCCCGGATCGCCGACTGGGGCGGCCGGCTCGCCGCCGTCCTCACCGACGGCGGACGCCTGCTCGCCGCCGGAAACGGCGGCAGTGCCGCCCAGGCCCAGCATCTGACGGCCGAACTGGTCGGACGGTACCGGCTGGAGCGGCGCGCCTATTCGGCGCTCGCCCTGCACGCCGAGACCTCCAGTGTCACGGCCATCGGCAACGACTACGGATTCGACCACGTGTACGCCCGCCAGGTGACCGCCCACGGACGTCCCGGCGACGTCCTGATGCTGCTGTCCACGTCAGGGCGGAGCGCCAATCTGATCGCGGCGGCGGGCGCGGCCCGGCGGGCCGGGCTGTGCGTCTGGGCGCTCACCGGTCCCGGCCCCAACCCGCTGGTGGAGGCCGCCCACGAGGCACTGTGCGTGGAGGCGGGCAGCACCGCGACCGTGCAGGAGGCGCATCTGGTCGCCGTGCACCTGCTCTGCGAGTCTTTCGACGCCGCCGTGTCCGCGCCCCTGGCGCCCGCGGCGGCCGTCCCCGGGAGGACGCCATGACCGGACCCGAGCCCGTCGTCGTCGTGGGGGACGTGCTGCTGGACGAGGACATCGAGGGGGTCGCGACACGGCTGGCCCCGGACGCCACCGCACCGGTCGTCGATGTCACCGGTGACCGCCGGCACCCGGGCGGGGCGGGGCTGGCCGCGGCGCTCGCCGCGCGGGACGGCCGGGACGTGGTCCTGATCACCGCCCTCGGCGACGATCCGGCCAGCGAGGCGGTCCGCCGGGACCTCGACGGCCGGGTACGGCTGCTGGAGCTGCCGCTGCACGGCACGCTGCCGGTGAAGACGAGGGTGCTGGCGGGCGGTCGGCCCGTGGTGCGCATCGACCGGGGCGGCGGGACGCCGGGCGAGCCGGACGACGCGGTGCGCGCGGCCCTCGCGGGCGCCCACGCCGTGCTCGTCGCCGACTACGGGCGGCACACCGCGGGGGCGGTGCGCCCGCATCTCGAGGAGGTGGCCCGACGTACGCCCCTGGTGTGGGATCCGCACCCCAAGGGCGACCCGCCGGTGCCGGGGGCGCGCATCGTCACACCCAACGCGGCCGAGGCGGTCGCGCTGTGCGCCGGTGCGTCAGGGGTGTCAGGGGTGTCAGGGGTGTCCGAGGTGTCGGGGTCGTCGCTGGGTGCGTTCGCCGCACGCGGTGCGGAACTGGCGGAGCGCTGGCGGGTGGCGGGCGTCGCCGTGACGCTCGGCGACCGGGGGGTGCTGCTCACCCGGCCGGGCGGGGGGACGCCGATGCTGATTCCGGCGCCGTTCCGGTCGGACGGGGATCCGTGCGGAGCGGGTGACTGCTTCGCCGCTACGACCGTCGCCGCGCTGGCCGACGGGCTGCTTCCGGAGGAGGCACTGCAACGGGCGGTCGCCGCGGCCGCCGCGTTCGTGGCGGCGGGCGGGTCGGGGAACCCGGATCTGTGGCGGGCGGCTGCCGTTCCCGGCCCCGGGCGTCATCCGGCGGCCGACGCGTTCGAGCTGGCGGAGAGTGTGCGGGCGCGCGGCGGGACGGTGGTCGCCACGGGTGGCTGCTTCGACCTGGTGCACGCCGGTCATGTCGGGCTGCTGGAGAGCGCGCGGCGGATCGGCGACTGTCTGATCGTGTGTCTCAACTCCGACGCCTCCGTCACCCGGCGCAAGGGGCCGGGCCGGCCGCTCAATCCCGCGGCGGACCGGGAGAGGGTGCTGGCGGCGCTGGGGAGTGTGGACGCGGTGGTGGTGTTCGAGGAGGACACGCCTGAGGCGGTGCTGGGGCGGTTGCGGCCGGATGTGTGGGTGAAGGGCGGGGACTACTCGGTGCAGGATCTGCCGGAGGCGGAGGTGTTGCGGGGGTGGGGCGGGCAGGCGGTGGTACTGCCGTACCTGGACGGGCGGTCCACGACGTTGCTGGCGCGGCGAGCTGCGGATGCGGCGGTGGCCTCGCGGCCGGCCGGGGAAGGGTGAGGCGGGGGTGGCTGTGGGGTGGGTGGGTGCGCGTGGGTGGGGGTGGCTGCTTGAGGTTGTCGCCCCCGCCGCCCCTTCCCGTCCCGTCCCGGGGGGGGGGGGCGCCCCCCCCCCCCCCCCCCCCCCCCCCCCCGCCCCCGCGCCGGGGGCCACCCCGCCCCCCCCCCCGCCCCCCCCGCCACGCCCCCGCCGGGCA
>NZ_JBFAWL010000046.1:0-10146 GCF_040680275.1 Streptomyces sp. NPDC052079
AGACGACACTCGGGCCGCCAGCCTGCCCAACCTCCATCACCAGCAACAAGATGGGCCACCGACTCCGTCGGCGGCCCATCAAGAAAGATCGAGGTTAAGTCCGGCTGTCAGCCCCGGTAAAAGTATCCGCTGGCCTCAGCGCAAACCTCGATGACCGTGTATTCCGGAGTCTCCCACGTCATAACTTCCTCCTCTTGCTGGGCGAAAATCGGGAAACGTGATCCGCGCAATTTCGAGGACCGCGTCACGAAATTCCGCGTTTTCGAAACCGTACCTTTGATTTAACAGAGTTACAACTTGCGTTCCACTAGCGGGCGGTAACCGGTGTCGAACGGCACCCTGGAGCCTACGAACGGGGACCGACGGCACGCGGAAGCGCAGGTCGATTCCAGTGGTCGTCGCAACACCTGATCGCGGAGGTATTGCGTGACCGACAGGGTGGGCGACCGCAGTGGCGCATGCCGTCGGTCAAGGGCAGCCCGTCATCGCGCCGGTACCTGTCATTCGAGGAGCGCGAGAAGACCGCGTTGCTCAACGCCCAGGAGGCGGGGGTACGGGAGATCGCGCTGGTCGAGCCGGCCGCCGTCGACCATCTCCCGGCGGTCCGGAACTGGCGATCATCGTTGACACCTGGGTCTCCGATCACTGCAGAGACCCACATGCCGACGCCCCCTCCCCACCACTCCGCCGCTTGACCATGAGCCAAGCGGCGCCTGGCGGTGACACGGCCACGTCCAAGAAGTTAGCGGGAACCGCGCCGAGTTCCAGTCCGCCTTCTGCCGGCACGCTCTCGACAAGGGCATCGCCCGCACCCTGCACCAAGCCCCGCACCCCGCGGCTGAAGGGCGAGGTCGAACGCTCTCACCGCATCGACGCCGAGGAGTTCTACCGGCTGCTGGACGGCGTCGTCATCGACGACGCCGAGTCCTCAACGAGACGCTGCGCGAGGGGAGGACTGCGACAACTACCCCGCCCCGACGGGGGCCTCGGCGGCCGGACCCCCTACGAACGCCTCAAGCAGAAGACCACGACTCCGGCGTAATCGCTCAACGTCACTGGCACGCTCAAGCGCGAGCTGGTCGCCTGCCTGCGCACCGGGCGTGTGCTGCGGGTCCCGCGGGCGCGGTCCCGGCGGCGCCCCAACGGTCACGCCACATCCGAGGTGCTGATCAACGAGCGGCCTGCCGAGGCCGAGGATCGCGCGGTCTTCAGGACGCGGGAGGACGACCTGATAACAGGCACCGGCCGGTCCGCGGGCGGTGCGCTCGTGGAGCGCACGACGCGGTTCAACCATGCTGCTGCACCTGCCGCGGATGCCGGCCCGCACCCTGTTGCAGAAGTCCGCGATCCACGTCGCGATCTCGAGCCTCGCCTCGCCTCGCCCGCGTCGCGAAGGTGCGTCGGTCGACGTACTCGACCTCGAGAACTGAGGGGAACGGCTCCACGGCGGCGTTGTCCATCGCATGCCCGAGCTGCACCACGCCCCAGCGGCCTGAGAGCCGCTGGGATGCCTGCGATGTGTCCCCTGGGACAACGCGGAATACGGCGTTGGTGGTCGAAGGGGGTACGACGGCACGGACAGGGGGTGAGGTTCAGGGTCCGACGGGAAGCGGATTGCCCCAGCTCTCTGCGAAGAAGGTTTCCGCCAAAGGGCGCCGCTCACGGGCGTCGGTTTCGCGGTCCCGCAGTTCCTGTGGGAGGAGTTCCGGCGCGGCCAGGGCTCCTATCGCGGTGATGGAGAGAGGCCGGTAGCCGTCCGGAACACCCAGCGACGTGCGCAGCCGCTCAGGGGCGAAGCCGCCCATCTGGTGGGCGTGCAGACCCAATGCGCGGGCCTGTACCGACAGTTGGGCCACCGCCAGCCCGGTGTCGTATGCGGCCCCGGGGTGCGGCGTGCCGCTCTCGAGGCGCTCCGCCGCGACCGCCGCGACCAGCAGCGAGCTCTTCCCTGCCCACAGCCGGTTGCCGGGCGCGAGGGTGGCGAAGATGCGCCGGTACGTCGTGTCGCCACGCCGCCCGACCAGGAAGCGCCACGGCTGTGAGTTGCGGGCGGAGGGTGCCCACCGGGCCGCCTCCAGCAAAGACACCAGCTCTTCGTCGGTGATGGTGTGGGTCGCGTCGAACGAGCGCGGGCTCCAGCGCTCGGCGAGAAGCGGGTGGACGGCCACGGCCGTGTTCGCGGTGCGAGGCGACATGCGTCCTGTCCTTCTTCGATTCATATGGCGCGTACACCGAGAGACGTCTCCACTCCGCCCCCGGCTGCGTACCGCCCGCCGAGTACGAATGCGACGACTGCGAACCTGCCAGGAAGACCTGCGCACCGCCTGGACCACGGCCCGCGCCATCTTACGAGACCCGGTGCAGCTCACCACGGTCTGGCGCCGAACCGAATCTGGCCGGCTGGCAGGTGGTTTCGAGCACGGACATCCACAGGTCACCGTCCGGGTCGACCTGGTTGCGACGGCTGGTCATCAGCGACAACGGGACATGCACGAAGCGTCGCCGCCAGCGCGCGACAGCGGCTTCAGTACGCCCCGACATGGCAGCGTGCACCGCGGCATGGGCCAGGCGCAGGCAGTAGACACTGTCATAAGCGTTGGCGGCGACGCTGCGGATTGCGTAACTCGGGTCGATGTAGCGCATCGAGGGGGCAAGGCCGACCGCAGTCAGGTGGGCCGTGATGCTCTCTTTGAGTAGCTCCCCGATGTTGCCGAGTTTGACGTTGCCTGAGGCATCGGTTCCGCGACCGTTGTACCGAGGCAGGCCGTGCTTTTCGAAAAGGTCTTGGCCTGCCCCCTCGGCGAGGACGATGACCACGAAGCCCTTGGATCGCACGTGCTGCTCGACGTAGGACAACAGGCCGTCAGCTCCCCCAAGGGCGAAGGGGGTTTCGGGGATCAGGACGATGTCTGCGGAATTGGCGGCCAGCGCAGCGTAACTTGCGATGAACCCGGAGTGCCGGCCCATCAGCTTCACGATCCCGACGCCGTTCGGGCTGGCTGCAGCTTCGACGGAGACCGAGGATATGAAGTCGGTGGCCCGCGCGAACGCGCTTTGGAACCCGAACGACTGATCGGTGAAGGGCAGGTCGTTGTCGATCGTCTTCGGTACCCCGATGACAGCAATGTCAAGACCGCGCATCCTGATCGCCTTGCTGAGGAAGGTCGCGGCGCGCATCCCCCCGTCGCCACCGATGACGAACAGGATGTCGACGCCTCGCATGACGAGACTGTCGACCATCTCGTCGGCGTCTTGGCCACCGCGTGAGCTGCCCAGAATGGTGCCGCCGGCGTTATGGATATCGCGAACTCGATCAGGCGTCAATTCGATGGTGTCGTTGCGGTGTTCGGCCGTCAGGCCCTTGAGGCCATTCCGGAAGCCTAGAATCCGCTTGACCTTGTAATGTACAGAGAGTTCTTGAACGAGACCGCGGATGACATTATTGAGACCAGGACACAGCCCTCCGCACGTGACAATGCCGGCGGTCACGTTCGCGGGGTCGAAATAGATCTTCCGGCGAGGCCCGGCTGCTTCGAAACTCGGAACGCGGTCGGGAGGGAGGCTGTGCTCGGTAAGCATGGAAACCGTGTCCTCGAGCAGGACGCGGTCACCTTCCGCAACGTAATGCGGGGAGGTCTGCTTGGTGGAGAGCATCTCGGAGAACGGCGAATCGTAACGGCACTCGCCCAGGCGGCGCACGCGAAGGTCGTCCAGGTGCAACGTCACCGAATCTCCTCAATCGTGATGGTGTATGTGCGGCAGCTGCAGACAGTCGTGGCTGAGCTTTCTTGATCACGGTGCAGTGTCGGCGTCTGTGTGCCCCGCCCTCAAGCCGCTGAACAGCAGCGACGAGCACGGCACGACCATCTGCAGCGACTTGATACGTGTCCGCTCGGGAATGGGCGCCACGGAGAATCGGAAATCGCAGCGCGCACTATGCGGGAAATGCTTCGAAGGTGGTGTGTGTTATATGGCGAACCTGACCCTTGGAGATCAGGAGCGACTCGGCGATTGTCGTGCCATCACATTCCCGTGGACGTCCGAGAAGGGGTCCTCCGCTGACGCCAGTGGCAACGAAGAAGGCATCGCCGGCTACGAGCTCATCACAGTGATAGATGCGGTCGAGGGACATGCCCGCCGCGCGGATGGCCTCCGCTTCCTCGTCACGCTGAGGGGCCAAGCGGCCCACCATGCCGCCGCCCAGGGCACGGACCGCCGCGGCGGTCATCACTCCCTCGGGCGTTCCGCCGACTCCGAGGAGCAGGTCAACGTCGAGCGTCGGCAGGAGCACCGCCAGGCTCCCCCCGACATCGCCTCCTGCCGGCGTCTGCACGGCCGCGCCCGCCCGGAGCACCCGTGCGATCAGCTCCTTGTGCCGCGGCTTGTCCATGATGACAACGCGGAGCTCGCTGACCTTCTTTCCGAGAGCCTCGGCAACCTTGACCAAGGTGCGCTCGGGAGGGTCGCTCAGATCGATGACGTCCTTCGCCCGGGGGGGCACCACTATCTTGTCCATGTAGAAGCCGGGACCAGGTGACCACAGAGTTCCTGGTTCGCCGAACGCGATCGTAGCCAGGGCACCGGGCAGGTCCTTCGCGCAGAACGAGGTTCCCTCAAGGGGATCGACGGCGATGTCGAAGTCCGGGCCGTGCCCATTGCCCACGACTTCACCGTTGAACAGCATCGGGGCGTCGTCCTTCTCTCCCTCCCCGATGACCACCGTTCCTCGCCCAGGTGCGTCGGCCAATGCCTCGCGCATGGCCGTCGTCGCCGCTGCATCGGCGGCTTTTTGATCGTGTCGGCCTACCCAGGCGTAGCTGGCCACCGCAGCGCTGCGGGTAGCCGCCAGAGCCACCGCCTCCAAAGTATGGATATCGACGCAGGCTCGCGGTGCGACCTCACTCCCACACTGCATTTTGGGCTCCCATTCTTGTGTGTAGCTTCAGGACAGAGAGATCGCGGCACTTACTCGATTGATCCCGCCGTGCGACCAGCTCGATAAACCGCCTGCTCCTTCTTCCGTGCGCCGAGCGCGAATCACGCCGTTCCTTCAGCGCCGGCCTCACAGAGTGCGTAGCGGTTACTCGAGATTCGCGTGAAGGCGCCACAGCTCGCGGGCCCGGGTCCCGCTGGTCTTCCACAGCGTGTGAAAAAGCGCGTCAGTGATCAGCAGGACAGACTGTTCGAACAGGCTGCCGGCGTACTGGACGGAGGCAGTACCGTCGAAGTCCTGCTTGTCCGCAGCCGGAATGATGAGTATTTCGGTTGCGGTTTCAGCCAGCGCCGAATCGGCCGCCGTGGTCAGCGCAATCACGTCCGCGCCCTGATCACGAGCAGTCTGAGCTGCCCGCACCACCCGGGCCGTCGACCCCGAGCCCGATGCCGCCACCAGGACGTCCCCCGAGCCGATCGCCGGAGCAGTCGTCTCACCGACGACGTGGGTGGGCAGTCCGAGGTGCATGAACCGCATCGCGGCCATCTGCAGGGCGAGCCCGCTCCGCCCGGTGCCGATGGTGAACACTTTCGGCGCCTTGAGCAGCAGTTCGCCGGCACGCATCCAGGAAGGGGAGTGCACCCCCACACGCACCTTTTCCACCTCGGCGACAACAGCACGCGTTGCGTCCACGAAATGACCGACTTCGAGTTCCTTTGATATTGACTGCGTCAACGAGATCGTCCTCCACTTGCGGGGCGGATGGCGTTCGTTGGTCACTTGCGCTGCCGCGGATCCGGATCCTCGGGAGGGAGCCTTTGTCCGTTGCGGCCAGGACAGCCATCGCACGGATCATCTTAGAGACACACCGCACTTTCGCCATGGACAGAGTTCCTGCTTCAGCAGGAGACCCGCGGGCCAGAGTGCGGATAATCTACGTGGGCAAAATAATTGTCCATCTGCGTACTGATCGGCAAGACTTGCGACATTGAGAAACATTATCGTGTGATTAGGATAATGAATGACGGTCGGCATCATTGCTGGTGCTCCATCTTGCGGGTCGGCGAAGATGGGGTATGTGCGGGCGCAGCTGCAACAGCATGCTGTGCCCCACCTGCGAAGGCCCCGACAGCCAGGTGAGGCCAACCCGGCCCAGGACGCCATCGAGGGCGGTCACCGTGCCGTTCACCGCCGCTTCGAGGACCGCCGGCCCACCGCCAACCGTTCACAAGAACCTATTCGCAGGCGATGCGTCCGGGAGCAGGCTGGGAAGCGGCCCCGGCTTCTCTTGGGTTCTAGTGGTCGTCGCAACACCCCAGCTGAAGGGGTGCGATGGACTTCGAGATCCGGAAGGACCGGAGGCCGCAGGGGCGGAAGAAGCTGACCCGTGAGCGGGCGGCATACTTCCAGCTCGTGCAGCAGGGCAACAGCAGCAGGGAGGCCTGCCGGATCGTCGGGATCGACGTTCGGACCGGCAAGAAGTGGCGCAACGGCCGCCACGCCCACAAGGGCCGTGAGAAGGCGGCGCCTCCGATCTACCAGGAGGCGCCGCCTTCATCCGGTCCGTCCCGCTACCTGGGCGAGGCTGACGGCATCCACATAGCCGACCGGCTGCGGGAGAAGGCCACCGTCCGCGCTATCGCCGCGGAGCTGGGCCGCAGTCCGTCCACCATCAGCCGTGAGATCCGCCGCAACCGGCACCCGGTTGGCGGCCAGTACCGGCCGCACGCCGCCCAGGCCCGCGCGGATGCCCGCCGGCCCCGCCCCAAGCCGGGAAAGATCAGCCAGAACCCCGAACTGCGCGGCTTCGTCCAGCGTCACCTGGACCTACGGTGGAGCCCCGAGCAGATCTGCCAAGCTCTGCGGGCCCAGTTTCCCGACCGGCCGGAGATGCACGTGGTCCACGAAACGAGCTACCAGGCCCTCTACGTCCAGGGCCGGGGCGAGCTGCGCCGTGAACTCGCCAAGGCTCTGCGTACCGGCCGCACCCGCCGCAAGCCCCACCGCCAGGCCGCCTGCCGCCAGCCGCGGTTCGCCACCCCGATGGTGATGATCAGCGAACGTCCGGCCGAGGCCGAAGACCGGGCTCTGCCCGGCCACCGGGAGGGCGACCTGATCATCGGCAAGGACGGCGCCTCCGCCATCGGCACCCTCGTGGAGCGCGCCACCCGCTACGTGATGCTGCTGCACCTGCCCGAAGGCCGCACCGCCGAACACGTCCGCGACGCCCTGGTCGAAACCGTCCAGACGCTGCCCTCTCACCTGGTGCGCTCCCTGACCTGGGACCAAGGCGCCGAGATGGCCGCCCACGGCTCCTTCACCGTCGCCACCGACATCCCGGTCTACTTCTGCGACCCCGCCAGCCCCTGGCAGCGCGGCTCCAATGAGAACACCAACGGCCTGCTGCGGCAGTACTTCCCCAAGGGCACCGACCTGTCCGTCCACACCCGCGAACACCTCACGGCCGTGGCCGCCGAGCTGAACGGCCGCCCACGCAAAACGCTCGGCTGGGAAACCTCAGCCGAGCGCCTGCATAGACTGCTTGCGGCCTGATCAACACGACCACGTGTTGCGACGCCCCCTCGAAACCGCCTCTCGCCGGGGCCGCTGGTGCAACCGCTGCCCAGAAGAGGTCCCCATCAGCCTCGTCCAACAGGTTTTGGACTGATCACGGACACCTCCTGCCGCCTGCGGCCGGGCATCAACTCAGCTTCACAAACCGCACACTTCGTCGTGCCGCTTCGACCACGGCCTCGGTGGTGATGCCGAACTGGCTGAACAGGGTCTTGTAGTCTGCCGAAGCACCGAACCGATCCAACGACACGATCTCGCCCGCGTCCCCGACGATCCGGTGCCACGGCTGCGCCGTACCCGCTTCGACGGCGACCCGGGCGCGCACCGACGGAGGCAGCACCTGTTCCCGGTAGGACCGGTCCTGCCGGTCGAACCACTCCATGCAGGGCATCGACACCACTCGGGTGGCAACCCCTTCGGACTCGAGGATCTTCCTGGCCTCCACGGCCAACTGGACCTCGGAACCGGTGCCGACGAGCACCACCTCGGGGCTGCCCGAGGACGCCTCGGCGAGTACGTAGCCGCCGCGGGCCACCCCCTCGGCGGAGGTGCCCTCCAGTGTCGGCACGTCCTGCCGGGTAAGCGCCAGCCCGGCCGGGCCGCTGCTGTCCTCCAGCACGGCCTTCCAAGCGTGCGCGGTCTCGTTCGCGTCGGCGGGGCGCACCACCGACATTCCGGGGATGGTACGCAGCGAGGCCAAGTGCTCGACGGGCTGGTGGGTCGGGCCGTCCTCACCGAGGCCGATCGAGTCGTGTGTCCACACGTAGATGACCGGCAGCTGCATCAGCGCGGCCAGGCGTACCGCCGGGCGCATGTAGTCGCTGAAGACGAGGAAGGTGCCGCCGTACGGGCGGGTTCCGCCGTGCAGCGCGATGCCGTTGAGGATCGAGCCCATCGCGTGCTCGCGGATACCGAAGTGCAGCGTGCGACCGTAGGGATGGGCCTTCCAGGCGTTGGTGGAGATCTCGGCCGGGCCGAAGGAGTCCGCACCCTTGATCGTGGTGTTGTTGCTCTCGGCAAGGTCCGCCGACCCGCCCCAGAGCTCGGGCAGCACCTCGCCGAGCCTGGCCAGTACCGCGGCCGACGCCTTGCGGGTGGCGACTCCCTGGGCGTCGGCCTCCCAGGTGGGCAGACCGTCGGCCCAGCCGGGGGGCAGCTCGCGCTTGCTGATCCGGTCCAGCAGCGCCTTACGCTCCGGGTTGTCCTTCGCCCAGGCATCGAACTTGAGTTGCCACTTCTCGTGGTCGGCCCTCCCGCGCTCGGCCACCTGGCGGGCATGCCGCAGGACCTCGTCGTCGACCTGGAAACTCTGCTTCGGGTCGAACCCGACGGCGCGCTTGACCGCGGCGAGTTCCTCGGCGCCCAGCGCGGCACCGTGCACCTTGCCGGAATTCATCTTGGTCGGTGCCGGGTAGCCGATCACGGTGCGCAGCACGATCAGGGTAGGGCGGGTGGTCTCGGCCTTGGCCTGTTCAACCGCGTCCAGGAACCCTGCCACGTCCTCGCCGCCGTGCACCGTGAGGACGTGCCAGCCATAGGCTTCGTAGCGCTTGGCGGTGTCCTCGGACAGCGCGATGCGGGTGTCGTCCTCGATGGAGATCTCGTTGCTGTCGTAGATCACCGTGAGGTTGCCAAGTTGCTGGGTGCCGGCCAACGACGAAGCCTCCGAGGTGACGCCCTCCTCGATGTCGCCGTCCGAGGCGATCACGTAGATCTGATGGTCGAACACGCTCCTGCCCTGCTCGGCGTCCGGGTCCAGCAGGCCACGCTCGCGGCGGGCGGCCATGGCCATACCGACCGCGTTGGCCAGGCCCTGGCCGAGTGGGCCGGTGGTGGTCTCCACGCCCACGGTGTGCCCGTACTCGGGGTGACCAGGGGTCAGCGAACCCCACTTCCGCAAGGCCTTCAGGTCATCGAGCTCCAGGCCGTAACCGGACAGGAACAGCTGAATGTACAGGGTGAGGCTCGAATGGCCGGCTGAGAGCACGAACCGGTCGCGCCCAATCCATTGCGCGTCGTTGGGGTCATGCCGCATGACCCGCTGGAACAGCGCGTAGGCGACGGGCGCGAGGCTCATAGCCGTGCCGGGGTGTCCGCTCCCACAGTGCTCGACCGCGTCAGCGGCCAGCACGCGGGCGGTGTCCACCGCGCGCTGGTCCAACTCGGTCCAGTCCTGGGGGAGTCGCTTGGTAGTCAAGCGAACAACCTCGTCAGTTGATTCGATCGCGTGGTCACTGGAGATCGATTCGTTCGCTGCCATAGACGCGCACTCCTGAATAATTTCGGTTTTTCTCGAATTCGTATCGAGGGGATCCGTCATGACGGCCGCCAACAACCGCCCTTTTCAATCGAGCCTGCAAAGGGCGGGGCAAGGCCCTGGGAAATGCGGTCAAGCAGATCATGGACGGCCTGGCGTCGCAGGCACCGCCTCGACGCCGCCGCAGACAGCGCGCCAAGGGCCGAAGTCACGATTGAGTTCGAGACTCACTCGGCGCACTCCGGTTCAATTCGAAACTACATGGAATGGGATGCAGTGTTGGGGCGGGTCCTGTCAGGCGGTTGCGCGCTTCTTGAGTTCGTAGGCGGCCGCGGCCGGGTCTGTGGCGTTGTAGATCGCTCCGCCGGCCACGGCCACGGTG
>NZ_JBFAWL010000047.1:0-8554 GCF_040680275.1 Streptomyces sp. NPDC052079
CGGCGAACAAAGGCTCAGCTACGCCGAGTTGGACAGCCGGGTCGAGCACACCGCACGCGTCCTGGCCGGACTCGGCGTCGGACCCGGGAGCACGGATGCCGGGCGTCTCAGTCGCCGGTGAAACGGTCGATCTTCACTTGGCTGAGCGAGTCCAGCGCATCGAGTTGGGTAGCCGCCCGCAGCGATTAGGTTTCGGGGTTATGCAGGAAGGTGCCCAGGTAGCGGATGGTGCCGAGCTGGACGGCCCAGCCGATCCGGTTCCTCGCGCCACGAGCGGCTATCGCCCGGGGCGCGCGCTCTGATCCAGCAGGAAAGACCCCGCGAGCTGCCCCTCGCCCGGGTCCTCGATGAAGTGGCCGAAGCGCCTGTTTCTCTCAGAAAGTTGGTGGGCCCCGCCCGCTCCTTGATCACCGGCGTGATTCGCGCGCGACCGTGCCAGGCGACCTGGCGCAGTATGAGGTGATCGACGATCCCAGCCCAGAGCGTCACCCCATGTCATAGACGGAGCCCGGACGGCGGTCGACCCCGGTGCCGCCCCACGGGGGAGGCAGCCGATGTGGGCGCGCTTGTCGAGAGCGGCCTGTTGCTGGTCGTCGCGCGCGTGACGCTGCGACGCGCGCGGCGGCGCTATTCCGGCGGCGCTTGACCGCCTCGCCTGCACGGTCCCCACCCAGCATGCTGTGCGGCTCCGTGTCCCGCTTCGCCGGAGACGCGGAGCGCCCTCCGTCAACCGCCGTCAACTGGGGCTGTGTGAAGCAGGGGTGCAAAACGCGTGCAGTGTGGGTTAACCAGGCGAGATGTTTCCGGAATCGCATCACAAAATGATGTCGATGATCTTCTCGCGACGTTCAATCATGCCAGTAACAAGCGGACTTGAAGCGATTTAGAGTCTTTTCGATCTCGCTACGTTCACACACGCACTGCACAGGCGGTGCCCATGTGTGAAGAAGAGACCGAGGAATCATGACGATTCACAGACCCACGCCAGAGGAGCGGGGGCGGCTGTGGTCCGGGGGAGTCTGCGCTACATAGCGGGCGGCCTCACCCTGGCATTGAGCGTCGCCCTGCTCGACGGCGCAAGTGCCGCGGCTGCGCCAAGATCTCAGGCGCCGGCCGCACCGAAGAAGGCGGCCGTCACCCAGGCTGCGGACATTCCGTCAGCCCGTGTGGCGGCTCGGTTGTCGGGCAAGCGGGTCGAGGCGCTCTCGGAGCGTACGGAGACGTCCACGACCTGGGCGAACAAGGACGGTTCGCTGACGACCGAGCTGAGTGCCGGTCCGATCCGGTTCCAGGACGGCACGACTGCCGGGGACTGGCGTGATGTGGACCTGGACCTGGTCAGCCATTCCGATGGTGTGGAGCCCAAGGCCCACCCCCGCGGTCTGAAACTGGCGGGCAAGACGGGCGCCCCGGCCGCGTCCCTCAAAGCCGCCCAGGCGTCCAAGGCCGTCGACCTGGTCACTCTCGGCGAGGGCGATGAGCAGATCACGCTGCAGTGGAAGGGCGGGCTGCCCGCGCCGAAGCTGGACGGCACGCGCGCGGAGTACGTGAACGCCGTGCCTGGCGCGGACGTCGTCGTGGAGGCTACGCGTACCGGTTTCGAGCAGTTCGTCGAGATCAAGCAGAAGCCGGCCACCGAGGGCTACACCTACACCCTGCCTCTGAAGACCAAGGGCCTGAAGGTCAAGCGGCAGACGGATGGCAACGTGCTCTTCACGGACAAGAAGTCCAAGAAGCAGGCCGTCATGCCGGCACCGGTGATGTGGGACGCCACCGTCGACAAGGTCTCCGGTGAGCACACCAACCGGGCCAGGGTCGCCATGAAGGTCGTCAAGACCAAGGGCGGTGTGGACCTGGTCATCACCCCGGACGCGAAGTTCCTCGCGGACCCGGCCACGAAGTACCCCGTCACGGTGGACCCTTCCACCTCTTCGCTGTCCAACGTCTTCGATACCTACGTCCAGCAGGGCGAGACCGTTGACTGGTCCACCGACACCGAGCTGGACCTGGGCAACCCCGGCACCGTGAACGGCGACGGCACCCCGCGCACGGCCCGGTCGTTCATCTCCTGGAACACCGAGCCGATCCGGGACGCGCTGCTGCTGGACGCCAAGCTGTCGCTATGGAACTTCCACTCCGGCAACACCGACTGCACGGCGTACCCGTGGGAGGTGTGGTCGACCGGCGCCGCCTCGACCTCGTCTCGCTGGACCTCGCAGCCCACCTGGACGGCGAAGAAGGCCACCTCCACCGAGACCAAGGGCAACCCCGCCTGCACCTCGGCACCGGACGGCTGGATCAACGCCAACGTGACCACGCTGGTGCAGGAGTGGGCCTCCGCGAAGGCCACCCGTGGCCACATGGGCCTGCGCGCCAGCAGTGAGAGCGTCGTTCCGCAGTGGAAGCGGGTCAATTCCGCCAACGCGGCCTCCAACCCGCCGAAGCTGGTGGTGAACTACAACTACCGGCCGCGTACCGGCACCAAGCAGGAGGCTGGCCCGCCGTACTTCTCCTACGGCGGCGCCTACACGGTCAACACCACCACCCCGACGCTGCGCGACACCTTCGTCGACGCCGACGGTGACAAGGTCAACGGCACCTTCCAGATCTTCGACAACGCCACCAACACCCAGGTCGGCGACGTCATCGTCTCCAAGTACGTGCCCTCCGGCCAGGTCGTCTCGGTGACGGTGCCGGCCGGAGTGCTGACCAACGGCAAGACGTACAAGTTCCGCACCTCGCCGTATGACGGTGCGCACTACAACGCCGGCTGGTCGGCGTGGAAGACCTTCACCGTCGATACAGCCGCGCCGTCGGCCCCGACGTCGATCACGTCGACGGACTACCCGTCGAGCGCGTGGGTCAAGGGCACGGGCCAGGCGGGCACGTTCACCGTCACACCGAACGGCGCGGACCACAACTGGCTGGAGTGGTCGCTGGATGGCGTGACCTGGGCCAAGGTCGCCACCAGCGGCTCCACCGCCGCCAAGGCCATCAGCATCGCCCCGCCGAAGGACGGCACCCACACCCTGCAGGTGCGGCAGGTCGACAAGGCCGACAACAAGTCGGAGGCCATCGACTACACCTTCCACGCCGGGCCCGGCGGCTTCATCCAGCCCGCCGACGGCGAGCGGACCGCGCGCCGGCTGCCGCTGGTCGCCGAGGCCGACGGCTCCAAGTACGACAACGTGTCGTTCTCCTGGCGCCGCTCCGAGGCCGACCCCTGGGTACAGATCCCGGCCGGCGACGTCACCTCCGGCGGGGACCCGCTCACCGGCTGGCCGGTGGCGATGACCGGCGGCAAGAACACCGCCCTGGTGTGGAACGCCACCGACACCGTCGATCCCGACGGCACGGTGCAGATCAAGGCCGACTTCACGGGACCGAACGCGGCCACCGGAGCGACGGCCCCGCTCACCGCGGTCGTGGACCGGAATGCCTCCGGCGCCGCCTCCACCGAGGTGGGCCCCGGTTCAGTGAACCTGCTGACCGGTGACTTCGGCATCTCCGCCGAGGATGCCTCCGCCTTCGGCATGTCCGTCTCGCGCACCGCCTCCTCCCGCACCCCGGAGAAGGGCGCGCAGCAGGAGGGCCAAGCCCCAATCTTCGGCAAGGAGTGGGTGGCCGGCACGGTCGCCGAGCTCGGCACGTCGGACTACTCCCACCTCCGGCGGATCTCCGACACCGCCGTCGCCGTGACCGACGCCAAGGGCGACGAACTGCACTTCACCGCCAACGCGGCGAAGACGGCGTGGATCCCCGAGCCCGGCGCCGAGGGGCTCCTCCTCACCGGCAGCGTCACGGGATCGTTCACCCTGTCCGAGAGCGAGGGCACGGTGACCAGCTTCACCAAGCCCGACCCGGCAGTGCCGACCTGGCAGGTTTCCTCCACGCTGCGGGACGGACTGACGAACACCGAGACGAAGGTCATCTCGGGCAAGACCACGTACAACGGCAAGGCCGTCGCCTTCCCCAAGTGGATCATCGCGCCCACCTCCGCCGTCCAGGCCGCCACCTGTGCCGCCACCCCGGCCACCAAGGGCTGCCGGATGTTGGAGTTCGTCTACCCGACCGCCACCACCGCCACCTCCACCGCCTTCGGTGACGTGCTCGGCCAGGTAAAGAGCGTCCGCCTGTGGGCTACTGCTCCCGGAGCCGCCGCCTCCACCGCCCAGGAGATCGCGGCCTACGCGTACGACGACGGCGGTCGGCTCCGTGAGGCGTGGAACCCACGGATCTCCCTGGCGCTGAAGACCGCGTACGCCTACGACGCCGCGGGCCGGGTCACCCGGCTGGCCCAATCCGGCGAACTGCCATGGACCTTCACCTACGGCCAGGCGGGCAACGCCGCCACCGCCGGACCCGGCATGCTCCTCAAGGCCTCCCGCTCCGGCCTGAAACAGGGTACCGCCGACGTCGAGGAAGGCACCGCGGCCACCTCCGTGGTGTACGACGTACCGCTGACCGGCACCGGTGCGCCCTACAGCATGGGCGCCGCGAACGTGAAGGCATGGGGCCAGCTCGACGCCCCGACCGACGCCACCGCGGTCTTTCCCGCCGACGCCGTCCCGGCATCCCACACCGGGAGCTCCCTGACGGCTGCCGACTACAAGCGCGCCACCGTGCACTACCTGGGTGTCTCCGGACGCGAATCCAACCTCACCGCCCCGGGCGGCCACACCTCCACCACCGAGTACGACCGCTACGGCAATCCGGTCCGCGAACTCAGCGCCAGCAACCGCGCCGTCGCGCTGGGACTCGGCTCGGCCGCCCAGGCAGTCCAAGCCGACCTCGGCATCGACCTGCTCACGACCGCCGAGCGGGCGGACCTGCTGGCGGGCCGGACCGTCTACAACGACTCCGGCACCCGGCAGCTCGAAGAGTTCGGTCCGCTGCGCCAGATCGAGCTGACTGCCGACCTGAAGTCGGGCACCACCGAACTGGCCGCGGCCGGCACGTCCGTGACCGCGCGCTCCTGGACGGTCACCGAGTACGACACCGGGCGTCCCACCGACGGCACCGCGAACGTCAGCGACCAGGTCACCAAGGTGATCACCGGCGCGCAGGTGCGCGAGCACCCCGCCGTCCACGGCGAGACCCGCGCGGTACAGACCGTGTACGACTGGACCAAGGGCCTCCCCATCCAGACGATCAAGGATCCGGGCGGTCTGTCGATCACCGAGACCTTGGAGTACGACGCCCAAGGCCGTGTCGTCAAGCAGATGCTGCCCGGCGCCACCGGTACCGACGCGGCCACCCGCGTGACCACCTACTGGTCCGCGACGGGCGCCGGCGCCTGCCAGGGCCGCCCGGAGTGGGCGGACCAGGTCTGCTCCACCGGTCCGGCGGGCGCGGTCACCGGCGGCGGCACCCAGCCGGCCCAGCTGCCGACCACCACCACCGAGTACGACTGGTACGGCAACCCGACCAAGACCCTCGACACCGCGAACGGATCGACCCGTACTTCGACCACCACGTACGACGGGGCCGGTCGTGCGACCAAGGTCGCCGTCACCGGTGGCGTCGGACAGGCCGTCCCGGCCGTCACCACCGAGTACGACCCGGTTACCGGCCGGGCCGTGAAGACCACCTCGTCGACCGGTGGCACGATCGCCAAGACGTTCGACAAGCTGGGCCGGCTGATCTCCTACACCGACGCCGACGGAGGCGTGACCACCACCGAGTACGACCTGCTCGACCGGCCGGTCAAGGTCACCGACAACGCGCCCTCCACGGTCACCTACACCTACGATCACAACGCCGAACCGCGAGGCCTTCCGACAGCCGCCGGCGACTCCGTCGCCGGTACCTTCCAGGCCGTCTACGGAGCGAACGGATCCGTGAGCGCTGAGAAGCTGCCCGGCGGGTACACGGCGACGCTCACGCAGGACCCGACCGGGGCAACGGTGACCCGCACCTACACCCGGGACAGCGACGGAACCACCGTCTACTCCGACACGGTGACGGAGACGGTCCACGGGCAGGCCGCGTCCCACGCGGGCTGGTCCACCCAGGACTACCGCTACGACGGCGTAGGCCGACTGGCCGGCGTCCGCGACACCTCCGACACCGTGTGCACCCGTCGTGACTACGCCTTCGACGCACGCTCCAACCGCAAGTCCCTGACCGTAGCCACCGGCACCCCCGGTGCCGACTGCCCCACCACCGGAGGCACCACCACCCACGCCCACGACAGTGCCGACCGGCTCGTCGACACCGGATACACCTACGACGCGTTCGGCCGCACCACCGCCCTGCCCGGCTCCACGCTCGGCTACTACGCCAACGACCTCACCCACCAGCAGACCGCGAACGGGACCCGCCAGACCTGGGCGCTCGACCCGGCCCTGCGGTTCCGCTCCTGGACGGTGGAGACCAGCAGCGGTTCCACGTGGACCCAGACCGCGGCCAAGGTCAACCACTACGCCGGCGACGACGAGAACCCCCGGTGGATCGTCGAGAACACCTCCACCGGTGCTCTGACCCGCAACGTCGACGGCCTCGGCGGAGGACTCGCGGCCACCACGGGCAAGACGGGCACCACCGTCCTGCAGCTGGCGAACATCCACGGCGACGTGGCCCTGCAACTACCCCTGGACGCCAGCCAGGCCCCGATCGCCCTCGACCACGACGAGTACGGCAACGCACGCGCCGGCCAGGCAGCCACCCGCTACGACTGGCTCGGCTCGCACCAGCGTTCCACGGAGACGCCTGGCGGCCTCACCCTGATGGGCGCCAGACTGTACAGCCCGGCCCTCGGCCGCTTCCTGTCGATCGACCCGATCGCCGGGGGCAGCTGCAACAGGTACGAGTACGCCTGCGCCGATCCACGCAACAAGTACGACCTCGACGGCACGGCACTCATGGAGCGCGTGCAAACGGACTGCAACTCCTACAACTGCGTGCGGATCAGGCGCATCTGCGACAGGTCGTCCAAGAAGTGCTCGCTGCAGTGGGACATGTGGTTCCGCAGGGCCTGGAGCGGCGCCTACATCTACGCCGGCTGGCGCTACCAGCTGTCGGTCCGCGGAATCAAGGTGTTCTCCGGCAGCTACAGCCACGGTGAATTGGGCTGGTACAACTTCCACGGGTACTGGTATGGCAACGGCGCCCGCGGCAAGCACAGTTGCTACGGCTTCACGTGCTGGCTGGACCCCGGCGACTCGGTGCAGTTCTCCGCGTCCGGCATCGCCCGGCTCGGCTACACCAAGTACTACTGGAACCGGTTCCAGAACTTCGGCGGCGGAGGCAGCTACCGGTACTGACCCGCGCCGCCGCTGCACAGTGACCCCCGCCGAGCCGCACTGACGGCCTGAGCGGGAGCCCGACACACCGCGGCCGCGCGGACGACCGCGCGGCCACACAGCGAATCGGCTGCCCCGGCCACTCCGGCCGGGGCAGCCGATTCGTCTTACCATCCACAGGTGGAGGAAAGCATGCCCGGCAGCGAGCTTGAGCTGCGCTACGAACGACTCTTCGCGCAGTGGCTGGAGCGCGTCCAAGGCGAGCTGGGCTGGCAGATCGCCGAGACCCGTCCAGCGGGCTGGATCCGCACGGCGTATCGCGAACACGGGGAGCTGCCGGCGGCCCGGTTCGCCCTGATCGCGTTCGAGCGGAAGCTGCGCTGCGTCTTGGACGCGTTGCCCCCGGTGGCCGCAGCAGCCGAGCGGGACACGGGCCTGCGCGTCGACATCCGCGCGGACTCCACTCCCCCTTCGCCGGACTTCCCGATGGGCATGGTGACGGTGGCCGAGTCGGCCGTCCAGTCGTTCGACCCGCTCGGAGCGCGTGCGGAAGTCGCCGACGCCGTTCAGACAAATCTGGCCGACCGCTACGGCCGCCTCTGGCCGCTCTGCCCGGAGCACGACAGCGGTCTGCACGCCATCACGCACGAAGGCGAAGCAGTCTGGTGGTGCAGGGCGCAGGACCACCCGGCGGCCCGGATTCCCGGAAGCAATCCTGAGTCCGGCCCCGGCCTCCGGTAGGAATGCTGGAGCAGTTCGGACCTCCCTCGGCTGCGCGGTGCCGAGCTCAAATCATGGCGACGCTGCAGGCCTGGGCCTGCGGTGTCGACGCCGTGCCGATCCGCTCGCGGACGACCTCGTCCGCGAGCGTGTCGTACGGGTCGCTTAACTACCACATCCAGGACCTCAGGGAACTGCGGGCAAGCGCCGTGGCTCCCCAACTGGGGAAACCAGGCCTCGGTCGGAAGGTTTCAAGTCCAGTGAGACGGTTGTGACGCTATGAGATTTGTGGTGCGGGTTCGCGGCGCTTGGCCGGGTCGTTGATCCAGGCGGTCTGGGGGATCTCGGGTGGTCGGGGGCGTCGGCCGAAGCGTTCGGGGTGGCGGGCGTATGCCTCGGCGAGCGTGACGGCCCGCTGGTCGCGGACCTCCTCGGCGGTCCCGAAGTGGACGGAGGCGGGTGTGTGCCAGCCGATGCCCAAGTGCCAATGCTCATGCTAGTACCAATGCCGTGTAGTTAGCGTTGGGCGCCCGGCGTCAAGGGGTGCGGGTGGTCAATGTCGATGCTGATGGTGGCCTTGTAGCTGGTTC
>NZ_JBFAWL010000048.1:0-8296 GCF_040680275.1 Streptomyces sp. NPDC052079
ACATCACGAGAGGTGTCGATCCACTCCCCCAACACCAAACCCCGCTCGGCATCCGAGAGCACCTCCACACCACCAACCCGCACACCCGGATCACCGGCCACGGCCTCCAACACCCGCACCAACCGCCCCGCCAACGCCTCCGCGGTCACCTCATCGAACAGATCCGTGCTGAACTCGAGGACACCGGCGATGCCGTCGGGACGCGCGTCCGGGGCGTGTTGTTCGACCATGCGGAAGAGGAGGTCGAACTTGGCCGCGCCCGTCGGCAGCGGCTGCTGCCGCACGGTGAGGCCGGACAGGCTCCGGGCCGCTTCGGCCGCGGCCTGCTGGTCGAGGTTGTTCCAGGTGAGCATGGTCTGGAACAGGGGGTGGCGGGACATCGACCGCTCGGGGTTGAGGACCTCCACCAGCCGCTCGAAGGGCACGTCCTGGTGGGCGTAGGCCGCCAGGTCGAACTCCTTCACCCGGCCCACCAGTTCGCGGAAGGAAGGATCGCCCGACAGGTCGGCGCGCAGCACCAGCGTGTTCACGAAGAAGCCGACCAGGTCCTCCACCGCGTCGTCGGTGCGGCCCGCGATCGGCGTACCGATCGGGATGTCGGTGCCCGCGCCCAGCCGCGACAGCAGCGTGGCCAGCGCCGACTGCACGACCATGAACACGCTCGCGCCGCTCTCCCGCGCCAGCGCCACCAGCCGCTCGTGGATCTCCTGGGGAACGGAGAAGGCGACTCGGCCGCCTCGCTGTGAGGCGATGTCGCCGCGGGGACGGTCGGTGGGAAGGGCCAGTTCCTCCGGGAGCCCGGCCAGGGCCTCGCGCCAGAAGGTGACCTGGCGTGCGATGACGCTGTCCGGGTCGTCCTCGGAGCCCAGCACCTCGCGCTGCCACAGCGTGAAGTCCGCGTACTGCACGGGCAGTTCGGCCCAGGCCGGAGCGGCGCCCGCGCAGCGAGCCGCGTACGCGGCGGTCAGATCGCGGGCGAGCGGGCCCGCGGACCAGCCGTCGCCCGCGATGTGGTGCACCAGCACCAACAGCACATGCTGCTCCGGCCCCAGCTCGAACAGCCGAGCACGCAAAGGAAGTTCCACCGCGAGATCGAACGTGTAGCGGGCCGTCGAGGTCAGTGCCTCGGTGAGGCCGTCCTCATCCGTGTGGGCGGTGTGCAGTTCGGGGCGGGCCGCCTCGGGCGGCAAAACGACCTGGTGGGCGCCCTGGGCGTCCTCGGCGAAGACGGTGCGCAGCGACTCGTGGCGGGCCACGAGATCGTGCAGCGCCGCGGTCAGTGCCGTCCGGTCCAGCGGGCCGTCGAGGCGCAGCGCCGTCGGCATGTTGTAGGTGGGGCTGGGGCCTTCCAGGCGGTTCAGGAACCACAGCCGCTGCTGCGCGTAGGAGAGCGGGATCCGGGCCGGCCGCTCCGCCCTGGTCAGCGGTCGCCGGCCGGGCCCGGACGCGGTGTCCAGGACGGCGCCGAGCCGGGCCACCGTCGGGCGTTCGAATAGCTGCCGTACGGAGAGTTCGACGTCGAGCGTGGAGCGGATGCGGCTCACCAGGCGGGTGGCGAGCAGCGAGTGGCCGCCCAGATCGAAGAAACCGTCGTCGATGCCGACCCGCTCCACGCCGAGCACCTCGGCGAACAGACCGCACAGGATCTCCTCGCGCGGCGAGCGCGGCGCCCGGCCCGTGGGCTGTGCCGTGCTGTCGGGAGCGGGCAGGGCGCGGCGGTCCAGCTTGCCGTTCGGGGTCAGCGGCAGCGCGTCCAGGGGGACGAACGCCGACGGCACCATGTACTCCGGCAGACGGCGGGCCGCATACTCGCGGAGCGCCGCCGGATCGGCGGTGCCGGTGACGTAGGTGACCAGCCGCCGGTCACCCGGCGTGTCCTCACGGACCAGGACCGCGGCGCGTGTCACGGACTCGTGGCCGAGCAGGACGGCCTCGATCTCGCCGGGCTCGATGCGGTGGCCGCGCACCTTGACCTGGTGGTCGACGCGGCCGAGGTACTCCAGCTCACCGTCGGCCGACCAGCGCACCAGGTCACCGGTGCGGTACATGCGGGTGCCGGGCGTGCCGTGGGGGTCGGCGACGAAGCGCTCCGCCGTCAGGGCCGGCCGGTCCAGGTAGCCGCGGGCCAGGCCCGCACCGGCGATGTACAGCTCGCCCGCCACCCCGGCGGGCACCGGGCGCAGGGCCGCGTCCAGCACGTAGACGCGGGTGTTGGCGATCGGCCGTCCGATCGAGCCCCTGCGTGCGCTGTCGGTGTCGACGTCTCCGGCGGTGGACCAGATCGTGGTCTCCGTCGGCCCATAGACGTTGGTGACGGACCGCGCGTGCCGGACGAGGGACGCCGCGAGGTCAGCGGGCAGCGCTTCGCCGCCGACGAACACCCTGATGCCCGACAGTGCGGTCGCGTGCTCGTCCACGATCTGGTGCCAGAGGCTGGGCGTCGCCTGCACGACCGAGATCCCGGCCGCGTCGATCAGCTCGGCCAGGGCCCGCGGGTCGCGCACCGTGTCCCGGTCCGCGAGCACCACGGCGGCTCCGGCCAGCAGGGGTACGTACAGTTCGAGCGCCGCTATGTCAAAGCCGACGGTCGTCACAGCGAGCAGCCGCTCGTCCGGCGTCAGCGCACACCGCTCCCCCAGGTCCTGGAGGAAGTTGGCGAGTGCGGCATGTCCGACGACGACGCCCTTGGGCCGTCCCGTGGAACCCGAGGTGTAGATCACGTACGCGGCAGACGCGAGCGGGACCGGCGGCAGGTCGGCCACATCGAGGCCGGCGAGGTCCGCGGCGGCGAGCCACTCCTCGTCGACCACGAGCACGGGTCGCGCGTCGTCGATCATGTAGGCGATGCGCTGGTCCGGGAAGTCGGGGTCGAGCGGCACATAGGCCGCGCCGGACTTCAGGACGGCGAGCAGGACGGTCACCAGGTCGGCTGAGCGCGGCAGCCGGACGGCGACCCGCCGCTCGGGACCGGCGCCGTGCCGCACGAGCAGCCGCGCAAGCCGGTTGGCCCGTGCGTTGAGCTCGGCGTACGACAGCTCCCGGTCGCCGCAGACGACGGCGATGGCCTCGGGGGCGTCGGCGGCACGCGCTTCGAACAGCTGCGGCAAGGCGGCGCCGGGCACGGAGCGTGCGGTGTCGTTCCACCGCTGGAGCACCGTGCCGCGCTCGGCGTCCGCCATGATGTCGACCCCGCTCACGGGGAGGTCCGGTTCGGCCGCGACGGCCTCCAGGACACGGACGAACCGCTCCGCGATCCGGGCGGCCGAGTCGCGGTTGTGGAGATCGGTGCTGAACCCCAGCGCGCCGTGCAGTCCACCGCCGTCGCCGGTGCGCTCCTCAAGGGCGAAGGACAGGTCGAACTTGGCGGCCCCGGTGCCGACGGGATGTCCCGTCACGGCGAGGCCTGCCAGCGGCTGTCCGGCGGTGGCGTCGGCGCCCTGGAGGGTGCCGTCGTTCCAGGTGAGCATGGTCTGGAACAGGGGGTGGCGGGACATCGACCGCTCGGGGTTGAGGACCTCCACCAGCCGCTCGAAGGGCACGTCCTGGTGCGTGTAGGCCGCCAGGTCGAACTCCTTCACCCGGCCCACCAGTTCACGGAAGGAAGGATCGCCCGACAGGTCGGCGCGCAGCACCAGCGTGTTCACGAAGAAGCCGACCAGGTCCTCCACCGCGTCGTCGGTGCGGCCCGCGATCGGGGTGCCGATCGGGATGTCGGTGCCCGCGCCCAGCCGCGACAGCAGCGTGGCCAGCGCTGCCTGCACGACCATGAACACGCTGGCGCCGCTCTCCCGCGCCAGCGCCACCAATCGCTCGTGCACCTGGGCGGGCACCTCGAACTCCACGAAGTCGCCGCGGTAGGAGGGGGTGGCGGGCCGGGTGCGGTCCCTGGGCAGGTCCAGCTCCTCCGGGAGGCCGGCGAGCGCCTCGCGCCAGAACTCCACCTGTCCGGCGAGCGCGCTGTCGGGGTCATCCTCGGATCCCAGCACCTCACGCTGCCACAGCGTGAAGTCCGCGTACTGCACGCGCAGTTCGGCCCAGGCCGGGGCGACGCCCGCGCAGCGAGCCGCGTAGGCGGTCGTCAGGTCGCGCGAGAGCGGGCCCATCGACCAGCCGTCGCCCGCGATGTGGTGCACCGTCAGGAGAAGTGCGTGGTCCTGCTCCTCGAGCTCGAAGAGCCGGGCGCGGAAGGGAAGTTCCCGTTCCAGGTCGAACGTGCGGCGGGCGGCGGCGCGCAGCTCGGCGTCCAGCCGGGAGGCGTCGGCGACAGGCACCACGTCCAGCGCGGGCCGGGCCCCGTCGAGCGGGAGCACCCGCTGGTAGGGGCCTTCGGCGTCCTCGCCGAAGACGGTGCGAAGCGCCTCGTGCCGCCCCACCACGTCGCCCAGGGCCGCCTCGAGCGCGGTCCGGTCCAGGTCGCCGGTGAGCCGCAGCGCGGTGGGAATGTTGTACGTGGCAGTGGGGCCCTCGAAGCGATACAGGAACCAGAGCCTGCGCTGGGCGAACGACAGCGGCACCCGCTCGGGGCGGGCCACCGCCCGCACCACGCCGGCGTGTGCGCCGTGCCCGGCCTGGTCGAGCGCCGCGGCGAGCCCGGCGACCGTGGGCGTCTCGAAGAGCCGGCGCACGGCCAGTTCCACTCCGAGTGTGCTGCGGACGCGGTTGACCAGCCGGGTGGCGAGCAGGGAGTGGCCGCCCAGGTCGAAGAAGCCGTCGTCGATACCGACCCGCTCCACACCGAGCACCTCGGCGAACAGACCGCACAGGATCTCCTCGCGCGGCGACCGCGGGCCACGCCCGGTGGAGGCGTACCGCGGAGCGGGCAGGGCACGGCGGTCCAGCTTGCCGTTGGCGGTGAGCGGCAGCGCGTCCAGTTCGACGAACGCGGACGGCACCATGTAGTCCGGCAGCAGGGTTGCGACGTGGCCGCGCAGGTCGGCCGTGTCGAGGGCCCCGGCCGGCACCACGTACGCCACCAGCCGCTTGTCGCCCGGTCGGTCCTCGCGTACCAGGACGGCGCAGCGGGCCACCGAGGCATGAGCCGACAACACGGCCTCGACCTCGCCCGGCTCGATGCGGAAACCGCGCAGCTTGACCTGGTCGTCGGTGCGGCCCAGGTACTCCAGCAGGCCGTCGCGGTTCCAGCGGACGCGGTCGCCGGTGCGGTACATGCGCTCGCCCGGCGCCCCGAACGGGCAGGCGACGAACCGCTCCGCGGTCGGTCCGGGACGGTTCAGGTAACCGCGCGCGAGTCCAGCACCGGCGATATACAGCTCGCCCGCCACACCCGCCGGCACCGGACGCAGTCCGGCGTCCAGCACATAGACACGGGCGTTGGAGACCGGCCGGCCGATGGGGGCCGACTCGGGCCAGTCGCCGGTGGCGTCGGGCAGAGTCCAGGCGGTGACGACGTGCGTCTCCGTGGGCCCGTAGTGGTTGTGCAGGCGCCTGCCAGGCTGCCGCTCGTACAGGGCACGTACGGCGCCGCCGAGGGTGAGGGCCTCGCCGGCCTGGGCGACATGGGCGAGGTCCGGCAGAGCCAGGCCCTGGCGGCGGACCGCCTCGGCGAGCGCGTCGACGACCAGGTTGGGGGCGTACAGCTCCCTCACGCGGTGCCGCTGCAGCCACTCGGCCAGCCGGTCCGGGTTGTGGCGCACCTCGTCGGGGCAGGTCGCCAGCGCATTGCCGGACAGCAGCGCGGACAGGCTCTCCTGAACCGACACGTCGAAACCGACCGCGGTGAACTGCGCGGTCACCCCGCCATCGGCGGGCGGCACGGCACGCTCGTGCCAGGTCAGCAAGTTGACTACCGCCCCGGCCGGCATGACCACGCCCTTGGGGCGGCCGGTGGAACCAGAGGTGTAGATCACGTACGCCGGGTGGCCGGGGGCCGGCGGCGCGACACGCTCGGCGTCCGTCAGGTTCTCCGCGCTGTGGCCGGAGGTGTCGTTGGCGGCGAGCCAGGCCTCGTCGACGACCAGGGCCGGTGCGGCGTCCTCGATCAGCCCCGCGATGCGGTCGGCCGGATGCTGCGGGTCCAGGGGCAGATAGGCGGCACCCGTCTTCAGCACCGCCAGCATGACGACCAGCAGGTCGGCCGAGCGCGGCAGCCGCACGCCCACGAACTGCTCGGCCCCGATACCCCGGCCGGCCAGCAGCCGGGCCAGCCGGTTGGCGCGCGCGTTGAGCTCGGCGTAGCCGAGAGTGCGGTCGTCGTCGATCACGGCCGTCGCGTCCGGGGTCCGGGTCACCTGGCCCTCGAAGAGCTCCGCCGGCGAGGCCGCGGGCACCGGAGCGGACGTGTCGTTCCACTCGGTGAGGACACGCGCCTCCTCGGCGCCGGTGAGCAGTCCGGCCCGCCCAATGCCTTCCCCGGGTACGTCGACCAGGGCGCGCAGCAGGCGCACGAACCGCTCGGCGAACGTCGTGGCGCTGTCACGGTCGTAGAGGTCGGCGCTGTACTCCAGCACGCCCTGGAGTCCGCCGCCCTGCCCGGGCCGCTCGACGAAGGCGAACAGCAGGTCGAACTTGGCGATGCCCGTGCCCACGGGCATCGGCGTGACCGTCAGTCCGTCGAGGTGCGCGGACGCGTCGAAGGTCTGGTGCTGGTCCGCCGCGTTCCAGGTGAGCATGGTCTGGAAAAGGGGGTGGCGGGCCATCGACCGCTCGGGGTTGAGGACCTCCACCAGCCGCTCGAACGGCACGTCCTGGTGCGCGTAGGCGGCGAGCGCGGTGTTGCGCACCCGGCCGACGAGTTCCGCGAACGTGGGGTCGCCCGAGGTGTCGGTACGCAGCACCAGCGTGTTGACGAAGAAGCCGACAAGGTCCTCAAGGGCGCCGTCGGTACGGCCTGCGGTGGGGGTCCCCAGCGGGATGTCGGTGCCCGCGCCCAGGCGCGTCAGCAGCGCGGCCAGCGCGGCCTGCACCACCATGAACGGGCTCGCCTGCTGGGCCCGGGCCACGGCCACGACCTTGTCGTACACGTCCTGCGGGATCTCGAACGGCACCCGGCCGCCCTCGTGGGAGGAGACAGCCGGCCGCGGACGGTCGACGGGCAGCTCCAATTCCTCGGGCAGGTCGACCAGTTGCTCGCGCCAGTAGTCGATCTGGCGGACGACGGCACTGTCCTGGTCGTCCTCGGAGCCCAGCACCTCGCGCTGCCACAGCGTGAAGTCCGCGTACTGCGCGGGCAACGGCTGCCAGGCGGGCGCCGCACCGGCGCGGCGCGCCGCGTAGGCGGTGGTGAGATCACGCGCGAGCAGCGGCATGGACCAGCCGTCGCCCGCGATGTGGTGCACCAGCACCAGCAGCACATGCTCCCGCTCGCCGGCCCGGAACAGCGTCGCCCGCAGCGGCGGCTCGGCCGACAGGTCGAAGCCGTGCCGGGCGGCCTTCTCCAGCGCGGCGGGCAGTCCGGCCTCGTCCGTGCGGACGACCTCCAGCACCGGTACGGCCTCCGCGGCCTCCAGTACGCGCTGGTAGGGGCCCTCGGCGTCCTCGCCGAAGACCGTGCGCAACGACTCGTGCCGCACCACCACATCGGCCAGCGCCGCACGCAGCGCGTCATGGTCCAGCTCACCGGTCAGCCGCAGCGACACCGGCATGTTGTACGTCGGGCTCGGACCCTCGAGCCGGTGCAGGAACCAGAGCCGCTGCTGCGCGTACGAGACCGGCACCCGGTCCGGCCGGGGCAGCGCCCGCACGCCCTGCCGGGCCCCGCCCGCCGCGTCCAGCAACCCCAGCAGCTTGGACACCGACCGAGCCTCGAAGGCCTGACGGATGGTCAGCTCGTATCCGAACGCACTGCGCACCCGGCTGACCAGCCGGATGGCGAGCAGGGAGTGTCCGCCGAGCTCGAAGAAGTCGTCGTCGACACCGACCTCGGGCACGCCGAGGACGTCGGCGTACAGGCTGCGGAGGATCTCCACCCGCGGATCCGCCGGCGCCCGCACGACGAGGCTCGCGCCCGCGTCGGCGTACGTCTCGGCGGTGTACTCGGGCATGGGCAGTGCGCGGCGGTCGAGCTTGCCGTGCGCGGTCAGGGGCAGCGCGTCCAGGACGACGATCGCGGCCGGGACCATGTACTCCGGCAACGACTCGGCCAACGACTTGCGCACCAACTGAGGGTCGACCGCGGGGGCGCCCTCCTGCCGGACGACATAGCCGAGCAGCCGTCCCTCGCGGACGATGGCGGCGGCCTGGGTGATGTGCGGATGCCCGGCGAGCGCGGACTGCACCTCGCCCAGCTCGATCCGGTAGCCCCGCACCTTCACCTGATCATCCGCCCGGCCGACATACT
>NZ_JBFAWL010000049.1:0-6440 GCF_040680275.1 Streptomyces sp. NPDC052079
GCACACCACCGGTTCCGCACCGTCCGCGCGCAGGTCGTCTGCGTGGTCCGGGTTGCGGATCAGCCCTGTGACGTTGTCGCCGCGCGCCGAGAGCACCCGGGTCAGCCGGCGCGCGATCTTTCCGTGTCCACCCGCGATCACAGTGTGCATGGGCTCATTCTTGCCCCACGCGACCGCTCACGCCGGGCGGCGGGACGGCCGCGGCAGGTCAGGTCGCGCGGTTGCCGCAAAGTCGGCGTACTCGGGCACCGCGCTGGTGCGCGAGACCACCCGGCCACCGGGTCGGGCCGCAGGTGCTCGGGGATTCGCGATCGCGATGCTGTCGTCAGGAGCGCGCGAGCCGGGCCGCGAGATAGGGTGCGGTGGCGCTGCGGCGGGCCCTCGCCACCTTGTCCGGCGGGCCCGACGCGACCACCCGCCCGCCCGCGTCACCGCCGCCCGGACCGAGGTCAATGATCCAGTCGGCGGTGGCGATGGTGTCCAGGTCGTGTTCGACGAGGACGACCGTGTTGCCGGCATCGACGAGCCGGTGCAGCTGTCGCAGCAGCAGCGCGATGTCCGAGGGGTGCAGCCCCGCCGTCGGCTCGTCGAGCAGGTAGAGCGCGTGCCCGCGTCGGGCTCGCTGCAGTTCGGTGGCCAGTTTGATGCGTTGCGCCTCACCGCCGCTGAGTTCCGTCGCGGGCTGGCCCAGCCGTAGGTACCCCAGGCCCACGTCCCGCAACGTCTCCAAACTGCGGGAGGCGGCTGGGACGGCGGACAGGAACGTGGCGGCGGCGTCGACGGACAGCGCCAGTACTTCCGCGATGTTCTTGCCGCGGTAGGTGACTTCCAGCGTTTCGGCGTTGTACCGGGCGCCCCGGCAGGTCGGGCACGGCGCGTAGGTGCCGGGCAGGAACAGCAGTTCCACCGCGACGAATCCTTCGCCCTGGCAGGTCTCGCACCGCCCTTCGGGCACGTTGAAGGAGAACCGCCCGGCCGAGTAGCCGCGCGCCCTGGCCTCGTCCGTCGCCGCGTACAGCTTGCGCACCGCGTCGAACATCCCCGTGTACGTGGCCAGGTTGGACCGGGGAGTTCGCCCGATGGGCCGCTGGTCGACCAGGACCAGCCGGTCGAACGACTCGACCCCCGACGCGTCCTGGACGTCGACCTCCAGTTGCGCCTCGTCCGGCTCCTCGGGTACGAGTCCGAGGTGGCCGCGAACGACCTCGGCGAGTACCTGTGTCACCAGCGTCGACTTTCCGGAACCGGACACGCCCGTCACCGCCGTCAGTACGCAGAGCGGTACGTCGACGGACACGTCGCGCAGATTGTGGCGGGAGACGCCGCGCAGGTGCAGCCAGCCGTGCGGTGTGCGCCGGCGGTGATCGAGCGGCTGGGCGCGGCCGAACAAGTACTGGCTCGTGGCCGACTTCCCGACCCGCTCAAGACCGGCGACCGGGCCGCTGTACAGCACGCGTCCGCCGCCCTCGCCCGCGCCGGGGCCAATGTCGACCACCCAGTCCGCCCGCCGTACGACGTCCATGTCGTGCTCCACGACGAACAGCGAGTTGCCCCCCGCCTTGAGGCGGTCCAGCACGTCCAGCAGCGGTTCCGCGTCAGCCGGGTGCAGGCCCGCGGAGGGTTCGTCGAGGACGTAGACGACGCCGAACAGCCCCGAGCGCAGCTGGGTGGCGATCCGCAGGCGCTGCGCCTCTCCGGGTGACAGGGTCGTCGAGCGGCGCCCGAGGCTGAGATATCCGAGGCCCAGGTCGAGCAGTACGTCGATCCGCGCGACCAGATCGCCGCAGATCCGGACCGCGACCTCGGTCGTCTCCCCGGATCGGGCGGTCGACGTGGTGGCGTCGGCCTCGGACCGCCCCGCGACGGGCCGCAGCAGCACCACGACCTCGGTGAGCGGCATCGCGTTGATCTCGGCGATGGAACGTCCGGCGAAGGTCACGGCGAGCGCCTCGGGCCGCAGTCCGCTGCCGTGACAGGCGGGGCAGGGCACACTCCTGACGAACCGGAGCGCCCGTTCGCGCATCCTCTCGCTCTTGGAGTCGGCGAGGACGTGCATGACGTGCTTGCGGGCGCTCCAGAACTTGCCCTGGTAGCCGTAGTCGACGCGGTCCTCCTCCGGCTCGATGTACACGGAGGGCTGCTCGTCCGTGTACAGCAGCCAGTCCCGGTCCTTCTTCCTGAGCCTGCGCCACGGTCGGTCGATGTCGATCCCCAGGCCTCTCACGACACTGCGCAGGTTGGCGCCCTGCCAGGCGCCCGGCCAGGCGGCGATCGCGCCCTCACGGATGCTCAGCGAGGGGTCCGGGACGAGCAGGTCCTCGGCGACGTCGTGCACGACGCCCAGTCCGTGGCACTCCGGGCAGGCGCCGGCCGCGGTGTTGGGTGAGAACGACTCGGCTTCCAGCCGTTCGGCCCCGGGCGGATAGGTGCCGGCGCGGGAGTACAGCATGCGCACCAGATTGGACAGCGTGGTGATGGTGCCGACCGTCGAGCGCGAGCTGGGCGACCCGCGTCGCTGCTGAAGGGCCACGGCCGGTGGCAGTCCGGTGATTTCCTGCACGTGCGGTGCGCCGACCTGCTGCAACAGCCTTCGGGCGTACGGTGCTACGGACTCGAAGTAGCGCCGCTGGGCCTCCGCGTAGAGTGTGCCGAACGCAAGCGAGGACTTGCCCGAACCGGAGACGCCGGTGAAGGCGACCATCGCGTCCCGCGGAACGTCGACGTCGATGTTCCGCAGGTTGTTCTCACTGGCGCCCCGGACACGCACGAAGGGGTCATTCGCGCCCTTGTTCACCGTTCCTGATTACCTGATCGCGCCGCGAACCGCGCGACAGGCGGCCGTCGCCGGGCTCTGCTCACACCCTTTGCCCCTGAGGGCGAGCGTTCGGCTGAAGCCTTATGGAGCCCCCGCCGCGAGGCGACCGCCCTTCTCGCCCGCTCTCGATCGGCCCCGACTGGGGATCCCCGAACCAGTCGGGGCCTTCGCCTGCCCCCTGCCTGCGCGCTCCGTGGCAGGACACCGGAGCGGGGCGTGCGGTGCCGACCGAGGGAGGCGCGGAGCTGGTGTTCGCGGTGGCGCACGCGACCGTGTGGCCCGGTGGTGGAACAGGCCCTGCACGGGGGACGACGACGATGTCTGACCGTACCGCCTGCACCTGCTGGCAGGGGCCAGCGTGTCACGCGGTGTCGGTGTTACCTCGGGGCATCCTGTGGGCACCCGCGATCGCAGGGCCAGCCGGCGAGAGGGAAGACGGCTCCCCGCCTGCTTTGTGCAGGTAAAGGGCGGTGTTCACTCTACACGGGCACGTGTTGCCGTGGCGGAAACCGTCTGCACTTGTGCTCGGAGGTTCATGGGGCCCGCCGCTTTTCCGCCCGTCGGGAGCAGGCAGGGTGTGGCCCGCATCCGGAGCATGGAGATGGCCTGTGCTGAGGCAGTTGGAAAGCTTCGGAAAGGGAACGGCTCATGGACTACAACACCTTCATGGACACCGTCACCCGGCGCGCCCCTGTCCCCCCGGAGAAGGCGGAGCCCCTCACCCGTGCCACCCTGGAAACCCTGGCCGAGCGGCTCACCAGGGGTGAGGCGGAAGACCTCGCGTCCGAACTGCCCAAGCCGCTGAAGGAACCGCTGGTCTCTCCCACTCCGGAGGCCGAGGCCTTCGGCCTTGACGAGTTCATCAATCGGGTGAGCATGCGAGCCGGGGTGAGCCCGGACGAGGCCCGGGAGGGCGTACGGGCCGAACTCAGCACCATCAAAGACGCGGTCAGTAGTGGCGAGTTCCGCCAGGTGATGTCCCAGCTGCCCCGGGACTTCGAGGCCCTCGTCGGCGCCCCGAGCTAGCCGGCGGATTCGGCGGCCCGGGAGAAGTCCGTTCCGAGCTGCGACATCAGGTCATTGAACTCCTTCTCGCTGATCGCCTGACGGAGCACAGCGAGTACGGTCCGCACACCCCGGTCGGCTTCGTCCTCCTTGAGCATGGTGCGTTCGGCCACGCGCCGCACGCTGTCGTAGTGGCCGAAGCGCTCGATGCGATCCGTGGTTCCCCGGCGCACCGCCTCCGCGAGGCCCCGGGGGAGCTCGATGGTCAGGTCCCTGGCCTCCCCCGGGCTCAGCCTGTGGGCGAGCGTCTCGAGCGTGGCCCAGGTCAGGTCCGCCGCCTCCTGCCGGCTCAGTCCGGTGCGCTCGGCGACGGTACGGAAGAATTCCTGCTCATCCATGCGTCGTCCTCCTTCGCTGGTCTTGCGACAAACAGCGCGGACCCCCTGCAAGCCTGTCATACCGACCCGGCCCGCGCCCGCTCGCGCATGTGTGAGCGGGTCCGGGCGTGGAAACCCGAGGCGTCCCGACTCCAGGGAGGCGTCATGGACGCCCATGTCACTGCCCAGGCAAGCCCCATTGCCTCGGTCAACCCGTACACCGGTGAAAGGGTTCGGGAGTTCCCGGCGCTGAGCGCGGAGGACGTGGAGCGCGCGATGGACGCGGCGCACCGCAGCTTTCCGGACTGGCGTGCCCGGTCGACGGCCGACCGTGGGGCCCTCGTGCAACGTGCCGGCCGGCTCATGAGGGAGCGCAAGGAGGAACTGGCGCACCTCCTGACCCTTGAGGTCGGCAAGCTGATCGACTCGAGCCGTGCAGAGGTCGACCTCGCGTCCGACATCCTCATCTACTACGGGGAGCACGGCCCCGCGTTGCTGGAAGAACGACCCCTGCCGGTGCCCGAGGGCATGGCCGTGCTGGTGAACGAGCCGCTCGGCGTCCTTCTCGGTGTGATGCCGTGGAACTTCCCGCTGTACCAGGTCGTCCGATTCGCGGGTCCGAACCTCGTCCTCGGCAACACGATCCTGCTCAAGCACGCGAGCAGCTGCCCCCAGTCCGCACTGGCACTCGAGCAGCTGTTCGCGGATGCGGGTGTGCCGACCGGGGTCTACACCAATCTTTTCGTGCGGGGCCGAGACGTCGGGAGGATCATCGATGACTCCCGAGTGCAGGGAGCGTCACTCACCGGAAGCGAGCGGGCGGGCGTGAGCCTGGGCGAGATCGCCGGCCGCAATGTCAAGAAGTCCGTCCTCGAGCTGGGTGGCAGCGATCCCTTCATCGTGCTGGACGATCACAACCTCGAGCGCACCGTGTACGCCGCGTTCCTCGCCCGGATGGGCAACACCGGGCAGTGCTGCGTGGCGGCCAAGCGCTTCATCGCCCTTGCCGATGTCTACGACGCCTTCGTCAGCGGGCTGCGTGACCGGATGAGCGAGGTGCAACCGGGAGATCCGGCCGACCCCGCGACCACGCTCGGCCCGCTGTCCTCCGAGGCCGCGGCCGAACTCCTGATGGAGCAGGTTCGTGACGCGGTGGACAAGGGGGCCACGGTGGTGCTGGGCGGCGGGCGGCCCGACCTGCCGGGCGCCTTCGTCGAGCCGACCCTTCTCAGCGACGTCACACCGGACATGCGGGCCTACCGGGAAGAGCTCTTCGGGCCCGTCGCCACGGTCTACCGGGTCGCCGACGAGGACGAGGCCGTGGCACTGGCCAACACCTCCCCCTACGGCCTGGGAGGCGCGGTCTTCGCCGCCGACCCGGAACGTGCTCGCGGAGTCGCGGACCGGCTGGAGGCAGGCATGGTGTGGATCAACCACCCGACCGCGTCCCGACCGGAGCTGCCCTTCGGTGGCATCAAGCGCTCCGGCTACGGGCGCGAACTCGGCGACGTGGGCATCGTGGAATTCGCGAACCGCAAGCTCGTGCGCTACGTGGACGCCGACGCCCCGATCGAGGAAGTACTGGGCTGACTGCGTTCGCTCACCCGCTGATGGGGCGACCGGCATACCGAGCGGCCCGGCCGTCAGCGGTCCAGCTCCTCCTCGACCGGCGGTTTCGGCACGTCGCGCAGATGCTGGGACTGTCCCGGCCTGCCGCGCTCCCGGGCCTGCTCGGCTCGCTGTGCCGGGCTCAACCCGAGGTCGGAGACGGGGTCCACGCGGACCGACCGGGCCACCTCTTCCCGGTTGGCGTACTGCTCGGGCGGGATGCCGCGCAGCGCCTTGATGATGTCCGGCGAGGCGCCCGACCGGCTGGCCGCTTCGATCAGCGTGTCCTTGCCGGCGGGGAAGTCGACATCCTTGAGGGCCTTCACCACATCCCGGGCGCTCGTACTGTGAGTCATGGCGCCTTCTCCTCATCGGAATCGGGATTCTGGCCACCCGGGTAACCGCCAGGGGCCGCTCATTCACCTCATCGACCCGGCGGATTTCCCGCTTTCGCGCGCACCCTCGCCCGGCCGCGAGGAGGCATCGGACTGGTGCTCGCTGGGCGTCAGCCGCCGGCGACGGCGCGTACCGCCTCGTCGGCCGGGGTGGATCCGCTGATCAGTTCGAGGATGCGCCCGGCGGTCCTGGGCTCGTGGAGCAGAGCGGCGAGCACCGCAGCCACGTCATCGCGCGGC
>NZ_JBFAWL010000050.1:0-5463 GCF_040680275.1 Streptomyces sp. NPDC052079
AGCAGTGGCAGCGGGTCACTGCTGGTGACCAGTTCCCGCAGCGGATGCCGGGCCAGCACCGCGTCCACCTCCGGCGTCAACGCCGCCGCCAGCCGTGACGCCGCCGGACGGCTCTCGTCCCGCAGCGCGTCCACGGCCGAGAGTAGTACGCTTGTTGACTCCGCGTCGGGCACCGAGGCCGCCGCCCGCTCGTACAGCCGGGCGCCCTCCTCCAGCACCACCTCGGTGTCCATCCCGGCCGGAATCTTGATCTGCGCATGGTGCCGCCAGGTGGTGACCGGATCGCCCCATGCCTCGACGGTGTACGTCCACAGTCCGGGCTCCCCCGCGGTGACCGTCGCCCCCCACCTGTCCGTACCCGGCGCCAGCTCCCGCATCGGCGTGAACGGCCCCCGACGCCCCTCCGGGTCCCTCAGCACCACATCGGCGGCGACCGCCTCGTGCCCCTCGCGGAACACGGTGGCCGAGATCTCGAACGTCTCACCGGTCACGGCCTTCGCGGGCCGGCGCCCCTGACGGACCATCGGGCGGACGTCCAGCACCGGAATGCGCCCCACGGCGGTCGGGGGACCGTTGGCGGGCGGTGCGGGAGCCGCGACGGGGGACGAGGGGGGACCGGTCCCGGCACGGCGGCCGGGGGAGACCGCCCCGGCGCCGCGTTTCACGGGCGCCTCGGTGCCGGGCGCGGGGGGTGAGGACGAGTGGTGCTTGGCGGGCATGACCGCTCCTGTCCGCGTCAACGTAGGTGGGCGGATGACTGTGGGGAGGTGGGTCCTGCGGGGTGTCTGTGGGGTGTTACCGCAGGAGCCTTCCCACACTGCTCGGGTGGGCAATCCGGCACGTAGCTAACTACTCACGCGTATGTCGACACACAAGTCCGGCCCCCTCCGCACCGCAAGGAGCCGGTCCCGAAAGCGCCCCTCGTAGGCCCGTTCCCCCCGTCGCCGCCGCGCGTCCCGGGCCGTCGGCGTCCGGTGTCCCGCGGGGGCGCCCTTAGAAGCGCGGAACCTGAAGCAGCCGGTCCGGCGAACCGAGCCCACGCCCCGTCACCTTTCCGCTCACCGCCCCCTTGACCAGCGCCTTCGACACCTGGGCCGGGGTCGCCCGCCGGTGCTCGGCCAGATACACCGCCGCCGCGCCCGCCGCGTGCGGTGACGCCATCGACGTACCCGAGTGGGTGGCCCGCGCGGTGTCGCCGGCGGCGGAGGCCGAGGTGATGGACACCCCTGGGGCGAACAGATCGAGCGCCGAGCCGTGGTTGGAAAAGGCCGGTTTCTTGTCCCCCCGGTCGGTCGCGCCGACCGTGATGGCCTGTTTCACGCCCGCCGGGGAGTAGAGCGCCGCCGGCATGCCCTCGTTGCCCGCCGCGACCGTGTAGGTGACGCCGGAGGCGATCGAGGTACGCACGGCGGCGTTCAACTGCGCGTTGTAGAAGCCGCCCAGACTGAGATTGGCGACCGCGGGCTTCCTCGCGTTCCGGGTCACCCAGTCGATACCGGCGATCACCTGGGCGGTGGTGCCCGAGCCCGCGTCGTCGAGCACGCGCACGGAGACGATCCCGGCCTTCTTGGCGACCCCGTACGCCGTGCCCGCGACGATGCCCGCGACATGCGTGCCGTGCCCGTTGCCGTCCTGGGCGCTCCGGTCGTTCCCCACGAAGTCCCAGCCGTGGCGGGCCCGGCCGGCGAACTCCCTGTGGGTGATGCGTACGCCCGTGTCGATCACGTACACCGTCACCCCGGCGCCCGCCCGCGCCGGCGCGGTGTAGCGGCGGTTCAGTGGCAGGGCACGCTGGTCGATCCGGTCCAGGCCCCAGGACGGCGGTCTGCGCTGTGCGCGGTCCAGTTCCACACGGGTGTCCTGGACGACCGAGGTGACCCGGGGATCGGCCGCCAGGCGCCGGGCCTGTCCCGGATCGGCCCGCACCGCGTACCCGTTCAGCACCGTGCCATAGGTGTGGCTGATTCTCGCCCCGTACGCCGCGGCGAGGTCCCGGCCCGCCGCCGAGTGGGCCGCCGTCCCCTCCTCCAGCGTCACCAGGTAACTGCCCGCCACGGAGCCGGGCGCACCGGCTCCGCGTATCTGTCCCTGAGGTGCGGCCTGCGCGGGCAGGGTGGCGGCCGAGACCGCCGCGGCGCACAGCACCGCCGTGCCGACCCCCACCCGGCGCAGACGCCGCGTCCGCGTCCGTGCCATGGTCCGATCCCCTCCTGGGCCCGGGCCCCGCTGCCCGCCCGGCCGGTACGTCCGGATGGCAGCGTCTCGTGTGGGGAGAAGCGGTGCAAGAACGCCCACGGGGGCGGAATCGGCCATACCTCCTCTGAGGGGAATCGTTTGGGCAGGCGGACCGGGTTGCCCGTGTCTGGCGGCTTCCCGCGCGGACGGTGTTCGCGCGGGTACTGTCGGCAGCGATGCCCGGACGCACACCGCGTCTCTCACGAACGCGCCGAGGTGGCTTGTGAAGGCGATCCGTCGATTCACCGTCCGACCCGTGCTCCCCGAACCCCTCCGCCCCCTGAGCGACCTGGCCCGCAATCTGCGCTGGTCGTGGCACACCGCGACGCGTGACCTGTTCCGCTCCGTCGACCCCGAGCGCTGGGCGGCCGCCGGCAGCGACCCCGTGCGGCTGCTCGGCAGCGTGGCGACCGAACGGCTCACGGAGCTGGCCGGGGACCGCGCTTTCCTGGACCGCCTGGACGCGGTCGCCGACGATCTGCACGCCTACATGACCGGCGACCGCTGGTACCAGGCGCAGACCGACCGCATGCCCGCCGCCATCGCCTACTTCTCCCCGGAGTTCGGCATCACGGCCGCCCTGCCGCAGTACTCCGGGGGCCTGGGCATCCTGGCCGGCGACCATCTGAAGGCGGCCAGCGACCTCGGCGTCCCCCTCATCGGCGTCGGTCTGCTCTACCGGCACGGCTACTTCCGCCAGTCCCTGTCCCGGGACGGCTGGCAGCAGGAGCACTACCCCGTCCTCGACCCCAACGAGCTGCCCCTGGACCAGCTCAAGGACTCCCACGGCACCCCCGCGCAGATCACCCTCGCCCTGCCCGGCGGCCGCTCGCTGCGCGCGCGGATCTGGCTGGCACAGGTGGGCAGGATCCCGCTGCTCCTGCTGGACTCCGCCATCGAGGAGAACGACCTCGGCGAGCGCGGGGTGACCGACCGGCTCTACGGCGGCGGCAGCGAGCACCGGCTGCTCCAGGAGATGCTGCTCGGTATAGGAGGGGTCCGCGCGGTCCGTACGTACTGCGCGCTCACCGGGCACGCCGAACCGGAGGTCTTCCACACCAACGAGGGCCACGCCGGTTTCCTCGGCCTCGAACGCATCGCCGAACTGCGCGCCGAGGGGCTGACCTTCGACGCGGCGCTGGAGGCGGTCCGCGCGGGGACCGTGTTCACCACCCACACGCCCGTCCCGGCCGGCATCGACCGGTTCGACCGGGAACTGGTCGCGCGGCACTTCGGTCCGCCCGCCGAACTGCCCAACATGGAGGTCGACCGCATCCTCCGGCTCGGCATGGAGTCCTTCCCCGGCGGCGAGTCCAACCTGTTCAACATGGCCGTGATGGGCCTGCGCCTGGCCCAGCGCGCCAACGGTGTCTCCCTGCTGCACGGCCAGGTCAGCCGCGAGATGTTCGCCGGGCTCTGGCCGGGCTTCGACCCCGAGGAGGTGCCGATCGCCTCCGTGACCAACGGGGTGCACGCGCCCACCTGGGTCGCCCCCGAGGTGTTCCGCCTCGGCGCCCGGCAGATCGGCACCCAGCGCGCCGAGGAGGCGCTGAGCGTCGGCGACTCCGACCGCTGGGACTCCGTGGCGGACATCGCCGACCAGGACATCTGGGAGCTGCGCCGGTCGCTGCGCGAACTGCTGGTGCTGGAGGTCCGCGAACGGCTGCGCGCCTCCTGGCGGCAGCGCGGTGCCGGCACGGCGGAGCTGGGCTGGATCGACGGGGTGCTCGACCCGGAGGTGCTGACCATCGGCTTCGCCCGGCGTGTCCCGTCGTACAAGCGGCTGACGCTGATGCTGCGCGACCGGGACCGGCTGATGGACCTTCTGCTGCATCCCGAGCGGCCGGTGCAGATCGTGATCGCGGGCAAGGCGCACCCGGCGGACGACGGCGGCAAGCGGCTCATCCAGGAACTGGTCAGGTTCGCCGACGACCCGCGCGTGCGCCACCGGATCGTGTTCCTGCCCGACTACGGCATGGCGATGGCGCAGAAGCTCTACCCCGGCTGCGACATCTGGCTGAACAACCCGCTCCGGCCGCTGGAGGCGTGCGGCACCAGCGGGATGAAGGCCGCGCTCAACGGCTGCCTCAACCTGTCCGTGCTGGACGGCTATTGGGACGAGTGGTTCCAGCCCGACTTCGGCTGGGCCATCCCCACGGCGGACGGCGCCGGGACCGGCCCGGACCGGCGCGACGACATAGAGGCCGCGGCGCTGTACGACCTGCTGGAGCAGCGGGTGACCCGATGCTTCTACGAACGCGGGCGCAGCGGGCTGCCCGACCGCTGGATCGAGATGGTGCGCCGGACCCTGAGCCTGCTCGGCCCCAAGGTGCTGGCCGGCCGCATGGTCCGCGAGTACGTCGAGCGCCTGTACGTCCCCGCCGCGCACGCGCACCGCGCCATGGACCCGGACTCGGCGCGGGCGCTCGCCGCGTGGAAGGCGAGGGTGCGCGGCGCCTGGCACGGTGTGACGGTCGACCATGTCGAGACGTCCGTGACGACGGCCACGGCGGAACTCGGCACGACGCTCGGGCTGCGGGTGCGGGTGGGGCTCGGCGGTCTGAAGCCGGAGGACGTCGAGGTGCAGGCGGTGTCCGGGCGGGTGGACGAGGAGGACCGCATCACCGATGCGGCGGCCGTACCACTGAAGCCGGTGGGCCCACCCGACCAGGAGGGCCGCTGGCTGTACGAGGGCCCACTGTCCCTCGACCGCACGGGCCCCTTCGGCTACACGGTCCGCATCCTCCCCAGCCACCGGCATCTGGCGTCCGGCGCGGAACTGGGCCTTCTCGCGGTCCCGTCGGAGGACCTGGCGGAGGCGGCGGGTCTTTTGATGCGGTGAGTCCAACTAGCCCGTCCGGCGTTTGAGGACGAGGCCCGAAGGGCCGAAAGGGGGGTCTGGGGGCGCAGCCTCCAGGGACGGGACGGGAAGGGGCGGCGGGGGCGACCAACCGTGGGGGGGCGAAGCCGCGGCCCGCTGAAGGGGTGCCGCCTGCGCCCACCCTCCCCCACTCTCGGCTTCGCTCGAGCGGGGGACCCCCATCGCCCTGGGGGTACCTCCCAGGCCCTTAAGGCCAATGCCGTGTAGTTAGGGCCTGGGCTGATGTGTCAAGCAGGCTGAAACAGAGATGGACCTGCTAGAACCGTGTCGACCAAGATCACTGTTCAGCAGGAGCCCCATTGGACGCCAAGTCTGTCATTGCTCACGAGGTAGCGGTTGCCGCGGGT
>NZ_JBFAWL010000051.1:0-3871 GCF_040680275.1 Streptomyces sp. NPDC052079
GAACCAGCTACAAGGCCACCATCAGCATCGACATTGACCACCCGCACCCCTTGACGCCGGGCGCCCAACGCTAACTACACGGCATTGGTACTAGCGCCGCACGAGGGCGCGGACGGCAGGTACTGGTCGGGGACTTCTCACCCGAGGACTGCGACGACTACCTCGCCCGCCGGCTCTCCCGCGACGGCCAGCCGCTCATCAGCGGTGAGATCCGCCAGGTCATCACCGGCCAATCCCACGGCCTGCCCCTCTACCTCGACCTGTCGGTGCTTCGCTTCCTGGAGATCCGCCGCACCCGCGAGCCGGTCCCGTCCGACTTCGACCACGACTTCGGCGCCCTGATCGCTCGCACCCTGTCCGACCTCACCCCCGACGAACGCCACGTCCTGCGGTCTGTGTCCTTGCTGGACGCTTTCGACCTCACCCTCGCCACCGCTGCGTCCGGCCTGCCGCACCAGGCACCGGTCCAGCGGCTGATCGAGCGGCCGTTCGTCCGCGAGAACGTCTTCGGGCTGTGGCCCTACCACCTGCACGGTCTGATCCGCTCCACCATCCGCAGCGCCGACGACGCCACCGACGACCGCTGGACGGATGGCGACTGGCGCCAGGCCGCCGAGCGCGCCCTGGCAGCCCTCGGCACCCAGTGGACCGGCGCCAGCACCACCGGCCAGGGCCGGATGCTGCTGATCGGTTGCCTGCGCCAGGGCCTCACCCTGGCCCGGGACTTCGGCCTCGAGCTGGGCTGGCTCGCTGACGCAGCCTGGGCCTACGTCAGCGACTCCGTGTGGGAGCCCATCGCCCCGCCCTCCCGGCCGGGTAGCGACGGTCTGGAGACGTCGGCCGACGCTCTCGTCGAACTCCTCGCCGCCCTCGCCCGCCGCCAGCACGAGCACCGCTCCGCCACCGCCTCCCGCCTCGCCGCCGTCACCGGCAGCCACCTGCTCCCCGCCGACCTGCACGAGATGGGCGTCTACTACCTCGCCAAGGCCCACCGCCACCTCGGCGACTCCGCCGCCTCCCGCCACGGGATGCAGCTCGTCGCCGACGGCGGCGGCCGCCTCGCCCCCGCCGCCCGCCGCGGACTTGCCCACCTCGCCCGCCTCGCCGGCGACTTCCCCGCCGCGTACGACACCGCACGCACCCTCGGCTGGGACGGCCGCCAGCACCGCGTCGAAGGGGGACATCCTGTGGCCTCACGGCGACATGGACCGCGCGGCCGCCGCCTACGCCGCCGCCCGCGACCAGGCCGAGCAGCACGGCGTCGCCGGGGAATGCGCCACCAGCCAAGCCCAGCGCGCCCTCGTGGTGGCCTTCACCGACCCCACCGTCGCGGACGACGAGCTCCACCTCGCCGAGCAACTCCTCACCGGCCTGGATCTGCGGGCCACCAGCCTCACCGTGCGGATCGCCGCGCTCGTTCGCGCCGCCGGCACCCTGCGCGGCCTCGAAACCGCCCGCGACCTGCGCGCCGAGACCCGTGACGCCGGGCATCACCGCGGCCGAAGCCGTCCTGGAGCTGACGCTCGCCTTCCACCACGCCGTCCTCGACGAGCAGGACAACGTCCGTGCCGTCATCGACCGCCTGCGCGAACTCGCCCGGACCGGTGACTACGCCTACTACGCCGACATCGCCCACTACATGGCCGGCCTGCCCCTGCCCGGCCAGGCCTCCGCGCGCTGGCTCGACGGGGCCGACGCCGTTCGTACCCGCTGGCATAACCTCGTTGAGACCCGCCGGGCCCGCCTTGGCGCCGGCGGGTAGTTCGGCTTCAGGGTCAGGGGGTGAGGTTGAGGACGCGGACCGGCTCACCGATCCACCGGTCGGGGGCGGTGGTGGCGATGATCGCCCCGTCGGGGCGGTCCGGAGTCGGCTGGGCTGCGTACTGGCAGTGTGCCGCCGTCCAGGTGTTGTGCTGGGCCACGGCCAGAGCGGCCGGGAGGTCCAGGTCGAGCACGGTGATGCCCGGCAGCGCGGCCAGGTGTTCCGCCGTGCCCGGCCGGGCACGGTCGGCTTCGACGAGCGCGCACGTGGGGGCGTACAGGTACCAGCCGGCCTGGGCGTGGGCGCGGTGGATGAGGCGGGAAGCGAGAACGTTGCCCTGGCCTGCCGCGGCCATCGCGGTGTCGTCCAGGACGATGTGCATGGCGTCGCTCACCGGGCAGCCGCCTGGGCCAGGCGGCGGTCCAGTTCGCTGTCGAGGTCCTGCTCCTCAGCGCGGGTGGGCGCGTAGCCGTTCCACTCCTTCAGCGCGGCCCGGGCCTGCTCGGCCCGCGCGGCACGCTCGTCGGGGGTGAGGAGGGTTTCGGCGAGGCGGGCCAGGTAGGCGCGCAGCGACATGCCCTCCGCCGCCGCTATGGCGGCGAGCCGGTCGCGGGCTTCCTGAGGAATGCGGACATTGGCGTCAGGCATCATCGGGCTCCCTCCACATGAAGGGTACGGGTACGTACCCGTACCCGTGCTATGGCCGTGAGTCGAATTCAGTCACGAGCCTGTTGTGTGGCTAGAACCAGTGCAATGCTGCCACCAGCGGTGATCCCCGATCCGGGGTTGCCCCCTGGCTCACCCAGGTCGCCCTGGTGCGGGCCGCGCCGTCCCTCCCGGCCCTCCCCACGGGAGGGCCGACGCCTGTCCACATCCGTTGGGGCCGGACAGGCCAGGTGGTGACGGCGTTGACTGCGCACCTTCGATGACCGGCGCCGCGAGAGGATCGCGGAACTGAACCGCACGGCCTTCGCCTGACCCCAGCAAGTGTCTGCTTATCCGATCAGGGCCACGGGGGCGTCCCAGGCGTTGCGGTCGACGGTGATGGTGTGGCCGCCGCGGGTCTCCTTGCTGTTGACCATGTACTGGTGGGCGCGGCTGTGGTTGGTGTACAGCTTGGGATCCCAGGGCCAGTCGGCGGTGGTGGTGTTCTTGTTGTTCCACAGCGCGTACCAGAGGTTGCCCGGCAGGTCGGTCCGGTCCTTCGCGGTGGCGATGGCCTTGGCGCTGGAGCTGCTGAAGCCGTAGAGACCGGCGCGGTACGTCTTCGCCCGCAGGGTCTTGGTGAAGGAGCGCACGTACGTCAGTGTGGCGTCGTTACATGCCTTGTTCGTGATGTCGTACGACTCCATGTTGAGGTAGATGGGGCTGCCGGGCTTCATGCCGAGGGCGGCGGCCTTGGCGACCGCGTCCTTGGCGTTGCTCGCCCCGAGGCTGGCTGCCGTGGAGGCGGTGAACCTCTCCGGGTTCCTGCTGGTCTGGCAGGGCGGCTGGGCTCCGACGTAGAGCGGGATCAGCTTCCAGCCGGCGGCGCTGACCGACTTCACCCAGGACGCGGTGAGGTTGGGCTGGGCGCAGCCGCGGTTCTTGCCGCCGATGTACACCGCCGCGGCACCGTAGAAGCCGGTCTTCCATGCCTTCATCGCCGCGAGCGAGGGCGCCGTGCAGGTGTCGAATGCCCGTCCCGTGTACGTCTTCTGCGCAGGCCAACTCGTGGCGGCCATGGAGGTCTGCGCCGCGATTCCGGCCCCGGCGACTACGACGACGCCGGTCGTGGCCCACGCGATGTAACGGCCTCTTTTGGACAGCCGGTGACTGGACATTCCCACCCCATTCGGATCACGGCCCGCGGCCGTACTTGGTGCACCGGAAGGCCTATGCGCGCGGTGACACACCATGAGGCGTGACTGCAGCGCTCGGCACTTTCCACGGCGGCGGTAGAGCTCCGGCAGTCGGAGCGCTCTGTAGCCTATCCAAGATCCATCCGCCGGTTGGTGGCGGAGGGTGTCAACTAGGTTCCGGTGGTCTCCACACCTCGGCTGACGGCGGCCTTCGATCATGTGCTCGGCGATCGCGGTTCGGATGCAGAGCGTCCTCCCCTTTTCACCG
>NZ_JBFAWL010000052.1:0-2029 GCF_040680275.1 Streptomyces sp. NPDC052079
TGCGGCAACCCAGCAACCGGAACATCACGAGAGGTGTCGATCCACTCCCCCAACACCAAACCCCGCTCGGCATCCGAGAGCACCTCCACACCACCCACCCGCACACCCGGATCACCAGCCACGGCCTCCAACACCCGCACCAACCGCCCCGCCAACGCCTCCGCGGTCACCTCATCGAACAGATCCGTGCTGAACTCCAGCGCGCCGCGCATGCCGTCGGGGGTGCCGTCGGCCGCGCGCTGCTCGGAGAAGCGGAAGAGGAGGTCGAACTTGGCCGCGCCGAGGTCGACGGGTTCGGGCTCGACGGTGAGGCCGGGCAGGTTCCGGACCGCGTCGGCCGCGGCCTGCTGGTCGAGGTTGTTGAAGACGAAGCGCACCTGGAACAGCGGGTGCCGGGCGGCGAGGCGCGTCGGGTTGAGGACCTCCACCAGCCGCTCGAAGGGCACGTCCTGGTGGGCGTACGCCGCGAGGTCCGTCTCGCGGACCCGCGCGACCAGTTCACGGAAGGTGGGGTTGCCGGAGAGGTCGGTGCGCAGCACCAGCGTGTTGATGAAGAAGCCGACCAGGTCCTCCACCGCGTCGTCGGTGCGGCCCGCGATCGGCGTACCCAGGGGGATGTCCGTGCCCGCGCCCAGCCGCGACAGCAGGGTCGCCAGCGCTGCCTGCACGACCATGAAGGGGCTCGCCTGGCACTCGCGCGCCAGCTCCACGAGACGGGTGTGCAGGGTCGGCGTGATCTCGAACGGGATCGATCCGCCCTCGAAGGACGCGTTTTCGGGCCGGGGCCGGTCGACGGGCAGCTCCAGTTCCTCGGGGAGCCCGGCCAGCGCCTGCCTCCAGTAGTTCAGCTGCTGCGAGATCGGGCTGTCGGGGTCCTCGTCGGAACCCAGCACCTCGCGCTGCCACAGCGTGAAGTCCGCGTACTGAACCGGCAGTTCGGACCGCGCGGGAGCACCCGTCGTCGCGGACGTATAGGCCGCGGTGAGGTCCCGGGCGAACAGGGGCATGGACCAGCCGTCGCCCGCGATGTGGTGCACCAGCACCAACAGCACATGCTGCTCCGGCCCCAGTTCGAACAGCCACGCACGTACGGGGATTTCGGCGCCGAGGTCGAAGCCGTACTGGGCCGCCTTCTCCAGCGCGGCGGGCAGTCCGGCCTCGTCCGTGCGGACGACCTCCAGCACCGGTACGGCCTCCGCGGCCTCCAGTACGCGCTGGTAGGGGCCCTCGGCGTCCTCGCCGAAGACCGTGCGCAACGACTCGTGCCGCACCACCACATCGGCCAGCGCCGCACGCAGCGCGTCATGGTCCAGCTCACCGGTCAGCCGCAGCGACACCGGCATGTTGTACGTCGGGCTCGGACCCTCGAGCCGGTGCAGGAACCACAGTCCGCGCTGGGCGAAGGACAGCGGCAGACGCTCGGGGCGTACGGTCGCCCGGGTGACCGCCGTCCGGCCCTCGTTCGCGGTGTCGAGCGCTGCGGCCAGGGCGGCGACGGTGGGGGTGCTGAAGATCTGCCGCACGGGCAACTCGACGCCGAGTGCCGAACGGATGCGGCTCGCCAGTCGCGTGGCCAGCAGCGAGTGGCCGCCACGGTCGAAGAAGCTGTCGTCGACGCCCACCTCGGGCACGCCGAGCACTTCGGCGAACAGACCACACAGGATCTCCTCGCGCGGCGAACGTGGCGCCCTGGAACGAGACTTCACCTCGTACTCGGGCATGGGCAGTGCGCGGCGGTCGAGCTTGCCGTGCGCGGTCAGGGGCAGCGCGTCCAGGACGACGACCGCGGCCGGGACCATGTACTCCGGCAGTTCCTCTGCCAGGGCCGCCCGTACACCCACCACGTCGAGAGTCGCGTCGGCCTCCGGTACGGCGTAGCCGACGAGCCGCTTGTCACCGGGACGGTCCTCGCGGACGATGGCGGCGGCCTGGGCGATGTGCGGATGCCCGGCGAGCGCGGACTGCACCTCGCCCAGCTCGATCCGGTAGCCCCGCACCTTCACCTGATCATCCGCCCGGCCGACATACT
>NZ_JBFAWL010000053.1:0-1776 GCF_040680275.1 Streptomyces sp. NPDC052079
TAGTAGCACGCTCAAGACCCGAAGCGGAGTGATCTAGCCATGGGCAGGTTGAAGCGGAGGTAAGACTTCGTGGAGGACCGAACCCACCAGGGTTGAAAACCTGGGGGATGACCTGTGGTTAGGGGTGAAAGGCCAATCAAACTCCGTGATAGCTGGTTCTCCCCGAAATGCATTTAGGTGCAGCGTCGTGTGTTTCTTGCCGGAGGTAGAGCACTGGATAGGCGATGGGCCCTACCGGGTTACTGACCTTAGCCAAACTCCGAATGCCGGTAAGTGAGAGCGCGGCAGTGAGACTGTGGGGGATAAGCTCCATGGTCGAGAGGGAAACAGCCCAGAGCATCGACTAAGGCCCCTAAGCGTACGCTAAGTGGGAAAGGATGTGGAGTCGCACAGACAACCAGGAGGTTGGCTTAGAAGCAGCCACCCTTGAAAGAGTGCGTAATAGCTCACTGGTCGAGTGATTCCGCGCCGACAATGTAGCGGGGCTCAAGCGTACCGCCGAAGTCGTGTCAATCCAGCAGATAGCCCTAACGGGTGCTGGGTTGGGTAGGGGAGCGTCGTCTGCCGGGTGAAGCAGCCGTGTAAGCGAGTTGTGGACGGTTGACGAGTGAGAATGCAGGCATGAGTAGCGATTCACACGTGAGAAACGTGTGCGCCGATTGACTAAGGGTTCCTGGGTCAAGCTGATCTGCCCAGGGTAAGTCGGGACCTAAGGCGAGGCCGACAGGCGTAGTCGATGGATAACCGGTTGATATTCCGGTACCCGCTGTGAAGCGTCAAACATCGAATCCAGTGATGCTAAGCCCGTGAAGCCGCCGGCTGAGTCTTCGGACGAGGCCGGAGTGGTGGAGCCGGTGACCCGAGCTGGTAGTAGGTGAGTGATGGGGTGACGCAGGAAGGTAGTCCATCCCGGGCGGTGGTTGTCCCGGGGTAAGGGTGTAGGCCGGTGTGCAGGTAAATCCGTGCACCGTGTGGCTGAGACCTGATGCCGAGCCGATTGTGGCGAAGTGGATGATCCTATGCTGTCGAGAAAAGCCTCTAGCGAGTTTCATGGCGGCCCGTACCCTAAACCGACTCAGGTGGTCAGGTAGAGAATACCGAGGCGTTCGGGTGAACTATGGTTAAGGAACTCGGCAAAATGCCCCCGTAACTTCGGGAGAAGGGGGGCCATTCCTGGTGATGAGCCTTTGCGCTCTGAGCTGGGGGTGGCCGCAGAGACCAGCGAGAAGCGACTGTTTACTAAAAACACAGGTCCGTGCGAAGCCGTAAGGCGATGTATACGGACTGACGCCTGCCCGGTGCTGGAACGTTAAGGGGACCGGTTAGCTCACCTTCGGGTGGGCGAAGCTGAGAACTTAAGCGCCAGTAAACGGCGGTGGTAACTATAACCATCCTAAGGTAGCGAAATTCCTTGTCGGGTAAGTTCCGACCTGCACGAATGGCGTAACGACTTCTCGACTGTCTCAACCATAGGCCCGGTGAAATTGCACTACGAGTAAAGATGCTCGTTTCGCGCAGCAGGACGGAAAGACCCCGGGACCTTTACTACAGTTTGATATTGGTGTTCGGTTCGGCTTGTGTAGGATAGCTGGGAGACTGTGAAGCCCGGACGCCAGTTCGGGTGGAGTCGTCGTTGAAATACCAGTCTGGTCGTGCTGGATGTCTAACCTGGGTCCGTGATCCGGATCAGGGACAGTGTCTGATGGGTAGTTTAACTGGGGCGGTTGCCTCCTAAAGAGTAACGGAGGCGCCCAAAGGTTCCCTCAGCCTGGTTGG
>NZ_JBFAWL010000054.1:0-1664 GCF_040680275.1 Streptomyces sp. NPDC052079
TAGCCTCGATCTTGCGTGACGGTCCGCCGACGGAGTCGGTGGACCGTTTTCGTGCCGTGGGCTGAGGCGGGGCAGGCCAGGGGCCCGAGTGTCGTCTCGGGGTGGCGCCGGGTTCCACTGCTCCGGATGAGTGTGGTGCTGTCGTAGGGACGGGTGGATCCGCTGGTCAGCCGGGGTTCGGCAGGAGTGCGAGCCGTTCGAGTGCGGCGGCGATGTGGCGGGTCCAGGGCCAGTGCCGGGCCAGGCGGAGGATCCGGCGGCGGCCGGTGGTCGCCAGCTGTCCTGCGGTGGTGAAGAGGCGGAGCCGCAGGCGGCGGGGCTCCCAGAGACGGGCCTCGCCGGTGAGGGCGAGCATCGGCATCCAGGCCAGCAGGTCGAGCGCGATCTGCACGATCTCCAGCCAGACCTTGTTCTGGGCCGTGCGCTTCAGGGGCAGGTTCCGCAGGCCGGTGGCCCGGGCGGCCCGGATGCGGTCCTCGGCCCTCGCCCGCCGGCGGTGACGGAGCTCGAGTTCGGCGATCGGCCGGCCGGCGGTGTTGGTCGCGAAGCAGGTGAGCCGCATGCCGTCCGCATCCGTGAGCCGCAACTGGGCCCCGGGATGCGGACGCTCTTTCCTCACGATCAGCCGCATGCCCTTCGGCCAGCCGTCCAGGACGTCGCCGGTGAGCTCGGCGACCCAGGCCCCGTCCCGGACCTCGCTGTCCGCCTCGACGGCCGGCGTCCAGGCGGACGGGGGAACCTTGAGGACGTGGCTGTGGATCGCGTCGGTGATCACCATGCCGACCGAGTAGGACAGCCACCTCCCGCGCCGGGTGAGCCAGGCCACGAAGTCGTGGGTGCCGCCCGCGGAGTCGGTGCGGATCAGGGTCCGTCGCCCGCGCCGGTAGTGCTTCGGCAGCTGGGCGAGGGCGAGTTGGGCGGTGGTGATGTGGTCGGCGGCGGTGTTCGATCCTGCGTTGCCCGGCCTGAGCAGGGCCGCGACGGGTTCTCCGGTGCCGCCGGGGCCGTGGTCGACGAAGGCCATGAGCGGGTGATGCCCGTAGGTCCGCTTCCAGGTGGGTGCGGCATCCTCCTTGTCGGAGTGCGCGACCACCACAACCCCGTCGAGGTCGACGGTCACCGTCCCGCCCGCGTCGGGCGCGGCCCGGCCGGCCAACTGCCAGATTCGCTCGCGGGCTTGGGCCCGCGCGGAGCGGATCGTCTGCAGGGCCTTCTCGCCGGAGGCGGCGAGGGTGTCGATCAGGCGGGAGACCGTCGGGTCGGAGGCGACCGGCCCGAACACGGCCGGCTCGGCCCGCAGCATGCCCACATCCGCGAGGCAGTCCCCGCCCGACGCGACCGCCAGGGCGACGTCCAGGAGGACCTTCCCGGGGTCGTGAACGGCCCGCGGCTTCCGCCACGGCGACAACGCTTCGGATATCGCCTGGTCAAGGCCGCTCTTGCGGACCGTCTCCACAAGCAGGACCGCCCCGGCCTGGGAGACGACTTGACGGCCGTCGTCCCGGACGCGGACATGGGGATAGGACCCGATAGAGTGCTTCACCTGGGAAGTGCCTCCGATGGTGGCAGGAACAAGGACCTCGACAATCCTCATTCTTGCTGGTCAGAGGCACTTCTGCGTTTCTGATCAACCACTGGACAGGCCACCTCGTGAAAGCGCGAGG
>NZ_JBFAWL010000055.1:0-1663 GCF_040680275.1 Streptomyces sp. NPDC052079
AACCTCGCGCTTTCACGAGGTGGGGTGTCCGAGGCTTGATCAAATAAGCGGAGAGTGCTCCTGACCTGCAACGATGGGACTTGTCTAGGGTCCATGTCGGCGCAAGGAAGAAGCACTCTCCAGGTGAAGAAGCGTATCGGGTCCTACCCGCGTGTCCGCACCGAGGGCGGCGGTCGGGCCGTCGTCTCACAGGCCGGGAGCGTGCTGCTGGTCGAGACGGTCCGCAAGGCCGGTCTGGACGCCGCGATATCCGCGGCGCTGACACCGTGGCGGAAGGCCCGGGCCGTTCACGATCCCGGGAAGGTCCTGCTGGACGTCGCGTTGGCGGTCGCGTCAGGTGGGGACTGTCTCGCGGACGTGGGCATGCTGCGGGCCGAGCCGGCCGTGTTCGGGCCGGTCGCTTCCGATCCGACGGTTTCCCGCCTGATCGATGCCCTTGCCGTCTCCGGGGAGAAGGCCCTGCAGGCGATCCGTTCCGCACGGGCCCAAGCGCGTGAGCGGGTCTGGCAGTTGGCCGGCCGGGCGGCGCCCGACGCGGGCGGGACGGTGACCGTCGACCTGGACGGTGTGCTGGTTGTCGCGCACTCCGACAAGGAGGACGCCGCCCCGACCTGGAAGCGGACCTACGGCCATCACCCGCTCATGGCGTTCGTCGACCACGGCCCCGGCGGAACCGGGGAACCGGTCGCCGCCCTGCTCAGGCCAGGCAACGCGGGATCGAACACCGCCGCCGACCACATCACCACCGCCCGGCTCGCCCTGGCCCAACTGCCGAAGGAGTACCGGCGGGGCCGGCGGACCCTGATCCGCACGGACTCCGCGGGCGGCACCCACGACTTCGTGGCCTGGCTGGCCCGGCGGGGGCGGTGGCTGTCCTACTCGGTCGGCATGGTGATCACCGAGCAGGTCCACCAGCACGTCCTGAAGGTTCCCGCATCCGCCTGGTCGGCGGCGGTCGAGGCGGACGGCGAGGTCCGGGACGGGGCCTGGGTCGCCGAGCTCACCGGCGATGTCCTGGACGGCTGGCCGACGGGCATGCGGCTGATCGTCCGCAAGGAACGTCCCCATCCCGGGGCTCAGTTGAGACTGACGGACGCGGACGGCATGCGGTTGACCTGTTTCGCGACCAATACCGCCGACCGGCCGATCGCCGAACTCGAGCTGCGTCACCGTCGGCGGGCGAGAGCCGAGGACCGGATTCGTGCCGCCCGGGCCACCGGCCTGCGGAACCTGCCCCTGCACCGCACGGCCCAGAACAAGGTCTGGCTCGAGATCGTCCAGATCGCTCTCGACCTGCTGGCCTGGATGCCGATGCTCGCCCTGACCGGCGAGGCCCGGCTCTGGGAGCCCCGCCGCCTGCGGCTCCGGCTGTTCGCCGCGGCCGGACAGCTCGTCACCACCGGCCGACGCCGCAGCCTCCGCCTCGCCCGGCACTGGCCCTGGACCCGCCACATCACCGCCGCCCTCGACCAGCTCGCACTCCTGCCGAATCCCGGCTGACCAGCGGATCCACCCGCCCCTACGAAAGCACCTCACCACCCGGAGCAGTGGAACCCGGCGTCCACCCGAGACGACACTCGGGCCGCCAGCCTGCCCAACCTCCATCACCAGCAACAAGATGGGCCACCGACTCCGTCGGCGGCCCATCAAGAAAGATCGAGGT
>NZ_JBFAWL010000057.1:0-1445 GCF_040680275.1 Streptomyces sp. NPDC052079
GCTAGTACCAATGCCGTGTAGTTAGCGTTGGGCGCCCGGCGTCAAGGGGTGCGGGTGGTCAATGTCGATGCTGATGGTGGCCTTGTAGCTGGTTCTGTCGACGGTGCCTCTGGCGTTGTACTTCGAAATGGCGCGTTTGACGACGTGTGGCCGGGTGCGGATGCGCCGGTCGGGCATGAGGCCGGCCATCGCCCGGCGGCCTATGGTTCCGACGAGATCGACGGCTGTGTTGTCGAAGACGCCTGCGGCCTGGACGAGCAGGTCGCGGGCGGTGTTCAGCGCGATGGAGAAACTGGCCCGGTCGGGGTCGGTGTCCGGGCGGAGGCCGGTGGCATCCGCCATGGCCAGTCGCAGGACCTGGTAGGTGACCAGGAGAGCGAAGACTTCCTGGGTGACGCCGGCCGGGGTCCGGGCACGCAGGACCCGACCGCCCAGAAGAGTGGACTTGATCTCCAGGTAGGAGGTCTCGATCTCCCACCGCTCGTGGTAGAGCCTGATGAGCTCCGCGGTGGGGTGCGTGTGGGGGTCGGTCAGGGTCGTGACGAGACGGTATGCGCCGGTGTGACGTCCCTGGGAAGTGCTGACGGTGATCTCGCAGTCGATGACCCGGACCGCGACGGCTCCGAGCCCGGAGAGGTAAGAGCCGTCGGGAAAACGCCTGAGGACCGGCAGCCTGCGGTGCTGCTTCACGCGGACGAGAACGTGCGCTCCCGTGCCGGTGACCGCCTCGACCAGTGCCTGGACGGCGAAGTTCCGGTCCAGCAGGACGATCATGCCCTCGCGCAGGCTGCGGACCAGGCTCGGGGCATAGGACGTCTCTCCCTTCGCGGTCGGGCCGAACACCGCGTCCAGAACGGTACGGGTGCCGCAGGACACCAGGACCAGCAGACGGAGCGAGGGATATCCCGCCCCGCCGTTGTTGCAGCGGTGCCTGACGAACTCGGCCTGGTTCGCCGGGCTGTCGGGCACGGCTACGAGCGTGCCGTCGACAGCGCAGACGAGAAGGCCCCGCCACCGTGCTTCCGCGGTCCTGATCCCGGCGGCCGGTCCGCGCAGCAGATCGAACAAGCGCCGCAGTGGCACCGCCCCGACCCGCCTGCGGGCCTGAGCCAGAGCACCGGCCGTCGGAGCCGCCGTCTCCAGACCGTCCAGCCCGGCCGTCAGCCGCTGCCACACCTCCTGCCATCCGATCCCGGGGAACAGCGCCCCGGCCAGCAGCAGGTACACCACCACACGCGAGGGAAGGTCGCGTATCCGCTGCTGTGTCCTGCCGGTCTCGGCCAGCACCTCGTCGACCATCTCGAACGGGACAACCCGGGTCAACTCGCCGAGGTGGCCCGGCGCGAACGGACCCGCGGCAACCGCTACCTCGTGAGCAATGACAGACTTGGCGTCCAATGGGGCTCCTGCTGAACAGTGATCTTGGTCGACACGGTTCTAGCAGG